>CAUEPS010000017.1 GCA_959019775.1 uncultured Collinsella sp.
TCGTTGGGGCCAGGCCCGATTTTGCCTCTTGACAATGTCCTGCTCATATTAAAAGAGACCGACACATCAGTGATGTGCTCAAGAACCGTCTTGGCAAAAGCACGGTAGTCAGTCACGCCACCGGCCTTCATAAGGGAAGGATTGGTCGTGAAGCCCTGAACGTTGCCATTGTCGTGCATGTCAAGCATGCCCTCGAGGTTAGCGCCGTCGGCAAACACCTTGATCGCCATGTTGGTCCTTTCTCATCTAGCATTATTGCTATCGAAAGCCTTTTTCTTTGTTTCAAAAGCTTTTCGGCTTTCTTTTATAAACTACTTCAAAAGATATCGAAAGCTCAATTGCCAACTTTCCGTGAACGGTCGATTATCGGGCGTGAACGTATCTCACTTTTTTTCGAACACCTTTCAGGCAAGACTCTTTACTGGCTGTTGCAGGCATTCTGCACGTCAGACCAACTACTAATTACAAATAAAAGCAAGGCGTGTCATTCATCTCGTTCGCTCGATTTCGCCTTGTTCTTTTCATATCGATACGTTATATTTCGATTACGAAAGGCATTTCTTTTGCCTTTCGTTCAAAAGGAGCGACTTATGGCATCAACTTCAGACCTTTCCCCGGCCGAACGTCAGCGATTTATCATGAACTGGCTGGCCGAAAAGCCAAATATCTCGGTATCCGACATCGTTCGCCGCTTTTCGGTTTCGGAAGTTACCGCGCGACACGACCTCGTCTCGCTGGAATCGGAAGGCAAATTGCGTCGCGTACGTGGCGGAGCGGCATCGCTTTCTCGTTCCAATGCCATTTCGTATCCCGAAGAGCGCATCAATGTCCAAGTCGAGGCCAAGGAGGCAATCGCCGCGACCGCAGCAACTCTTGTTGACGATGGCGACGTTCTGGTGATCGACATCGGCACCACGGCCTTTTACTTCACTAAGGCCCTCATGGACAAACGCGATATCACCATCATCACCGGCGATCTTGCTATCGCAAACTATGCCAGCTTTAATCTGCCCAATGCTTCGGTAGTGCTGTTAGGCGGCTCCGTGCGAAAGGGTCACCTTTATCTCGCGGGCGCGCTAACGCTCGACTGCATGAGCAAGCTTCATGCCGACAAGGCATTTGTCAGCGCGGACGGATTCCATCCCGACCACGGCTTTACCGTCGAGCATGACTTCTCGGCCATGATCAAGAGCATGTATCTGACCAACTCAAACCAGGGCTATATGATGGTTGACCAGGGAAAGTTCAACAAGACCAGTTTTTATCAGTCCGCGCAGATCGATGACCTCGATGGCATCATCGTTGATGGAGACAATGAGGGCATCATGACGGCGGCCATCGAAAGCAGCCGCAGTCATCCCAAGCTCTATTTTGCAAAATAACTCAAATGGCCGGTTCGCCCACATCGAGGGCGAACCGGCCATTTATTAAATCAAGCCGAAGTGGCGCATCGCCGTAACCGTGCCGTCGTGGGCGACATCGTCGGTCACGTAGTCGGCGACTGCCTTGACCTCGGGCATAGCGTTGCCCATGGCCACGGCCGTCTCGACAGCGGCGAGCATACCCAGATCGTTGCCGGAATCGCCAAAGCCAAAGGTGCGCGCGTTGCCGGTGCGACCCAGGTATTCCAGCGCTCGCGCCACGCCCACGCCCTTGTCAATGCCCTTGGGGCTCAGCTCGCGATTCTGGCCACCGGTGTTGCACAGCTCAAACTCGCGATCGATAAAGCCGTCATCGTTGGCCACGCGAGCCAAACTGGGCACACTGAGGCATACCTTGCCCACGCGCAGACGGCCGTCGACGCGCATTTCCTCGGTGCTGTGCACCACAGAAGTGCCAATCAGAGACGACTGCTCAACACCCGCGGGTTCCAGGGCAAAAGTAGCCACGTTGGTCTCGAAAAAGGCTTCAATCCCTGCCGCGGCCATACGGCGTGCAAGCTCCTCAACAATGTCTTCGTCAAAGCAGTCCTCATACACCACGCGGCCCTCGACCTCGAGCGTCGCCCCCGCCATGGCAACGATACCCGCCGGGTTCAGCGCACGCAGGCCATCGGCAACCAGCCACAGGGGACGGCCCGTGCAGATAAATGCCTGGTGGCCCGCATTGCGCAGGCGACCAAATGCATTGACAACAGCCTTCGACGGATGGATTGCATTGAAGTCCTTATCGGTCATATCGTCGGGATCGAACGACGTCAGCGTGCCGTCCACGTCAAAAAAGAGCACAGCGGGTTCGGGACACGCATCAATCATATGGGTTCCTTTCGAGGATAAGGGCAAACTAAGCATCCATCATATAATGGAGCGACGCAACCAGAGAGGTCACCCATGGAATTTTACGCAAGCTGCCCCGAAGGCTTTGAGTCCGCACTCGCCGATGAGCTTAAACGCCTCGGGCTTTCGCATGTTCGCCGGCTGAAGGGCCGCGCCACGTTTGAGGGCGAGCTCGAAGAAGGCTACCGCGCCTGTCTGTGGTCGCGCCTAGCGAGCCGCGTGTTTGCGGTGCTCGGGCGCTTTGAGGCGCAGGATGCCGATGAGCTGTACGATAGCGTTTACGACATCGCCTGGGAGAACATCGTCCGCCCCGGCGCCACCATTGCCATCACCGCCCGCGGCGTGACCGAGCAGCTGCGCAACACGCGCTTCTCGGCCCTGCGCGCCAAGGACGCGCTGTGCGACCGTCTGGCCGAGACCACGGGCCGTCGCGCCGATGTCGACGCTGCCGATCCCGACGTTCACCTGTTGCTTTCGCTGCGCCAGCGCCGCGCGAGCATCAGCCTGGACCTTTCGGGCGACCCGCTGTTCAAGCGCCTGCCGCCCGCCGCGACCCGCGCCGGCGAGGGCACGCACGTGCTGCGCCCCGACTACGCCGCCCTGGTGCTCGCGCAGGTCGGCTGGACCGCACTGTGCGAGCGCGAGCTGACGGCCGATGATTACGAAAACGAAGCGCTGCCTACGCTGATCGACGCCTCGTGCGCCGGCGGCGGTCTGCTGCTGGAGGCCGTGAATATTCTGACCGACCGCGCCCCGGGCGCCGCACGCGAGCGCTGGGGCTTTGAGGGCTGGCAGCTGCACGACGCCGCCCTGTGGGAGCAGCTGCTTGCCGAGGCACGCGAGCGCGAGGCGGCAGCACGCGAGCGCCAGGCACGCATCGTGGCTGTGGATGTTGACCCCGCCGCCCGCAAGACCGCCGAGCGCATGGTCAAGTGCGCCGGCTACAAGCGCTTTGTCGATTTTTGCGCCGCCAAGCCCGCCACCGTGCTGGACCATGCGGGCGCCGTCGCCGGCGCCGCCGTGGTCGCAGATACGACCGAGACGCCGCTGTCGCTTATGCACGACGCCATGACGCTCATCGGCGAGCTGCACCGCGCGCCCGAGCTCGCTTCGGCGCCGGTCGCCGCGCTCACCCGCGACGGATTGCTGGCCCGCGCGCTCCACGCCGAGCCCGAGCGCTCAATCGCCGTCATGCCCAACAACGAAGAGGCGACTATCGAGGTCTGGCCCTCGCTCGACCACGCCGCCGCGGCATTTGAAGCTGCGACCAGCGCAGATGCCGAGGAGCAGACCGCAGACGCTCAAGACGAAGCCGCCAACACCCCCATGCCCGAACCTGCCGCCACACTCGACCTGGGCGACGGCAAGCCGCTGCCCGTGCTCATCCCCGAGTCTGAGCAGTTCGCCAACCGCTTGCGCAAGAACGCCCGCCTGCGTCGCAAGTGGGCCAAGCGCGAGGGCGTGAGCTGCTACCGCGTCTACGATGCCGACCTACCCGATTACTCCGCCGCCATCGATCTGTACGAGGGCTGCCCGCAGACGCCGGGCCGCTGGCTCGTCATCGCCGAATACGCCGCGCCCAAGACCATCGACCCCGCGCTGGCCCAGGCCCGCATGCTCGACATTCTGGCCATCGCGCCGCGTATCCTGGACGTGCCGGCCGAACATGTGCACGCCAAGGCCCGCATGCGTTCGCGCGGCGGCTCGCAGTACGGCAAGCAGGGCGCCGGTAAGGGCGCATCAGGCGAGCGCGCCAACATCGCACGCCGTCGCCTCCCGCTCATCGAAGAGGGCGGGCTCACCTTTGCCGTCAACTTTGACGACTACCTGGATGTGGGTATCTTCCTGGATCACCGCGTCACCCGCAACCTGGTGCGCGAGCACGCCAAGCAGGCGCGCCGCTTCCTCAACCTGTTCGCCTATACCGGCACCGCCACCTGCTATGCGGCAGACGGCGGCGTCGAGGAGACCGTGACGGTCGACCTTTCCAACACCTATCTGGACTGGGCCGAGCGCAATATGCGTCAGAACGGCTTTGTGGGACCGCAGCATCACTTTGTGCGCGACGACGTGCTCGCCTGGATTCGCGACCAGCGTCAGACGCGCAACCGCTGGGACCTGATCTTTGTCGACCCGCCCACGTTTTCGAACTCGTCTAAGATGGGCCGCCGCACCTGGGATGTCCAGCGCGACCATGTTGAACTTTTGGCCGGTGTATCGCGCCTGCTCGCGCAGGGCGGCCATGCCATCTTTAGCTGCAACCTGCGCGGCTTCCGTCCCGAGACGCGCAAGCTCGCACGCGCGGGCGTGGTATTGGAGGACATTACGGCGCGGACCATCCCCGAGGACTTCGCGCGCAACCAGAAGGTGCACCACTGCTATATCGTGCGCCGCCTGCCCATCGAGGACGCCATGGCAGAAGTCGGCTTTAGTGCCGAGGAGATTGCCGAGCGCGTCGAGGAGCTGCGCAACCCCGAGGCCCGCAAGCCCCGCGCAACGGCGCCCGCGCACGCGCAGGCCGGCAACGGCAAGTCCAACTTTGCCGACAAACCCTCCCCCGCCGGCAAGCCCAAAAAGAAGAAGTTCTACGCCAGCAAGCCCAAGGGCAAATAGACAAAGTTGCGGTGGAATAGTTCCTAAAAATGCCTGGTAAAGGACCAAACAGGAACTATTTCACCGCAACTCATATTGGGATGGTGGTTGGCGATCTAGCCTTGGGTGACCAATCGGTAACCGATGCCCACGTGGGTTTGGATGTAGCGCGGATGCGCGGGGTCGGACTCGATCTTCTTGCGCAGCGTGCCCATAAAGACGCGCAGGCTCGCCAGGTCGCTCTTGGTTGCCGTGCCCCAAATCTCGTGCAGGATAGACTGGTGCGTGAGCACCTTGTCGGCGTTATGCGCCAGCAGGCATAGCAGTTTGTACTCGATCGGCGTCAGATGCAGCTCCTCGCCATCCATCGTGGCGATGCCGGCATCAAAATCGATATGCAGCTCACCGGTATCGAACGAGCCCTCGGAGGCAACGCCGCCCGTTTGCGCATACGAAAGGCGCCTGAGTGTCGTACGAATGCGCGCGAGCAGCTCCTCGACCGAAAACGGCTTGGTCAGGTAGTCGTCGGCTCCGGCATCGAGCGCGCGGATCTTGTCCGCGTCCTCGCTGCGCGCCGAAACCACGATGATCGGCATGCCCGACCATGCGCGCACCGACTCCACCACCTTGACGCCGTCCATATCGGGCAGGCCCAGATCGAGTAGCACGATGCTCGGCGCCTGCGACGAGGCAGCGGCAATAGCGGCATGGGCGGTCTCCACGGCCATATGACGCAAGCCGTGCGCCTCGAGTGCGGCAACGATAAGGTTGCGAACGGCGGGATCGTCCTCAACGACCAAGATGAGCGGTTTTACGGCAGAGTTCGGCACAGCGCTACTCCTTATCAAACGAAACGTCGGCGACGGGAAGCTCAATCGTAAAGACCGAGCCGTGCGGGTCCGCCGCGGCAACCTCTATGCTACCGCCATGCGCCAACGCAATGGAGCGGCAGAGCGAAAGACCTAGGCCCACGCTGCGGTGGCTATCGGCAAGACCATGGTTGGCGGTGTAGAACGACTCAAAGATCCGCTCGCGGTCCTCGGGCGCAATGCCCGGGCCGTCATCGGCCACCGAGCACGCCACGCGTCCATCGTCGACGCCAATCGAAATCACGATATGCGAGCCTGCGGGCGTATAGGTGATGGCGTTGTTCACCAGATTGACCACCAGCTGCACCATCAGACGCGCATCGACGTTGACGAGCGCCGGCTCGTCGCACGGCACCACCTTAAGGTCGTGCTCGCGCACGGCAGGGTTCACGTGGCGCAGTGCCTCCTCGACGATATCGTCCATGAGCTCGAGCGTGGTCGACAGATGCATGCCGCCACCCTCGAGCTTGGTGATAGCGAGCAGATTCTCGACAGTGGCGTTGAGCCATTGCGCATCCGAGCGAATGGACAGGAGCAGGCCGCGGCGCGTCTGGGCGTCGAGCACGGCGGTGCCGGTCGAGCCCTGGTCGAGCAGCACGTCGGCATTACCCGAAATACTGGTGAGCGGCGTGCGCAGGTCGTGCGAGATGGAGCGCAGCAGGTTGGCGCGCAGCTGCTCGTTTTTGGCGAGCACCGCCGCCTCCTCACGGGCCTCCATGGCACGAGCGCGATCGAGTGCCAGCTCGCCTTCGCTCACGATGGCATCGGCAAGTGTCCGTTCCTCGTGTGTTAGCACATCGGGCTCGGCAACGATAGCCAGCACGCCCACCACCGAGGCGGGGTCGCCCGAGCGCACGAAGCCGTCGCCCGTGCGAACCGTCAGGTAGATGCCATAAAACGCCGAACCGCCAAACGTGGCGTCGAGCGGCGTTCCCACGTAGGCGGACGCCGAGAGCCTCGGCGGCATCTGCGGCGCCAGCTCGTGCACCGGGGCGGCATCGCCCACGGCCGTGTACGTCGCACGCGGCAGCAGGTCATCGCCCTCGGCGTCGGCGCTGTACCACACAACCGGACAGCCCGAAAGACGCGCCAGCTGCGTGGCCATGGCGTGAACGATCTGATGCTGATCGGCGCACCGCTGCAGCATGCGGTTGGTCTCGAGCACCATATGCGTGCGGCGGTCGCTGGCGGCAGCCTGTGCCAAGGCGCGGCGCAGGGCCAACGCAATCGAGCTCGACACAAGCGAAACCACGAACATGATGAAGAACATGCCGGGATAGCCGCGGTCGATAAGCGACAGCGAGTAGCGCGGGTCGACAAACAAAAAGTTGTAGAGCGCCACGGCGGCAGCCGAGCTCAGCAAGCAATACAGGCGACTCCAGGTAAAGAATGCGCACAGCTGAACGGCGAACACATAGACGATCATGATGCTCGGCGCGAGACCCGGATGGTCGAGCAGCGCGCCCACAATCGTCGCCGCGACCAGCAGCCCCACCGATACGCAGGCGTCATACAGAGGAGTGCGGCGCGTCAGCGTTGTGCGCCGCCACCAAAAGCTATCGGCAATATCGCCGTCCGTACGGACGTCCATCAGCGTCCCGCCCCTCTCTCAAAAACAAAAACCACCACAAAGGGGACAGGCACCCTTGTGGTGGTTTCCCCTTGTGGTGGTTCCAAGTGTAAAGCCTTTGCAACCTGCGGTCGTTAGACAAACAGCACGTGCGCGAGCAGTGCGCACACGCACGCCGCGACAAGCACCGTCACCACGATCGAAATCACGCGGTCGGCCATATCCATGTTGGCCCGATTCGTAAAGAACCGATCTTCGGCAGCATCGGCGCGTACCTCACGCACCAGCTCGGTCGCAAGATCGCAACCGTCAAGCACCTTTGCATCCATGGTTTCCTCCCAGGACTCAATCCCCGTCAATACAAACCCGCCCGTTCGCAGACAAACCTCGAGCGTCGACTACGGCCGCTCATTGGGGGCCAGGCGCTGCATCTTGTTCACGGCCTTGAACTTGGTGAACAGCGGCACGTACTCAAAGCTCACGTTGGAGTTCTCCAGGCCGTACCAGCGTGCGGGCGTGCCGGCGGCGCGGCGGATGATGTACTTGAGCGTGATGGCCGTACGCTCGCTGGGCTCCACATCGCTTTCGGGCGCCAGAAGCTTACGGATCAGGACGAACTTGAACGTACCGATGTTACCCGGATCCTTGTAGACCGAGTAGTCATGCGTCTGCGGCGGCAGCTCGCCGGTGGCAGCCAGGTCCTGAACAACCTGACGCAGGTAGGCATTGACGCGTTGGTTGATCTTGTAGCCCAGGTACAGATGCACGCGGAACACGTAGTCGGTGCCGAACGTCTCGACCGAATAGGCAAAGGTATGCGGCTCGTCCATGGTCTCGACATTCACGAACCACCAGGCGCGGGCGCGCTTGGGATGCTTGTCCAAGATCGAGTAGACGATATCGCGGTCGATGTAGTCGGTATGGGTGTCCTTGGTCAGGTACACGACGTTGTCGCTCATGCGCTCGTAACGGTCGTCGTCGCGCAGGCGCTTGAGCTGCGGCAGGTAGCTGCGCAGCGGCAGCAGCGTAAACTGGCGCTGCTCGACCGCCGTGCCGTTGTACCAGCACACCATAATGCCCATAATGAGCGCGGCCATGAGGATGGTGAAGTAGCCGCCGTGGAAGAACTTGGTGAGCGAGCTCACGAAGAAGAAGCCTTCGAGCAAAAGGAAGAAGGCCGCGAAGATCCACGGAGCAACCTTGAGCTTGCGCTCCTCATGCAGGTAGAAGAAGAGCAGCAGCGTGGTGCACATCATAGTCAGCGTAATGGCAAGGCCGTAGGCGGCTTCCATATGCGCCGAGTTCTGGAACAGCAGCACCACGATGACGCAGCCGACAAGCATGACGTTGTTGACCATGGGGATGTAGAGCTGGCCCTTGGTCTCGGCAGGGTAGAAGACCTGCATGTGCGGCATGAGGTCCAGACGGCTGGCCTCGGACACCAGCGAGAATGCGCCGGTGATGAGCGCCTGCGAGGCGATGATGGCCGCGACGGTGGAAAGGCCGACGGCAAACGGGCGCAGGCCCGGGGTGAGCATCTGGTAGAAGGGGTTGAGGTCGGCGATACCCATGAGCTCGGGGTTGGCGGCGTTGTTGATAAGCCACGCGCCCTGGCCCATATAGGAAAGCAGCAGACAGCACTTAACGAACGGCCAGGTGGCGTAGATGTTGCCGCGACCCACGTGGCCCATGTCGGAGTAGAGCGCCTCGGCACCGGTGGTGGCAAGGAAGCAGCTGCCCAGAATCATGATGCCCGCGTGGTTGTTGGGGCTCAACAAAAAGCCGATGCCACGCAGCGGGTTGAGGCACAGCAGCACCGCGGGGTACTGGAAGACAAAGAACAGACCCGTGCCGCCCAAGAACAGGAACCACAGCGTCATGATGGGGCCAAAGGCGTGACCGATCTTGGCCGTACCGATACGTTGTACCAAGAAGAGCGCAATGATGATGGCGAGCGTAATGGCGACGACGCGGCCCTGGTCATCGCCCAGCACGGCATGGACCGCCGGGATGGTGCGCAGGCCCTCAATGGCCGTGGTAACGGTAACGGCCGGCGTCAGGATGCCGTCAGCGAGCAATGCGGCGCCGCCCAGCATGGCGGGGATGATGAGCCACTTGCCGCAACGCTTGACCAGGCTGTACAGGGCAAAGATGCCGCCCTCACCATGGTTATCGGCGCGCAGCGAGATGAGCACATACTTGATGGTGGTCAGCAGCGTGACCGTCCACACGACAAGGGAGAGCGCGCCAAGCACGAACTCCTCCGTCACGCTTCCGATGCCGCCGTTGCCGGCAACGAGCGCCTTGGTTACATACATAGGGCTGGTGCCGATATCGCCGTACACCACGCCCAGCGTGACGAGCATCGCCGAGATGCTCACAGGAATCGCAGCGTGCGAGGCTGCCTCCTTGGCCTTTTGTTCCATAAGCCGGTTTCCTCCCAACTTTAATGTTCGAAGGAATTATAGGTAATCGGCCCATGTTTGAATGGCACTGTTTTCCCAGCTAAATAAACATTTATACGGCCTTTAGGCCACCGCGGCGATATGAAATGTGACAAAGGGACTGCCACTTTGTCACATTCGTCATTTTCCAAGCCAGTTTTTGAACCACCATTCCATGGATCGGCTCATCTCGGCCATAAAGGGACTCGTGTGCTTGCGGGTATAGATGTCCACGACGCGCTCCCCCACCTCGCGGGCATGCGGACGGAACATTGCGTCCATCTCGGCCACCTGCGCGTCCATGGTCGCGGCATCCGCGCGGCAGTAGCGCTCCTCGTGCACCAGGTTCACCACGGGGTGCGCAATGGCCGGACGCTCCTTACGGGGCGTGCCGATGATGAGCATCGACAGCGGCATGGTATAGGGCGGCAGATCGAGCAGCTCGGCAACTTCCTCGGCGTTCTCCACGATGTCGCCAATGTAGCAGCTTCCCAGCCCCAGGGCCTCGGCGGCAACCACGGCGTTTTGCGCGGCGATCACGGCGTCCTGGGCCGCGATGGCAAAGTCGCCCAAACCCGGCGCGCGGCGGGGCGCCTTGCCCGTGCGCTCGACAAACTCGGGCTCAAAGCAGCCCACGTGCTCAAACAGATCGATCCACTTTGCATAATCGACCACAAATATGAGTGCCCAGGGCGCCTTGGCAATCATGGGTTGGTGGTCGCACAGGTCGGCCAGACGGTCCAGCGTAGCCTGCTCGCGAATGCTCACGATGGAATACATCATCATGGCGCCTGCCGACGGCGCACGGCTCGCCGCGTGCAGAATCGCTGCCCGCTGCTCGTCGGTCACCGCCACGGGACGGTCGTCGTCATCGCGCGCAAAGGCACGCGTGGACGAGCGGTGCTCCAAGATGTCCAGCACCGCATTGCCCGTAGTCTCGACCGGATAACCGTTCGTATCCACGCCCGCAGCTCCGTCGCAGTACTCGGCGCCCGTCATACAAACCTGCTCGCCCATAGCTCTATCCTCGCCAATTCTTTAAGAAGCCTTTACGTTTCCGTGTAATTCCCGTCCATTATCGCGCAGGTCGCCACTACATTGCGCCACACCGCCACACGCGCGCGTTAATATGGCTGGTTGTTGTGCGCAGCCACCAATTGCAGCGCATATCTTGGTAACAATCGGGTAAACCCCCGCTTTCGTAGGTTTTAGTTTGTGAGGAGTCTCAGCATGTTCGCTGCCGCCATCTCGCTCGTCGGTCTTGCGGCGACCGTCTACCTTGTCTTGCGCGAGGCCAAGGCCATTCGCGCTCAGTCGGGCACCGTCACCAAGGGCGCCTTCGCCTGGAGCGTCGCCTTCGGCCTGTTCCAGCTCTTTTTGACCGTCTGGGGCGCTATTGGCCTCGTCGCGCAAAACGAGCCGCTCGCCTTTGTGATGCTCATCCTGACCAATGCCATCCTCACCGGCTGCGCCTGGGCCAGTATCGCCCGCGACTGCATCGCCCCGCGCGTCTTTGCGTTCGCCGGGCCCGACGCCCCCGCCCCCACCGGCAAGCTCGCCCGCCTGCGCGGCGCCTTTGTGGGCAAACCGCTCGTCGCCGCCGTCTTGTGCCTGCTGCTCGCCGGCGTCTTTGCGCTGCTGGGCATGGAGGTCTCGTCCAACCACGACTTTACCTGGGTCTACCCCCTGTGCATCCTGCTCGAGTGGGCCATCATCACCACGCTCATGGTCGGCCTGTTCTTCCTGTTCCAGCGCCACGGCGCAGCTCCCGCGGTCCTGGCCTTTGCCCTCTTTGTCCTGGGCATTGCCGAGTTCTTCGTCATCACGTTTAAATCCATGCCCATCCAGCCGGGCGACCTTTCGGCCATCTCCACCGCCGCTGCGGTCGCCGGCACCGGCTACACCTTCTCGATCTCGCTGTTCTGCGTGCTGTCCATGGGCTTTACCGCCATCGCCATGCTGCTGTGCGAGTACGCCGGCCTGGTGGCACCGCACCGTCAGAAGGGCGCCGCCAACGCCAAGCGCATGCTGCTCACCAACCTGCTCGTGGCGGTGCTGTGCCTGGGCGGCGTGACCGCACACGTCACGCTCATCGACTACTACAACACCCTCGGCATCACCGTCTACACCTGGCGCCCGCTCGAGAGCTACTGGCGCGAGGGCTACCTGCCCGCTTTCATTAGCGCAGCGCAGTCCATCAAGCCGCCCAAACCCGCCGACTACTCCGTCGACGATGCCAAGGCCACGCTCAAAAAGTACGCCAAGGCCTACGACAAGTCCGACGCAGCCAAGAGCGACGAGCGCGCCGCCGCAAAGGAGCAGTTCGATAGCGAGAAGCCCACGGTCATCGCCATCATGAACGAGACCTTCTCGGATCTTTCGATCTACCAGAACATGCGCGCCGGCTACGAGGGCCCGCAGTACTTTAAGAACCTGTCCAACTGCCTCAGCCGCGGTAAGCTCTACGTGAGCGCCTACGGCGGCGGCACCGCCAATACCGAGTTTGAGTTTATGACCGGCAACTCCATGGCCAACCTGGGCTCGGGCGTGTACCCCTACACCATCTACAACATGGAAACGACCGGGAACCTGGCAGAGCAGTTCAAGTCGCTCGGATATTCCACCACGGCCATGCACCCCAACCACGCAACCAACTGGAACCGCGAGAACGTGTACAAGGACTTTGGCTTTGACCGGTTCCTGTCCATCAACGACTTCCAGGGAGCCGACACCCTACGCGGCATGGTGACCGACCAGGCTACCTACGACAAGATTCTTGAGCTGCTCGACCAGAACGCCGATCCGCAGTTTATCTTCGACGTGACCATGCAGAACCACTCGGGCTACGACACGGGCCTGCTGCCGGTCGACAAGCAGATGCACCTGAACATCGACACGACCGACCTGGACACCAAGACCGTCGAGGACGGCACGCTCTCCGATGTCGACGAGTATGTCTCGTGCATCGAGCAGTCCGACCAGGCGCTTCGCTACTTCCTCAACGCCTTGAGCAAACTCGACCGCAAGGTGGTCGTGGTGTTCTGGGGCGATCACCAGCCGTTCTTCCCGTCCAAGTTCAACGACAAGTGGTTTACCGGCGAGGACGACGCCACGCATCAAGAGCGCCTGTGGCAGACCGATTACATCATCTGGGCCAACTACGACGTTGCCGGCTGCGACCAGACGAGTGAGGTCGACGACCTGTCCACCAACTACCTGTCCACGCAACTCATGCAGCTGATCGGTGCCCCGCTGACCGACTACCAGAAGGCGCACATGACGCTGCGCGAGTCGCTGCCCGCCATCAACTCGGTGGGCTACGAGGACGCCAGCCTGCGCTGGGCACTCTCCTCCAACGTCACCGGCGACGACGCCGCCGCAGCAGCCGCCACCAAGGCGCGCGAGGATTACGCCAAGATGCAATACTACGAGATGTTCCGCGATGGCAAGAACGTCTATACGGAGCACTTCCAGACCGAGGCCAACGAGACCGACCCCAACCTGGCACCGGGTACGACCAAGATCAAGTAACGACTAGCTGCGAGTTCATAACTGAAACGTCTGTCCGGGCGGAGGCATGTAAGGTTCCCTGCTCGGACAGACGCCCTGATGTTGGGGCGTGGCTTGTCTTGGGTGTATCGCCGAACATATATAAGTTGAAGGCCACGTTATGTGGCCTTCTTTGTTTGCGGAAAGTGTGTCCCGGAATTCTTGTCTGGAATGGGATGCAGTTTCCGCTTGGGACCCGATTGGGAAAGTGTGTCCCACTATTCAGCTGGATTCCGGGATATATTTTCCGGTTGAGGCTCGTTGGGAAAGTGCGTCCCACTTTGGGGGCTGATTCTGGGACGTGGTTTCCGGTTGGCTCTCATTGGGAAAGTTCATCCCTTTTCTTGGCCTAATTATGGGACGCAGTTTCCCGTTGAGGACCCTTTGGGAAAGTGCGTCCCGGTCTGGGCGCTCAAACTGGGATGGATTTTCCGGATGAGGGCTTGACGGAAAATGTGTCCCGTTCCGGGCGCTAATTGTGGGATGCAGTTTCCGCTTGCGGAGTCTCCACTCAACAGAAAACCCGGGTGGCCTGTTTTTTGGCTACCCGGGTTTTTGGGTTGTCGATATGTTCGACTGGCTACTAGTGGGTCTTGCGGCGCTTGATCAGCATGATGAGGGCTATCACTACGAGCGTTGCTCCCGCTGCTGCTGCGGTGGCGACTAGGGCGAATGTTTGGTCGCCGGTGTTTGCGAGGTTCTTCGCTGTGGTCGTAGTCTTGACCTTGGTGTCGGTCTTAGCTCCGTTGTCGGACTTGGGCTTGTCCGGGTTCGTCGGGGTCTCAGGAGTCTCGGGGTCCTTTGAGCCTTCGGAATCGGTTGGGCCGGCGGTGTTTACCAGCGTATGGTCCAGGAACTTCTTGGCGCCCGCACTTGCCTGTGAGAACAGGCGGCGCGTGCGGATCGGGGTGGCGTTCACCGTTGTGGGCGCCGTCTCCTCGGCCTCGATATTCACGAGCGTCGTGCCGGTGTCGAGGCCCACGTCGTTGTATCCCACGTGGCAGTAATACCGCGCACCGTCATCGTCTGCGATCAGGTCAATCTCGAGCTTTGAGGCCGTTCCAGCCGCGAGGTTGCCATCGGCACCCACGAGCTTAAACTCTGTCTCGCCGCGGCCCTTGCGGTACCACATATAGGTCGGTGCCAGCCCTGTTTCGCTATCGTCGGCACCGAGTTGCTTCACATGGCCAATCGCCGAGAGCGTCAGGTGGCTTCCCGCCGTGCGCTCAACCGAAGAGTCGTATCCAAGATCCGACCCCTCCGCAGCATCCGCCGCAGGTCCGCTCACGGTCATCGTCATGCCATCGGGCATGGTTTTGACCGTGATGATTGCCGAGCGAATACCTGTTTCGGTCGTGGATCCATTCTTAACGGCGGCGATGGCGAATCGATACTCCGTATTGGGCTGCAGCCCATCCCACTTGAGCGAGGTCTGCGTGTTGTCGGCAATCTTCCAGCTATTGACGACCGCATCCGCCGCATTGCTCTGCAGCATGCCCACGCCGTAGCTAAAGCCACTCTTGTTTGCGAGTACATCGTCCCAGCTAAACGTAACGCTGGTCGAATCGACGGCGTTTGCCGTAAAGCCCGTCACGGCCGGCGCGTCGGGCATCTCGACGTCCTTAACGTCATAGCCCACGATCCAGAACTGGTCGGTGTCCTTGGTGCCGAGCTTGTCGCCCGAGTCTGCCTCGAACTTGTCGACATCCACCGCGTTGACACCCAGACGCCACACAAAACCGTACTTGCCCTGCGCGGCCTCGGGCAGGTTGTCGACGGTGCCGCCGTATTCGGTCGATTCACTCGAGGAGTTACCCGTAGTAAAGCCGGCGTTGGCACCAAAGCACAGGCCGCCAAACAACTCGTGCTTTGCGAGCTTCGCGCCCATGACAACGCTGCCGTTCAGCGTCAAGCCGAGCTCGAGCTCCTGCTCCTTGCCCTCCTCGACTTCGATGGTCTGCTCAATGCTCGCCCCCGACTGCGCGGCGGCGCCGTTAAACCCATCGTGCGTGTAGGCGCGCGTTACGCCAGGCTTGCCCAGGCCAAAGGAATCCCCAACGGGAGTCTCGCCGTTGAGCGTCGTTTGATAGGTTCCGGGTTCTCCCGACCGGTTGGTCAAAAAGTAGCTGAGCGGCGTCATATTGTGCTGTTTGGCAATGCGGTCATAGGCCTCGACATTAACGACCGAGGTCTGCGCGCCGAGCGACACGGGCGCCGCCATCACGCCCTTGCCACCAGTTTCCTCATTTTCGATCTCATACTCGTAATAGACCATCGGAATCGTGTAGAGCACGGCCTTGTCACCCTCGCCGGCATGCGACTCATAGCTTACGCTTGCGCTGACCGTGCGCTCGCTCCGGTAGTCATAGCATCCCTCGGCGGCAAAATCGACTGAAGCATTCATCGCGACCAGGGGCGGACCGGTCTGCACCTCGACGGCAACGCCCAACTCGGCGCCAATGGTATAGCCCTGGGATGTCCCCGTGCCCTTTTCCTCTCCGTATGACGTGCCGCCCAACACCAGATAGCCGTATGCCTGCTCCAGATCCTCAACATAGGGCGCATCCTGCAGCACGGCAAGCACGCGCGGGTTGGTATAGACCTTGTAGCGGTCCTTGTACGTGATCTTGACGCTGTCGTTGTCGACATCGGGCAGCGCGAGCGAGATAAATGTGCCGTAGGTAGTGCCGCGGCGGTTGCTCTCGCTAATCACCTGCTCCTCGCCGCGGCGCACCTTTCCGTTCTCGTCGAGCGAAAAATGCGAGGCGGTCATCCAATAGTAGTCATCGTTCTTGCGCAGGTCCTCGTCGCGGTGCTTGCCCACCACGGCGATAAAGCTCTCGTTATAGCGGTCCGAACCCGAGACGCTGCCCGCCTTGACGTCGCTGATCCACACCTGCTCTATACCCTTGTGGTCATGCTTGTTGCTGCTGTTGTATTGCTGACCGCTCATGCTCATGGTTCCGACCATGGACCCCAAGCCCTGAGCCCCGCTCTGTGCCGTGTTGCAGGCAAAGTCGCGGAACACATCGCCGCCCACGAGCACCTCGTCGACCGCCAGCTGCTCGGACAGGCCGTCAAGGTTGGCAGTGGCAAGGGCAATAGGCGCCAAGGTGCACGGATAGCGCTTATCCTGAGCGCTATCCTTCCATGCGCTGTTGGGCACATGCATCAGCCCATAGGAGGCAAGGAGCCCGTCTCTGTATTCCTTGCAATCGGAAAGCTTGAACCCGCCAGACTCCGAGTCAAAATACGCGTAGCGGTACAGCGCGCCGTACAGCCCCTTGCTGCCGTCAGAAGCGCCGTAATCAAAAGCGCTGCGTTGCCAGTTATAGCCCGCAAGAATAAGGCCCGTGACGGTTTCACCCGTCTTCTTTCCTTCTTCATCGTAGGCGGCAAACGTGCCGAACGTCGCATTCGCAGCGACCATGGTCTTGCCGTTCGCGGAGAGGGAGATTGCGCCCGCGTCGCCCAGAGCATCGACATGGACGAGCGCACCCTTGGATGCATCCCACGAAAACAGCTCGCAATGCGTCGACTTATCAATATTCTTCTTGCCGTAGGGTGCCGAGACCACGATGGCGAGGTCATCGCAAAAATCGCGATCGAGGTCGCCGGCCGCCAGCGAAACGACAGGAGCTGACTGAAGCTGCGTCCAGGAGTCGTTCCCGCCCTTGTTGTGCGTGGTGTAGTCCGCGGCGTTACCGGCATCGATCTTGACGACGCCTTGCTTCCAGTTGCCGCCCTCCAGGTCGTACATGTCGACTACGGCCTTGCGCACGCCGTTCTCGTCGACATAGCAGCCCGCGTAGACAAAAAGCTCGTCGACGCCGTCGCCATCGACATCGCCCGCCTCGACATCAAAGACGGCGTCGTGCTCTTGCAGGTAACCGGCATCCAGGTACTTAAAACGGCCTTCGTACATCATATTAGTGTTGACCGTCACCGGCAGGTGTGTGTCGAGAGTGCGCGTACGCCCGTTGCTAAACGAGTAGAGGACCAGCTCAACCTTTCCGGCGTATGACTTGCCGTCAATCGTCGTGGAGGAACTGTCGCCGTAGGCACGGAGCTCGGCAACGCGGCTCTTTTTGCCCGTGCTGGCGTCGCTGCAGAACTCAACACTCGTGGCGTGAATGCCCGAGAAACCGTTGTTGTCGTTGGCGAGTACTGTTGAGGACTCATTGTTGCTTAGGTACGACCAGGTGCCGCCACCGTAGTCGCTATGCTTGTAGAGATCGCTGTTCGTATCGAATTTGTTGACGTTTTGCCAGAACTTTGCGGCGCCCCACACACTTCCATAGCCATCGGTGAGTTTGCTGCTGCCGCCAATGTCACCGCGCTCGACGTTCTCGAGCTTGTCGCGCAGAGTGTAGCGATTGCCATGGCTACCGTTAGCTGCCATATAGACCTCGCTGCGCGTGGCAAACGTCGTGGGGGTATCAGTGGAATAGGGGCCAACGGTATCGGCCGGAATGTCCTCGCTCGTGCCCAGACCCAGGGCTTGATAATCCTGCTCGGTCATATCGGTGATTGCGGGCGCGTCTGCCGCCTGGGCAACCTGGGGCGTGGCCGTGAAGCAGGCGACGCTCGTGGCGATCAACGCAGCAAGCGCCGCCGTCCCAACAAGCGGGATTTTCGACAGCCTACGGATACGGGGGTGTGGAACGTACATGAGGGACCTCGCTTTATTCGAGTGGAGTGGACTCATTTTTGCAAATGATACGCCCGATGCCCGATATCACGTGTCTCATTTTCGCCAACGGCGTGTCTCATTTTTGAGAATCCGAGATGCCGCGGAAATCTTATCCCAGCTCAAAGGCCATTTCTGGGATGTATTTTCCGTCGAGTGCCTCATCGGGAAACTGCATCCCATTTCAAGCGTCGATTCTGGGACGCACTTTCCCCTTAGACCCTCAACCGGAAACCGCATCCCACTTTGAGCGCAAATTCCGGGATGCATTTTCCGCTTGAGCCTCATTGGGAAACGGCGTCCCACTTTGAGGGCTGATTGTGGGATGCATTTTCCGGTTTTGCTCTCATTGGGAAAATGCATCCCGTTTCTTGACCGAATAATGGGACGCAATTTCCCGTTGGAGCGCCTTTGGGAAAGCGTGTCCCACTTCGACCGCCCAGAGTGGGATGCACTTTCCGCAAAGCACCTCAACGGGAAACTACGTCCCATTCCAAAGGCAAATTCCGGGACGCATTTTTCGAAAGCCTGCCCATCCGGAAAGCCCGTCCCACTTTGGACGCATCCGGGCACGGAACCATCGACCTATCAGGCCTCCCATCAATAAAGAGGCGTCCTCCCGGACGGCGGGGCACGAAGTTCATCGCGAGTTCCGCACGCAAAGAAGGCCACTTAATGTGGCCTTCGTCTTGCGCAGGACTGTAGAGCAGGGAACTTCGTGCCCCGACGCCCGGGAGGACGTTTCATTTAGAAAGATGGACCGACCGCCGTCAGCGATGGGAGCTACTCGCCCAGCACGGCCTTCTTGGCGGCTGCAGCCATGTTGTCCAGATCCTCCTTGGTGGGGTGATCCTTTGCGGCAACCCAGTTGTCGAGCAGCATCTTAAATCGGACGTTTTCGGGATCTTGCTCGAGCATGGCCTCGTAGCGCTGCTTGACCGCGGGGCCCATCTTGCCCTGGCACATCGCCCAGCCCGCAAGCTCGGCATCCCCAGCCAAATTGGAGGTCACGCGATTGATAATCTGCTGATAATAGCTCTGATCAGCGCCAAAACCGCAGGTACCAAAGAGGAAAACGCGCTTGCCGTGCAGAGCGGAGAGCAGCGCGGCAACCGAAGGCGTGCACGCGCCCTTGTCGCACCAAAAACCGACGAGCACCGTGTCGGCCGCGCAGGCGCCCTGCGCCTCGAGCGCAACCTGATCTGCATCCGCATCGTCGCTCAACGCCGCGGCATGGACAAACTCAACGCCCGCAGCCTGTAGGGCACGCTTGATCGCGCCCGAAACCATCCTGGTATTACCGCTCTTGCTGTTGACCACCAAAGAGCATGTCATAGTCACGTTGCTCGTTTCCCCCAAAACTAAAGCCACTAATGCAATTTATTAGATGAATATCTTAGTACTAACGTGACAGATGTAAACCACCGTCTGTCGATTGGCGACATGGGCGACACCGATGGGGGCAAAACGTCCGCGGTGTAAGCCCCCAAATAGTTGAGACGTGGGGCAAACAAACCTAGTTCATTTGCCCCACTGGCTTGCTCACTGGGCGAATTGGCTGCGGTAGAGTTCGGCGTAGAAGCCGCCTGTCGCTAGCAGCTCGTCGTGCGTGCCGCGCTCGATAATCTCGCCGTCGCGCATCACCAGAATGCAGTCGGCGTTGCGGATGGTGCTCAGGCGATGCGCCACCACAAAGCTCGTACGGCCGGCCATAAGCTCGTCGAATGCCGCCTGCACCTGCAGCTCGGTGCGGGTATCGATGCTCGACGTCGCCTCGTCCAGCAGCAGAATCGCCGGGTCGGTGAGCATGACGCGCGCGATGCACAGCAGCTGTTTTTGACCCTGGCTAAACATGCCGCCGTCCTCGCCGATGACCGTATCGTAGCCGCTTGGCAGCTGCACGATAAACTTGTGCGCGTGCGCGCGCTTGGCGGCTTCGATAACCTGTTCACGCGTGGCATCCGGGCAACCGTAAGCGATATTTTCCGCCACCGTGCCCTCGAACAGCCACGTATCCTGCAGCACCATGCCAAAGGCGCGGCGCAGGCTTGCGCGCGTGTAGTCACGCGAAGACCGGCCATCGACCATGATGCGTCCGGCATCGATATCGTAAAACCGCAGCAGCAAATTGATGAGCGTTGTCTTTCCGCAGCCCGTGGGGCCGACCAGGGCAAAACGCATGCCGGGCTTGGCCTCGATGCAGATATCCTGCAGCAGCTTGCGGTCGGGCACATAGCTAAAGTCCACGTGTTCAAAAGTCACCTCGCCACGCGGGGCGGCAAGCTCCACGGCGTCTGGCGCATCGGGCTCCTGCTCGCGGGCGTCGAGCAGTGCAAACATGCGGCGCGCCGAGGCATACGCCGTCTGGATTTGCGTAATGACGTTGGTAACCTCGTTGAACGGCTTGGTGTACTGGTTAGCATAGGACAGGAAAATCTGCACGCCGCCCACCGAAAGCGCCGCGGGCACGCCCGTGATCACGCCCACGCAGCCGATCACAGCGACCACGGCATAGATGATGTTATTGATAAAGCGCGTGCCGGGGTTGGAGAGCGAACCCATAAACTGCGCGCGCTCGCCTGCCGTATAGAGCTCGGCGTTAAGGGCATCAAAGCGCAGCTGCGCGCTGGAGCCATAGGCAAAAGCGTCGACAAGCTTCTGCTCGCCCACGTATTCCTCGATGTGGCCGCCAAGCTGACCCTGAATGCGTTGCTGCGCCGTAAAGCTCTTGTTGGAGAGTTTGGCAATAGCACCGGCTGCAAAAATGGAAAGCGGCGTGACGAGCACCACCACAAGCGTCATGGTCAGGTTAATGGAGAGCATAAACGCGAGCGTGCCCACGATGGTGATGACGCCGGTAAAGAGCTGCGTAAAACCCTGCAGCAGGCCGTCACCCACCTGATCGACGTCGTTGACCACGCGGCTCATAAGGTCGCCGTGGGCATGGCTGTCGATAAAGCTGAGCGGCATGCGACTGAGCTTATCGCTCGCCTCCACGCGCATGTCGCGCACCGTTTCGTAGGACAGACGGTTGACGCAGTAGCCCTGTAGCCACTGGAAGGCCGCAGCACCTACGACGACAATCGCGAGCTTGGTAACGAGCGGCAGCAGCGCATCGAAGTCCACCTGCCCGGCGGCGACGATAAGGTCGATGCCCTCGCCGATGAGGATGGGCGTATAGAGTTGCAGGATCACCGAGATGGCGGCGCTCACAAACGACGCCGTAAACGAGACGCGGTGCGGGCGAACATAGTCCAGCAGGCGACGGGTCACCGCACCCACGGGATAGCGCTCAGGGTCGCCAGGCTGGCGTGGGCCGTCGCCCAGGTCGTTGAGCTTGTCGTTGCCGGACACGTTGGCCGTCATCGTGGCGACCGAACCGGAAGAAGTATACGGATTCATTTAGCAGCCCTCCTTTGCGCAGACAGATGCAGGGGCGGTCGGGGCGCCTAGGGCGGGCACGGAGCTTGGGGCGAGCGCGGGCACCGCACTCCCCTGCTGGCCCTCGAGCTCCTCGCGGCGCAGCTGCGACCGGCAAATCTCGCGATAGAGCTGGCAGCTTGCATACAGCTCGTCATGCGTGCCCAGGCCCGCAACCGAGCCGTGGTCGAGCACGCAGATCATGTCGGCGTCGCGTACGGTCGAGACGCGCTGGCTCACGATGACGGTCGTGAGCGGCAGCCCACCCTCGGCGGCACCACGCACGCTGCGCTCGCGGATGGCATGGCGAAGCGCCGCGTCGGTCTTAAAGTCGAGCGCCGAGGCGGAGTCATCCATGATTAGGACCTGCGGAGCGCCCACCAGGGCACGTGCGATGGTCAGGCGCTGACGTTGTCCGCCGCTGAAGTTCTTGCCGCCCGCCTCGACCGGGGCGTCGAGGCCCTGGGGCTTGTTGTGCACGAACTCGCTGGCCTGCGCCATATCGAGCGCCGCCCAAAGCTCCTCGTCGGTCGCCGACTCGTCGCGCCAGGTTAGGTTGCTGCGGATCGTGCCGCTCACGAGCGACGCGCGCTGCGGAACGGTCGCGACCACGTGGCGCAGCTGATCGAGCGGCCAGGTGCGCACGTCGGCGCCCATCACGCTCACGCTGCCAGTGCTCGCATCGTACAGGCGCGGGATAAGCGAGACGAGCGTCGACTTACCGCTGCCCGTGCCGCCGATAATGCCAAGCGTTTTGCCCAGCGGCAGCTCCAGCGTCACATCGCTCACGGCATTTGCCGCGCCCGCGCCAAACGAAAAACTCGCATGGTCAAAGCTCAGCGCCGGGACCGAAACAGCGCCACCCGCCAGTTCGCTCGGCTCGGGCAGTGCGACCGGCTGATTGCCCTCGTCGGTAATGCTCGGCACGCAATTGAGCACCTCGTTGAGACGCGACGCACTGGCGCTCGCCTTGGTAAAGACCACGACCAGGTTGGCGACATACACGATGGAGGTCAGGGTCTGCGTCATGTAGTTGACGAACGCCATGACCTGGCCCTGCGTGAGCTCGCCCACGTTGACCTGAATGCCGCCCACCCACAGGATGGCGCACACGCCCAGGTTCATCACCAAAAACGTGACGGGGTTGAGAATCGACGAGAGCTTGCCCACCGCGATTGCGACACGCGCCTGGTCATCGGCCGCCTGGGCAAAACGCTCGCGCTCGTGGTCCTCGCGCACAAACGCCCGGACCACGCGGGCGCCCGAAAGTCCCTCGCGGCAAATAAGCGCGATGCGATCGAGCTTTGCCTGCAGCTGCTTGTAGTACGGGATGCAGCGCGCCATGACAAGCCAAAACACCAGGCCGATGGCGGGCGTGCAAATCAAAAAGATCATGCCGAGCTTAAGGTCGATGGCAAGGGCCGCAACCATGGAACCCACCGCCAGGAAAGGCCAGCGGATGAGCATACGCACGCCCAGCGCCACGGCAAGCTGCACCTGGTTGACGTCGTTGGTAATGCGCGTGATGAGCGACGGCGTGCCAAAGCGATCGAGCTCAGCATAGCTCAGCTTGTTGATGTGCTGGTAGAGTGCGCCGCGAATGTCGGTACCCATACCCTGCGAGGTGAGCGCCGCCATCTTTTGGCAGACGAGCGTAAACGAGATGCCGATCACGGCCATGGCGGCAAGTACCATGCCGTAGTGGACGACAGCGTTCACATTGTGTGCGCCGATGCCCTTATCGATCATCTGGGCAATCACCAGCGGCGTCAGCAGGTCAAAGATCACTTCAATCAACTTGCACGCAGGGCCAATCACCATATACCGGCGAAATTTACCACCAAAACGCCTGAGCAGCTCAATCATAAAAAGGCGCTCCCTATCATCATCTCAATTCAATCTGATTCATGATAGTACGGAGAACCCTGGAGATGCGTAAGCAACTCGTTACAGATGTAAGGGCAACGGTCACTAGCGCCCAAGGCACGTAGCAGCCGATGTTTTGGCAACGCCAGCGAGCGGCATAACGCCGGGGATTCAATTATCAGATAAATGTGACCCTTCAGGCGGTTTTGGTCGGCTACCCGCGGGTGCCGGCAGGGCGCTTGGTAGTCGAGCGACCCCGCAGGCGAAGCCGAGGACCAGCGAGACACCAAGCGCCCTGCCGGCACTCGCGGGTAGCCGCGGCACCAAAAAAAACGCCTGCGCACTCGATGGATTCGGATGCCCGACAGAGGCTCCTTATGGCTGCTTCCTTCCGGACCTGACCAGATTCGGAACATGTCGTCATCCGAACCCATCGAACGCGCTAGGCGCTCGATATATCTTACCCGCTCCCGCCCGATGGGGCAAGGTAGCTAATTTGGGACGGGGCTTTTTGACTACTTGGGCAATCAGATCGACAGGTAGTCAAATAAGCCCCGTCCCAAAAAGACTGGTCTGCTGCCGTGCCACAAAAGGGGCCTATCTACTACGTTTAGGCCGCAGGGGTCAACCATAGCCGGCTTTTTCGAAAATCGGCAAGCTTTCTACCTGCGGTTTTAATTTCACAAAATCCGGGATGGTCAAGGGTGCTCGGCTAAACGTAGTAGATGGCCGCATTTCATGGCGGACGGTCCGACCCAAGGCCCAAGGCGACCAGCCTCGGATAGCCATTCTCGAAGTTGCGGTGGAATAGTTCCTGTTTTTGCCGCCTGAGCCGCCAAACAGGAACTATTCCACCGCAACTTATAGGGAGTTGGGTTTTAGAGGCGGGCGAGGTCGTAGGCTTGGGCGGCTGCTTCACCGGCGCAGATGAGGTTGGTTGTGGCTTCCTGGGGGTCGAGCGCTTGGTCAAGAGGCATGGGCCTGCGGCAGACCGGCAGGACCAAGTCGATGCCCTGACCATACACCGCATCCAAATTATCCGCACGACCGCCCACGACGGCGACTACCGGCTTGCCATAGCGATTGGCACGGCGGGCCACGCCCACCGGCGCCTTGCCGGCAGCGGATTGCTCGTCCATGTTGCCCTCGCCTGTAATGACCAGGTCGACATCGCGCACGCGCTCGTCAAACCCAATCAGATCGAGCACCGTCTCCACGCCCGAACGCAACTCAGCACCGAGCGCCAGCAGCGCGGCGCCCAAGCCACCTGCCGCGCCCGCGCCAGGCACGCCGAGCACCGAGCCAAATGTCCGCACGCCCTCGGGCACGCGCAACAACCCCTGAGCCCGCACCCCGGTAATCGCCGCATCGAGCAGGCGGCCGTAGCCGACCATCCAACTGTCGTACCTGCCCAGCGCTTCGACATCGTCTGTCGGCAGGCCCTTTTGCCCGCCAAACACTGCAAGTGCCCCACGACGCCCCACGAGCGGGTTCTCGACATCAGAGAGCACGACGATACGCGCGCTATTCAGCGCCCGAAGCGCCGGTGCCAAATCGATACTCGCCACCTGCTCAAGCCCCGCGAGACCAGGGGCGACATCGCAGCCCTGATCATCGACCACACGCGCGCCCAGCGCCTGCAGCATGCCGGCGCCACCGTCGTTGGTGGCACTGCCGCCCAGACCAATATAGATAGTCTTTGCCCCAGCACGAACCGCTCGAAGCATGAGCTCGCCCACGCCATAGGTCGTAGCGGCCAACGCCGCCGGCTCTGTGCAAGGCGAATACCCAATACCCGCCGCCTCGGCCATCTCGATTACAGCCGACTCGTGCTCGCCGTCCACCAGCATCCGGGCAGACACACAGTCGCCCAGAGGGCCTGCGACTTCACATGCCACGACCTCACCGCCGCACGCGGCAACGGCATCGAGCGTTCCCTCGCCGCCATCCGCCAGCGGCAGCGCGCTTACCTGGGCATCGGGCCACACGCGGCGCACACCTTCGGCAACGGCCTCCTCCGCCTGCGCGCTCGAAACGCTGCCCTTAAAGGAGTCGATCGCCAGCTGCACACGGCGGGGCCGGCGGCACGCGGCACCAAAATCGACCGCCCCAACGGCAGTATCTTTGACACCCGCAAGCGCCTCGGCGTGGGCGGTATGCGCCTCAAGATCGGCCCCACAACCGCAGCCAGCACCATCGGTGCCACGCAGCCCACTAAAATAACCGCTCAGCACCGCGCGGCACTCGTCTGCCAGCACGCCGGCGGTCACATTAAACCGATGATTCAGGCGCGAATCGGCATTGAGGTCGTATAGCGACCCCAGAGCGCCCGCTTTAGCATCGGCCGCGCCGTACACGCAGCGCCCCACGCGCGCGTTAACCATAAGCCCCGCGCACATGCAGCAGGGCTCGAGCGTCACGTAGACCGTACAATCGGAAAGACGCCAGCGTCCAAGCGACTGAGCGGCGGCGCACAGGGCCGAAAACTCGGCATGCGCCGAAGGATCCTGGTCGAGCTCGCGGCGATTATGCGCCCGCGCGACAATCTCGCCGTCGCGCACCACTACGGCTCCGATGGGCACCTCGCCCACCGCAGCGGCGGCGCGCGCCTCGGCCAGCGCCTCACGCATGAACTTCTCATCGATTTCGGTGATCGTCATCGTTCGCCTTCCCTGTTGCAAATCCAAAACGATGCTATCATTACGACTCACGGAGAGATGGCAGAGCGGTTGAATGCGGCGGTCTTGAAAACCGTTGAGCGCGAGAGCGTTCCGGGGGTTCGAATCCCCCTCTCTCCGCCACTCTTAGTGACCCACCGGCGTCATGGTCCGCTCGAACAGTGCATCGACCACGTCGGCGATTTCGGATCGGCGCTCTAGTACGTGGCCCGATTCCCACCACATAGTGAAGAGCCGAATAATGCCGCCGGCGACAAACTCAGACGTTGTCTCGAGCGATACGGGCGCGAGCGCGTCCTCGTCAAGCGCGCTCATCACGCGCCCGCGTATGGAGCGCGCGATGCGGTCGCAAATCGTGCTGGTCAGCATACCCGACATACTGCTCGCCAAAATGTTATCCATGAGCTGCTCATGCGCCAGAATCAGATCCATGGCATCGGCGAACACTTCGTGGCGAAGCGCGCGCACGTCCTCGGCGCCCTCCGCGCCATCCGCATCGGCCCGCTTTTGCGGCAGGCCCGACATGAGTTCATCGATATAGAAGGCAAAGTAATCGTTCTTGTCGCGGAAGTGCTTGTAGAACGTCGTCCGACGAATCATAGCGCGGTCGCACAGCATGGCAACCGTCACGTCCTCAAACCGATGCTCTTCGAGCAGCTCAGTAAAGGCCTCGAACAGGGCCCGATAGGTTTTCTTGATACGAAGGTCCATATATATCGCCCTCCTCAAGGAGAAGACAACGCTCACTAATCTGTCGCATATCTTACACCTGTATCGCCCGCCCCCTGGCGAATGGCCTTACCTTGGTGGAAACATAACGCTTACCGGAAAGTTCGGTATCGCCAAAGGTTGCGGGTATACTAGTAGCGTTACACCAACGGCAGCCGGCGGAAGACGCCGCGGCCATTCGAAACGGAGACACCATGATTCCCGTCATCATCGGTATCGTTGTTGTCATTGTGATTGTCTGCGCCATCGCCGGCATCTACAACAACATGGTCACCAAGCGCAATCGCATTGATAACGCCTGGCAGAACATCGACACGCAGCTGCAGCGCCGCAACGACCTGATCCCTAACCTGGTCGAGACCGTCAAGGGCTACGCCAAACACGAGCAGGACACGCTTGCCGCCGTGGTCAACGCGCGCAACGCCGCCGTAAGCGCCACCACGCCCGAAGCCAAGATGGAAGCCGACAACGTGCTGACCGGCGCCCTGCGCCAGCTCTTTGCCGTGGCCGAGGCCTACCCCGACCTTAAGGCGAACACCAACTTTACGCAGCTCCAGTCCACGCTCGAGGACACCGAGAACAAGGTGAGCTACGCGCGCCAGAGCTACAACGATTGCGTGCTCAGCTACAACAACGCCATCCAGACCTTCCCGGCCGTCATCTTTGCCGGCATCTTCCAGTTTAAGGAGCGCCAGGGCTTCGAGGCCGCCGAAGCTGCCCGCCAGGCACCGACCGTCAAGTTCTAACAGATCCGCAGCGTATCCTTAATCGGGTATATGCATAAACCGCCTCGTCGAATGCATACTTCGACGAGGCGGTTTCCTTTGTCGCGAAGGTCCCCCTCAAGGCGCCGTGCATTTTTGGGAGTATTCAGCATAACCAAGAGTTTCGGGCGCCACGATAAATGCCAAAGACCGCGAATATCCCTACAAATCAAACGCTGTCAGCCCATAACCCCGCCCATCATTCGTAGAAAACATCGAGAAATCCCGATTTTTCGCCCGAGGCCGGTATGCAGGGGTCTTCGATTGCAGAATACTCGCAAAAATGCACGTCGCCACCACCCCCCCCCACATGGCGCGAACCAAAACAAAAGCGCGGCCTAAAAGGCCGCGCGCCATCTTTAATTCAGATCTATATTGCCCGTAACGGTAGCGCCGAGGTAACGCAGGCCCGAGGGCGACCTTCCTTTCCGGCGCACTCCGCAGGACGAAAGAACCTCCGCCGCACGTAGTGCGCAGCGGAGGTTCTTTCATGTCCGAGGACGCGCCGGGAGATAGGCCGGTCCGCCTCGGTCAGGGCTTGATGAGAATTACGAAGCCAGGTTACGCCACGGTGTAAACCCAGTTGTGCTTATCCTCGACAGCACCGGACTGGATGCCAGTCAGGGTCTCGCGGAGCTTCTTCATCACAGGACCAATCTCGGTGTAGCCAGCCGGGAAGGTCACGGTCTCATCGGCACCGTAGACCTTGTTGTCGATCTCACCGACTGGGGAGATAACGGCAGCGGTGCCGCACAGACCGCACTCAACAAAGGTGCCGGCCTTGACCTCGGCCCACTCGACGGGACGCTGGTCGACGGTCATGCCCAAATCCTCGGCGACCTGAACGAGCGAACGGCGGGTGATGGAGGGCAGGATGGAGTCGGTGTGCGACTGCGGGACGACAAGCGTGCCGTCCTCCTTCACGAACAGAACGTTCGCGCCACCGGTCTCCTCGACATAGGTGCGGGACTCGGAGTCGAGATACAAGTTCTCGGCATAGCCCTCGCGGTGAGCCTCCATCGTGGGCTTAAGGGACATGGCGTAGTTCAGGCCGGCCTTGATATTACCGGTGCCGTGCGGTGCGGCGCGGTCGTACTCGGAAACGCGCAGCTTGACGGGCTTGAGGCCACCCTTAAAGTACGGACCGACCGGAGTCACGAGAATACGGAACGTGTACTCAGGAGCGGGAGCCACGCCAATCACGTCACCGGAGCCGATCATAAACGGACGGACATACAGAGTCGCGCCGGAGCCGAAGGGCGGAACCCAGGCGGCGTTGGCAGAAACGACCTGCTTAACGGCCTCAACGAACTTGTCCTTGGGGAACGGGGGCATCTCGAGGCGCTGGGCAGAGTTATACATGCGCTCGGCGTTCATGTCGGGACGGAAGCAGACGATGCTGCCGTCCTCGGCGGTGTAGGCCTTCAGGCCCTCAAAGACCTCCTGGCAGTAATGGAAGATGCCACCGCACTCGGAGACATGCAGGGTGTGGTCGGTGGTCAGGCCGCCCTCGTCCCACTCGCCATCCTTCCAATGAGCCTCGTAGCTGTAATCGGTCTTCATGTAGCCAAAGCCGAGGCTACCCCAATCGATATCCTTCTTCTCGACAGTCATATGTCGCTCCTTACATACACAGTTGCATACTCGCGAACTCGCACGCAAGGACCGAGGCCGACCGCGTCGCAACGTCGCACGCCCGGAGCGTAGAGCCGGACGGGACACGCGAACGGCATCAAAGCCGATGGCACGTCGATTCGCATGCACGAGATTGTACTCCCCGCACGCGTCTGATAAAACGCTTTTCTTTAACTAAGTAAAGTATTTTCATTTGACCGAAACTAAAGAGGCCCGCCACCGTAAGCGGTGACGGGCCTCAACTGCACGGTCTGCGCGCTGGCTCGAGCTACACGTTCTTTTTGCCCAGCTTAGCCTTAACCAGGCCGACCACGGTCGGGATGATCGACACGGCGACAATGCCGATAATCAGCAGCTCAAAGTGCTCCTGCACAAAGGGAATGCCGCCAAAGAAGTAACCCAGCAGCGTAAAGACCGTCGACCAGGTAATGCCACCCAACACGTTGAAGACGACAAAGTTGCGCCAATGCATGCCGCCCATGCCGGCGATAAAAGGCACAAAGGTTCGGATGAACGGGAAGAAGCGGCCGAGGAAGATGGCCAGATGGCCCCACTTATCCAAGAAGTCCTCGGACTTTTTGATGCGCTCGGGCGTCATGGCCTTTACCTTGCCCGAGGCGATAATCTTTTTGCCAAAGAAGTGGCCGATCATAAAGTTGCACTGATCGCCCAGGATGGCTGCGGCCCATGCGGTGGCCAGAAGTGCCACGATGTTAAAGCCGCCGTTGTGGGCAAAGAAGCCCGAGGCAAACAGCAGCGAATCGCCGGGAAGGAACGGGAAGAACACCACGCCCGTCTCGATAAAGATGATCAAGAACGCGCAGCCGTAGGCCATAAGCGGGCCGGCGGCGATCCAGCTGGCAATCGCGGTGCGCGGGTCTTTGAGCAGCTCAGCGATAAAATTAATGAAACCCATGAAGTAAAACCTCTCAGTTGTGGGCGCGGACACGTCCAAGTTGACCAGTATACGGTTGCAGCACCCCCTCGTGCGCAACCCCACAAAAGCATGACTCCATTACCAGCAAGTTTGCATAACTGACACCTGTCGCGCAAAGCCGCCAAGATTGTTCTTCCTAATCCCTAGCGAATCGCTATACTTTATTGAATCGAATTGCCATGGCGCTAAGGGAGGGCGGCCAGTGAGCTTTATCAATACCATTCGCGAGGACATCAAGACCGTCCAGGCGCAGGACCCCGCCGCGCAAAGCGGTCTGGTCATCTTCCTTTCCTATCCTGGCCTGCACGCCAAGTGGAACCACGTACCCGAGCATTGGCTCTGGGAGCATGGACATCGCTCGCTCGCCCGTGTGCTCTCGCAAATCACCCGCCACATCACCGGCGTCGAGATTCATCCCGCCGCACAGATCGGCAAGCGCTTCTTTATCGACCACGCCATGGGCGTCGTCATCGGCGAAACCACCGTCGTGGGCGACAACTGCGTGCTCTACCAGGGCGTCACGCTCGGCGGCACCGGTAACGAGACCGGCAAGCGCCACCCCACCCTGGGCAACAACGTCACCGTGGGCACGGGCGCCAAGGTGCTCGGCAACATTCGCATCGGCAACAACGTCAAGATTGGCGGCAACTCGGTTGTCGTCAAGGACGTGCCCGACAACTGTACCGTCGTGGGCGTGCCGGGACGCATCATCAAGCGCAACGGCTGCCGCGTGTTCGAGGAGAGCTTCGACGCCAAGCAGCACCGCGAGTACATGCCCGACGACGCCGCCGAGCAGTCCGCGCTCAACCGTCAAGGCATCACCGAAAACGCCCGCCGCGTCAAGGAACTCGAGCGAGAGGTGGCCGAGCTTAAGGCCCTCGTTGCCAAACTTGTGGACGAACGCTAGGAGCGCAAGCGGCACAAGACGACATCGGCACCGACGCAAAAGGCGCGCCAGAGGATTCACCCCCGGCGCGCCTTATTTGCGATGTGACAAAGGGACTGTCCCTTTGTCACATTATGCGAACTGACTCAGATAGAGGTCGGCGTAGGCACCCTCGGCAGCCAGCAGCTCCTTATGCGTACCCTGCTCGATAATGTTGCCGTGATCCATGACCAAGATCAGGTCGGCATCTACGATCGTCGACAGACGGTGCGCGATCACAAAGCTCGTACGCCCACGCATGAGCGCGTCCATGGCGCGGCCGATGGCAAGCTCAGTGCGCGTGTCCACGCTTGAGGTCGCCTCGTCCAGGATGAGAATCGCCGGGTTGTTGAGCAGCACGCGCGCAATGGTCAGCAGCTGACGTTGGCCCTGGCTGATGCTCTCGGCATCGTTGGCCACCCGCGTGTCATAACCCTGTGGCATGGTACGCACAAAGAAGTCGACCTGCGCGGCGCGGGCGGCCGCCACGATCTCGTCGCGCGTCGCCTCGGGACAGCCATAGGCGATGTTCTCGGCAATCGTGCCATCGAACAGCCAGGCATCCTGCAGCACCATGCCAAACTGCTGGCGCAGCTCGCCGCGGTCCATGCGGCTCGTGTCCACACCGTCGAGCGTAATGCGCCCGCCGTCAATCTCGTAAAAGCGCATGAGCAGGTTGATGAGCGTGGTCTTGCCCGCGCCCGTGGTTCCCACCACCGCGATCTTTTGGCCCGGCTCGGCGGCAAACGATACGTCGCGCATAAGCGGCTTGTCGGGCGAATAGCCAAAGCGCACGTGCTCAAAAGCGACGCGGCCCTCAACGCGACCCGGCAGCTTGGCAGCCTCGTCCGGCAGCGGATCGGCCTCCATCTCGGGCTCGTCGAGCAGGTCGAACACACGCTCCGCACTCGCCAGCGCGCTCTGCAGCGAGTTAAAGGTAAACGACAGCTGCGTCATGGGTTCGGACGCCTCGTAGATAAACTGGAAGAACGCCTGGAACACGCCAACGGTCATGTGACCGGCGACCAGCATGCTGCAGCCCACCAGCGCGATCACGATCTGCGCCAAACGGCCGATAAAGCGCACCGCAGGGCCGACGGCATTGATCATAAAGTCGGCCTTGGTGCTCACGCGCGCTAGCTCCCTCGAGGCCTCATGCACTTCGGCAGAACTCTGACGCTCGCGATTGAACGCGCGAATCACCAGACGGCCCGAGTAGCCTTCCTCGACCGCGCTCGTAATCTTGGACACCCACTCCTGGCGCTCGCCGGTCACGTCATGTGTGCGGCGCGAGACCACTTTGGTCACCAGCAGCGACAACGCCGTAAAGAACAAAAAGACCAGCGTGAGCGGCACGCTAAACACGAACATCACGCCCACGGCGCCCACCACGGTGCCGATCGACACCAGCAGCTGCAGCAGTCCGCGCTGCATGCTTTCGGACATCTTGTCCAGGTCGTTGGTCGCGCGGCTAACGACCTCGCCGGGACGGTGCGCGTCAAAGTAGGCAAGCGGCAGACGGTTGAGCTTTTGCGCGATGCGGTTACGCAGACGCAGGTTGAGGCGTTCGGCCACGCTCGACATCAAAAAGCTCTGGAGCGCGTAGAACGAGGCAGCAGCCGTCCAGATCATAAAGTAGATGAAGATAGTCCTGCCGCAGTTCTCCCAGGTGATGCTGAAGGTAGTGTCGTTGGCAAACGCCAGCTTTACATGTCCCCACAGCTCATCGATGACGCGGGCGCTGTACGCCGGCGCCGCGGTGTTAAAGATGACATAGAACACAATGCTCGCGAACACGATATAGAAGCGCCAATGGTCGCCGGCAGCCTCACTCCACAGACGGCGTACCGTCGCCCAGGTGTCACGGGGTTTCTCGTCCTCGTCCTCGTCGTCCACATCGCGCATGCGCTCTGCCTCAGCGCGGGCGCGCTCGTCCTCGGCGCGCTCGTTTTCCTCGTAGAGCGCTTGACGGCGAGCCTCGCGTTCGGCTGCAGCCTTGGCGGCATCGTCCAGACCGGGCGCGACCGCCGTCTCCTCAGCCGTCCCTGCTGCTACGACGTCATCCACGACGCCCTGCTTCTTGAGCTCCTCGGTCATGCTACTCACCTCCCTTCATCTGCGATTCCGCGATAGCACGGTACACCTCGCAGGTTTCCATGAGCTCGTCGTGCGTGCCTAGGCCCACGACCTCGCCATCCCTGAGCACCACGATCTGGTCGGCATGCAGAATGGTCGAGATACGCTGCGCGATGATGAGCACCGCAGCGTCACGCGTCTCGTCTTGCAACGCATGGCGCAGGGCGGCATCGGTCTTAAAGTCCAGGGCCGAGAAACTGTCATCGAAGATATATAGATCGGCATGCTTCATGAGCGCACGGGCGATGGCCAGACGCTGGCGCTGGCCGCCCGAAAAGTTCGTGCCGCCCTGCGCCACCGGGGTATCGAGCCCCTGCGGCTGATCGAGCACAAAGGTGCTCTGGGCAACCCGGAGCGCATGAAGCATGTCGGCCTCAGTCGCGTCTTCGTTGCCAAAGCGCAGATTGCTTGCTACGGTGCCCGAGAACAGCCATGCCTTTTGCGGCACATAGGCAATGCGCCCGCGAATCTCGTCTTGCGAAAGGTCGTGCAGATCAACGCCGTCCAGGCGAATGGCGCCCTTGGTGGCATCGTGGAAGCGCAGCAGGAGCTTGGCCACCGTCGATTTGCCCGAGCCCGTCGAGCCGACGATCGCGGTCGTCTGACCGCGGCGACAGGTAAAGCTCAGATTGCACAGCGTGTCCTCGTCGGCGTCGTCAAAACGAAACGACATATGATCGAACACGGCGACCGCGTCGGCTCCGTCTGCGGACTCAGGCGCCCCGTCGCCCAGCGTAGCCTTGCCGTCCACGATGCTCGGCTCGATTTCGAGCACCTGCTGCGCACGGTTGAGGCACGCCGCGGCACGCGGAAGCGTCAGAATCACCATCTGCGCCATCATCACAAAGAAAAGAATCAGGATCGCGTATTCCAACACGGCCGAAATGCTGCCGATTTGCATGGCGTGGACGCCCACGCGGTTGCCGCCCACCCACAGCACCGCCACCTCGGCGATGTTCATCAAAAAGAAGCTGGAGCTGTCGAGGCCCACAAACAGGTGGTTGACCTTGATGGCGTTGGCCGCGTAATCGCTAAACACCTCGTCCAGGCGCTGCTCCTCGTGGCGCTCCTTGTTAAATGCGCGGATGACGCGCACGCCCACGATGTTCTCGCGCAGCACCACGTTCATGCGGTCGATAAAGCTCTGCAGTCGCATAAAGATCGGCGCGGCGTTGGCAACGGTAAAGACCGCCGCCACCAGCACGATCGCAACCACCACGCCCAGCAGCGTGCCCATGGCAGGATCGATAAACCAGGCAAAGATGATGCCCGCCACGGCCAAGAACGGTACCGGCAGCACCAACTGAATCGTCTGCAGGACAGCTTGCTGAATCACGTTGATGTCGTTGAGCGAGCGCGTGATCATCGAACCCGTGCCAAAGCGCTCAAAGTCGCTGGCGGACAGCTCGAGCGACTTGTCGTACACGGCATTGCGGATATCGCAGGCCACGTTGGCGGCCAGGCGCGCCGAAAGATAGCAGCCCAACACCGTGCCGCCGCTGGCCATGCCGGTCGCGATAAGCATGTACAGGCCGTTGCGTAAAATATAGTCGACATCGCCCGTGGTAATACCGGTGTTGACCATGTTCGCCAGCATCGTGGGAACCAACAGCGTACCGACGTTATCTATCAGCACCGCAAACAGCGTCACCGCGATCAGACCGCGATACGGCCTCATAAACCTCATTAAGAGTCGCATGTGTCCCCCTCGCCCTTATTGTCTGCCTCGTTCTCGGCGGCCACTTGCCGTTTAAATGCCTCGCACTCTTCGTTCAGAACATGGGAGAATTTACCGACCAGGCGCATGATCTCGCGCTGTTCCCACGGCTCGAGCGCTTCGAATGCCTGTTGCTCGGCTTTTTGCGCCGGTAACGCGTAGCGCCTGACAAACCGCACGCCTTCTTCGGTCAGTCGCACAACCTTGTTCTTACGACTGCCCTCGGCAAACTCCAACGTCGCAAGCTCTCGCGCCCTAAGCGTCTTGATCGCCGAATTGATGGTCTGTTTGCTGTAGAGCCATTCACTCGTCAGCCGACTCACGGCAACGCTTCCGCCCGCTGCACTCGTGTCGACGAGCATCCAGTAGGCGCAGTCCGAAAGACCGCAAGTGCGCGCGAACTCCGAATAGATACGATCAAGCCCGTTGAGCATCCGGTCGAAATCGACCGGGCTAACTGCACTATCCATCTCTCCCACCATTCGATAGTCTGAGTTTTGACCAATTAATATCTCTACATTAGTCCGAGTTTTGACTATCGTCAATAAGCTCGTTGTCTATGGTCGGCTCTACATAAGCATATCGACAAAAAAGACCGCCGGCGCGGGGGCGGCGCCGGCGGTTGCGAGAGAATATCGATTGTTGGCTGTTAGGCAGCGACGGCCTCGTAGACCGTGGCGCCCGAGAAGCTGTCGTGCAGGCTCTTACCGCAGATCCACGGCAGTTCGACGACCTCGCAGACCGTGTTGACCAGCTCGGAGCAGTCAGTAAAGTGGCCCTTATCGTTGAGGGCCTCGCAATCCTGAACACGCCAATAGCCATCGGTGTGCGTGATGTAGTACTCGTGATCATTGATCGACACGAAAGCGCGCGTCTTGGAACGCAGCAGCTTCAGAAATCCTTCGAAGTCGGTCTCGACGACATCTCCAGCCTGGAACATGATGTTACCTCCTGGCCCGGCGCCACCATGGCGCGTTGATAAACGTTGGTGCTCCTTTAGTAAAACCTTTATCAGAGCTTATGCGCGCATCATTTAGGCAAGTGGTAAAAAACCGCAGGGTAGACGGGATAAAACGTTTAACCATCCCACCGGTTTGTCACATTCTGGCTGAAGTTTTATGCAAACCAACTTTTCCACTTGGTAGCTTGCATTGTTTGGGGCCGACTGCGCGATTACGGCTACGGCACGACGGGTAAGAACGAGGCATCGAAACCAACGTCAGGAGGACCCATGGAGACCATCGAGGCACTCATCCACCGCCGCAGTTGCCGTAACTATAGTGATCGCCCCGTCGAAGCCGAAAAGCTCGCACGCATTATCGAGGCAGGCCAGTACGCGCCGAGCGGCATGGGGCGTCAGCCGGTGACATTTGTCGCCGTTACCGACCCCGCAACCGTCGAGCGCCTCTCGCAGCTCAACGCACAAGTTATGGGCAGCGAGGGAGATCCCTTCTACGGCGCCAAGACCGTTGTGGTGGTGCTCGTCGACCGCAGCGTGCCCACGCACCTGGAAGACGGCTCGCTCGCCATGGGCAACCTGCTCAACGCAGCCTATGCGCTGGGCGTCGATTCGTGTTGGATCCACCGCGCGCACGAGGTCTTTGACTCACCCGAGGGACTGAAACTGCTGGCCAAGTGGGGTCTGCCTGCCGACGGAAGCCTGCGCGGTGTGGGCAACTGCATTCTGGGCTACGCCGAGGACGCACTCCCCGAGGCAAAGCCGCGCCGCAACAACGTGGTGTACGTCGGGTAATCAGAACCACCCTTAAAAAGGGTGGTTTGCTCTTAGGGTATAACCCACGGGCC
>CAUEPS010000018.1 GCA_959019775.1 uncultured Collinsella sp.
GCCCCGCGGTGTGACACGAGCGTCATTGTACCCTCGTTTGCGAGCGGGAGTCATTCATGATGCGTGGCAGGCGATCGGCGGTATTCGAAAGTACGGACCGAGCGTGCGGTCTGCGGCGTCAGACAGCGCAAAAGGTCTGCGAATCTTGTATCACGAACATCTGTGCGCGTCGAGTGCGCTAAACTCATCGTCAGTGTGATTTGAAGTTGTAGGAGGCAAGGAGCTTCCATGTCTGATTCTTCTATCGTTATCCGCGGCGCGCGCGAGCATAACCTGCGCGATATCGATGTTTCCATTCCGCGTGACCAGCTCGTGGTCATAACCGGTCTTTCCGGATCGGGCAAGAGCTCACTGGCGTTCGATACCATCTATGCCGAGGGCCAGCGTCGTTATGTCGAGAGCCTTTCGAGCTATGCGCGTCAGTTTTTGGGCCAGATGGACAAGCCCGATCTGGACTCGATTGACGGCCTGTCGCCGGCCGTGTCGATCGACCAGAAGACGACGTCCAAAAACCCACGCTCGACGGTGGGCACCGTAACCGAGATTTACGACTATCTGCGTCTGCTGTTTGCTCGCGTGGGAACGCCGCACTGTCCTGAGTGCGGTCGTGTCATTGAGCGTCAGACGACCGATCAGGTCGCCGATAAGGTGCTGGCGGCGGGGGAAGGCCGTCGCGCGTTTGTGTTGGCGCCGGTGGTTCGTGGACGCAAGGGCGAATATGCCAAGCTGTTTGAGGACCTGCGTGCGGAGGGCTTTAGCCGTGTGCGCGTCGACGGCGAGGTGCGCTCGCTTGACGACCCTATCGACCTGGACAAGAAGTTCAAACACGACATTGAGGTCGTGGTCGACCGTATCGTGATTCGAGAGAACTCCCTGGGTCGCATTGCCGAGTCCGTTGAGCAGGCGACGGCACTGGCGCACGGTAACGTGAACGTGTACATGCTGCCCGACCGCGACGCTCCCGAGGGAACCGAGGGCGAGCTGCTGGAGTATTCGCTGGCACTGGCGTGCCCGGAACATGGGCATTCCATCGACGACCTGCAGCCGCGCGATTTCTCGTTCAACGCGCCCTATGGTGCATGTCCCGAGTGCGATGGCTTGGGCTTTAAAAAGACGGTCGATGCCGAGGCGCTGATTGAAGACCCCTCAAAGTCGATTGCCGATGGAGTCTTTGGCAGCCTGTTCGGCAATTCCAACTATTATCCGCAGATTTTTGCTGCGGTCTGCAAACACTTTAAGGTGAGTGCCGATACGCCATGGGAGGACCTGCCCCCGCGGGTGCGTCGTGCGTTTTTGGATGGCATGGGCGACACGAAGATTTCGGTCGACTATCAAAAGCTCGATGGGCGTCGCAGCCAGTGGGACACTAAGTTCTCGGGCGTGCGCAACATCCTGTACGAGCGCTACAGCGAGACGACGAACGAGAACACCAGGGCTCGCTTGGAGAAATACATTCGCGAAGAGCCATGCTCGAGCTGTCACGGTGCTCGCCTGCGTCCCGAGATGCTTGCCGTCACCGTGGGCGGCAAGTCCATTTACGATGTCTGCTGCCTGTCGTGTCGCGAGTCGCTCGAGTTTTTTGAGGGCCTGGAGCTTACCGAGCGTCAGCAGTTTATCGGCGGGCGCATCGTCAAGGAAATCCTGGAGCGCCTGCGTTTTCTGGTCGATGTCGGACTCGACTATCTGACGCTTGATCGCGCCTCGGCGACGCTTTCCGGCGGCGAGGCCCAGCGTATTCGCCTGGCAACGCAGATCGGCGCCGGCCTCATGGGCGTTCTGTACATTCTGGACGAGCCGTCGATCGGCCTTCACCAACGCGATAACGAGCGCCTGATCAAGACGCTCGAGCGCTTGCGCGATATCGGTAATACCGTTATCGTCGTCGAGCACGACGAAGATACAATTCGCGCTGCCGACTACGTGATCGATATGGGTCCCGGTGCGGGCGTTAACGGCGGACACGTGGTCGCTGCAGGAACGCCTGCCGATATCATGGCGTGTCCCGATTCCATGACGGGTGCTTATTTGACCGGCAAGCGGATGATCCGCGTGCCCGATGAGCGCCGCAAGCCCGGCCGCGGCTGTCTTAAGATCACGGGTGCCCGCGCTAACAACCTCAAAAACGTTACCGCCAAGATTGAGTTCGGTACGCTCACAGTCGTTACCGGTGTTTCGGGATCGGGCAAGAGCTCCCTGGTCACCGATACGATTGCGCCCGCGCTTACGAATGCCATCCATCGTTCGACGCGTCCCGTGGGGCCGTACAAGAAGATTGAGGGCATTGAGTGCATCGATAAGGTAATCGATATCGACCAGTCACCGATCGGTCGCACGCCGCGCTCGAACCCTGCGACCTATATTGGCCTGTGGGATGATCTGCGTGCGCTATTTGCAAGCACGCCGGAGTCGAAGGCGCGCGGCTACTCGCCGGGACGTTTCTCCTTTAACGTAAGCGGCGGTCGCTGCGAGGCGTGCAAGGGCGATGGACAGATTAAGATCGAGATGCACTTCCTTCCCGATATCTATGTCCCCTGTGAGGTATGTGGCGGCAAGCGTTATAACCGCGAGACGCTCGAGGTTACCTACCGCGGCAAGACAATCTCGGATGTGCTCGACATGAGTGTCACCGAGGCACTGGCTTTCTTTGGGAATATCCCGCAGATTAAGCGCAAACTGCAGACCCTATATGACGTGGGTCTGGGCTACGTGAGCTTGGGCCAGCCCGCTACGACGCTTTCGGGCGGCGAGGCACAGCGCGTGAAGCTCGCCAAGGAGCTTCATCGTCGTCAGACAGGCAAGACGTTCTATATTTTGGACGAGCCCACAACCGGCCTTCATTTTGAGGATGTTCGCCAGCTGCTCGACGTGTTGCAGCGCCTGGTCGATGCGGGCAACACGGTTCTGGTGATCGAGCACAACCTTGATGTCATCAAGGTCGCCGACCGCCTGATCGATATGGGCCCCGAGGGCGGCAATGGCGGCGGAACCGTCGTGGTCTCAGGCACGCCCGAGCAGGTCGCGGCATGTTCGCAGAGCTACACGGGCAAGTTCTTGGCGCCGCTGCTCAAGCGTGACCGTGAGCGTCAGGCGCAGCTCGACGCGCAGTAAAGAGACGTTGTAGTACCGACGCGCCACCGATTCCTTCTGATTCGGTGGCGCTTCTGTGTGTCGAGATGGCATATGCGGCGGAATTGGCCCTATACTTAATCCTTGCGTCGCTCTGCGAGGGAAAGGATGTGCCATGGCAAAGGCTGTTAAGACGCCAAAAACCAATGCGATGCGCGAGCTGGAAAGCGCCGGCATCTCCTATGTTCTCCATACGTACGAAGACGATGGCGATGAATCGTCAGGTCTGGGCGTCGCGATTTCCGAGCAGCTTGGCGAGGAGCCCGGTCAGGGATTTAAAACCCTGGTCTGCACGACGCCGTCCAACGACCATGTCGTGTGCTGCATTCCCGTTGCCGACGAGCTCGACCTCAAGGCCGCCGCGCGCGCCGCAGGCGAAAAGTCGCTGACCATGATGCATGTCAAAGATTTGCTTGCCGCGACGGGATATGTCCGCGGCGGTTGCAGCCCGGTCGGTATGAAAAAACGCTTCCGGACGCTGATCGATGAGACATGCGTCCTTTGGGATACCATTTTTATCTCGGGTGGCAAGCGTGGCTATCAGCTTGAGCTTGCTCCCGATGACTTAGTTGCATTTTGCGGGGCGACGGTTGCCCCGATCACGAGAGAGGACTGAGCGATGCCGCAGGAAGAATCAAAGCGCGGAGCTCACTTTGCAAAAGGGTCGGCTCCTCAGGCGCCCGCGCCCGAGGCTGCTTCGTTCGATAACGAGATTCGAAACGCCTGGTCCGCTGCCGCTGACCCGGGCGAGACGGCCGTGTACTTGCGTGCCGCCGGTGCCGGCACGGCGCTTCCCCGTACGGTTCTTTCTTCAGCTCGTCCCGATGAGACGGCTGTCTTTTTGGCCGCCGCTCAATCGAGCGCCAGCGTGACGCCGGTCGCCTCCGAGGCTCCTCGTGTGCCGCGTCCCGATGAGACGGCGGTGTTTTTGATGGCAGCCCAGGGAAAGAGCGTGCCGCAGAGCGCTCCTGTCGCTCGTTCCGCCAAGCCCGCGGCTCATGATGATGGCGAACCGCTTCTTTCGGATGACGAATGGTCGCCGCTTGGTTCGACCGATCCCGTCGAGGGCGTGGCCATCGACGGTGATGACGATTGGGACCCTCTGTCGTTTTCTGCCCGAACCGTCGCCGCCAAAGAAGTTGACACGGTGTTTGGCGACCATGCCATATTCGATGATGATGCCGTATCCGGAAACAACATGCCGAACAGCGATGACGTCGCACCTGCTGATGACGCCGTTTTGGTTGACGATCCCTTTGCGATGACCGGCTCCTTTGCCGTCGCGGACGATTTACTGCCACAAGATGAGGTTCATGAGGACTCTCAGGACGACGTAGACGATATGGGTTCGTCGGACTACTCCACGGTTGGTCGTTCTGCTGGCCTCATGACCGTGCTGACCATCGTGTCGCGTGTCACCGGGTTTATTCGCACGTGGGCCATGGCGGCCGCCATCGGCATGTCACTGCTCTCGTCCTCCTATCAGGTTGCCAACAACCTGCCCAACATGCTTTACGAACTCGTGATGGGCGGCATGCTCGTTACGGCGTTTTTGCCGGTGTATATGGGTGTGAGGCGTGAGCAGGGCCGCGAGGCATCGAACGAGTATGTCGGCAACCTGCTCGGTATTCTGCTTCTGGTGTTGGGCGGCATCTCGCTGCTGGGCACCGTGTTTGCTCCCGGCTTTATTTGGACGCAGTCGTTCCTTTCGGGTAATGGCGACAGCATGGATACCGCTGCGTTCATGTTCCGCTTCTTTGCTATCCAAATTCTGTTTTATGGCTTGGGCTCGGTGTTCTCGGGTGTTCTCAACGCACACCGCGACTACTTCTGGTCGACGTTTGCCCCGGTTCTCAACAATGTCATCGTCATCGCCAGCTTTATGGGCTTTGCTCCCCTGTCTGCGCAATTTGGCGAGCGGGTCGGCATTATCTTGATCGCAGCCGGTACGACCCTCGGCGTCTTTGTCCAGATGGCCTGCCAGATTCCCGCGCTTGGCAAGCATGGCGTGCATCCTCATATCCATATCGACTTTAAGGACCCCGCGCTGCGACAGACGATTGCGCTTGGTATCCCGACGCTGCTCGCCACGGTGTGCATGTTTGTCTCGACCTCCATTACCAATGCCGCCGCACTGGTGGTGCAGCCCGAGACCGGCCCTTCCGTCATCGCATATGCGCGCCTGTGGTACACGCTGCCCTATGCGCTGATCGCCGCCTCGCTTTCGACGGCACTCTATACCGAACTCTCTCACGATGCACAGGAGAAGGATTACGACAGCGTCCGCACGGGCATTTCGCGCGGTGTCGCCCAGATGCTCTTCTTCCTGATTCCGTTTGCGATGTACCTGATCGTCTTCGCCCGTCCACTCAACATGATCTACTGCGCCGGCAAGTTCGATGAATCCGGCGTGGCGCTGGTGTCGGAGTTCCTTATCTATCTGGCACTTTCCCTGCCGCTCTACGGCGTGGTCGTGCTGATGCAGAAGAGCTTCTCGGCCCTGCTCGATATGAAACCTTATAGCCGCTATTGCCTGTACTCCGCTATCGGTCAGGCCGGTTCGGTGCTGCTGTTTGGCGTGGTGCTGGGCTACGGTATGCCGGCAATTGCGCTTTCGTACGTCGTTGACTACGTGGTCTTGGTCGGATGCTCACTGTGGTGGCTGCGCCGTCGTCTGCATGGCCTTCAGGTCAAGTCTATCCTGCACGGCGGTTTCTTCGGCCTGTTGTTCGGTGGCCTGGGCGCTGCCGCGGGCGCCGGCGTCATGTGGGCACTTGAGCACTTTGTCGGACTGCTTGGCAGCTCGATCCTCATTACCCTGGGCTACGTTTGTGTTGCAGGCGTCGTCTCGCTCGCCGTGACTTTTGGCCTTGCCTTCGTCTTTAAGATGCCCGAGGTCTCGGCGCTGCTTCGTCGCAAGTAGGTGCGTGTGGCAGGTCACGACAACATTCCAACACTTGCCGAGCAGGTTTCGCGCGTTCCCACGCAACCCGGCTGCTACCTTTGGAAAGATGCCAAGGGCGATGTCATCTATGTGGGCAAGGCAAAAAACTTGCGTGCCCGTATGCGTCAATACGTGACGCTGCAGGACGAGCGTCAAAAGATCCCGCTCATGATGCAGCTGGTGGCGAGCTTCGACTATATCGTGGTGGAGACCGAGCACGAGGCATTGGTGCTCGAGCGCAATCTGATCGGCCAGTACCATCCGTACTTCAACGTCGACCTTAAGGACGATAAAAGCTATCCCTTTATCGCCATCACTAAAAGCGATCTATTTCCCGCTATTAAATACACGCGCGAGCGCCATAAGCCCGGCACGCGCTATTTTGGCCCCTATACCGATAGTCGTGCGGCGCGTGAGACCATCGATACGCTACGCAAGGTCATTCCTATTTGCTCGGCATCCTGTGCTGAATGGCGCCGCTGCCGCCGCATCGTCGAATCTCATAAGGGCGAAGAAGACATCGTCAATATGATTTGCGCGCAAAACGGGCGTCCCTGCTTTGACTACCATGTCGGGCGCGGGCCGGGCGCATGCGTCGGCGCGATTTCCCCTGCCGACTATGCCAAGAACGTCAAGCGTGTCGAACGTTTCTTGTCGGGCCATCGCAAGGATGTCGTCGACGAGCTTACGTCCGAGATGACGGAGGCAGCCGAGACGCTCGATTTTGAACGTGCGGCGCGCGTCAAGCGTCGCCTGGAAGTCATTAGGGGCCTGGACGATCGCCAACAGGTCGTTTTTCCATCGAGCGTCGATATCGACGTCATCGGCTTCTATCGCGAAGAGACTATCTCTGCCGCCTGTGTCTTTGTCGTTCGCGAGGGCCGAACGGTTCGAACTTGTGAGTTCATCCTCGATAAAGGCCTGGATGTCGACGAGGAAGAGCTTCAATCGGGCTTTCTTAAGCGCTATTACGACGAGACGGCTGATATTCCAGCCGAGATTAATCTCTCTGTCGAGCTTGAGGATGCCGAAGCGTTGGGGGAGTGGCTTGCGGGCAAGCGCGAACGCTCTTGCCATCTCCATAGGCCGCAGCGCGGCGAAAAGCACCGCCTGCTCGATATGGCTTCCAAAAATGCACGCCATGCCCTCATGCGCTACATGATGCGCACGGGATATGCTGACGATCGCACCAATCAGGCGCTCCTGGAGCTCGAAAGTGCGCTGGCGCTGCCTGCGCCGCCGTTGCGCATCGAGTGCTTCGATATCTCGACGTTGCACGGCACCTTTACCGTCGCTTCGATGGTGGTATTTACCAACGGCCGTGCCGACAAGGGCCAGTATCGTCGCTTTAAAATTCAGGCCGAATTGGACGAGGCGAACGACTTCGTATCGATGTCCGAGGTTCTGGGGCGTCGCTATGCTCCCGAGCGCATGGCGGACGAGCGCTTTGGCTCGCGCCCTGATTTGCTCGTTGTCGATGGCGGCAAGCCGCAATTGACCGCTGCAATTAAGCAACTTGAGGCGCTCGGCCTCGATATACCAGTTTGTGGCTTGGCAAAGGCCGATGAAGAAGTTTTCGTGCCGTGGGACGAGACTCCCGTCGTGCTGCCGACCGGCTCCGCTTCGCTTTATCTGATCAAGCAGGTTCGCGATGAATCCCACCGATTTGCGATTACGTTCCATCGCGAGTTGCGCGATAAGGCTATGACGGTTTCGGTGCTTGACGACGTTCCGGGCGTGGGACCCACCAGAAAACGTGCCATTATGCGCCATTTTGGCTCGATGAAGCGTTTGCGCGCGGCAAGCGAGCAGGAGATCGCGGAAGTTCGAGGCGTTCCGGCCGATGTCGCCAAAGCGGTCCACGAGGCACTTGTTGCATGGAGTGCCGAGCGCGCCCAAGCATCGGCCAACCGTTCCGAAAACTAAACGCGCTTCTAAACAACTGATATACATGATTGGTCGATTTTCAATCATTTATTTCGCGGCGATTACCTCCTGATTTCGGGTTTTATTAACGCTAAAACGTTTGACTAGCCATGGTGAATAACCCTGCTATCCTGCGGGTTGACGAAGACTGATATCTCACCTCGTCGATACATACTGTCTGGCGAATCGTTTGTCAATGAATTCGGTGAACGGTAGTAAATACCGTTCAAGCGTATGTATGTATCGGTCGCCGAGCGCGGCACCTCAGTTGGGTCCGTCGGTAGGTAAGGTATATATCGTCCGCAAGTTGCGCGGGGGCAAGTCTAGGTGCTCCCGGGTAAGATTCTCTATTGATAGGAGAAGACATGGCCATCATCAACAAGGGTATGTCCAGGCGTTCGTTCCTCGGCCTCACCGGCAGCGTCGCTGCTGTCGCAGGGCTTGGTCTCACCGGCTGCGGTGGCAGCTCCAACGACGAGGGTTCCGCTTCCGGTTCCACCGATTCCGCCAACCGTGGCGGCGGCGTGATCACCGCTGGTTCCGCTTACGCTCCGTCCAGCTTCGACCCCGCCAGCACCGGCTCCGCTGTGGGCCTGGGTGCTAACTGGCACGTCGTCGAGGGTCTCTACGGCATCGATTACCACGACTACAGCACCTTCAACGAGCTCGCCACCGACGATCCCAAGTCCGTGGACGACACTACCTTCGAGGTCACCATCCGCAAGGGCGCCAAGTTCTCCGATGGTACCGAGGTCACTGCTGACGACGTTGTCGCTTCCTACACCGTTTGCGCTGCTTCCGCTACCTATGCTCCGTTCTTCCAGCCCTTCGAGTCCATCGAGGCCAAGGACGCCAGCACTGTAACGGTCAAGACCAAGGTCCCCAACTTCTCCCTGCTCAAGGATCGTCTGGCCATCATCCGTGTTACCCCGGCTACTCAGTCCGAGGAGGATCGCGCCAAGCAGCCGATCGGTTCCGGCCCCTGGATGTACGACTCTATCTCCGATACCGAGATCACCTTGGTTCCCAACCCCGAGTACAACGGTGAGTATGCTGCCGAGGATAAGAAGATCCAGTACAGCATCCTGACCGACCCCACCGCTCGCGTTACCGCCCAGCAGGAAGGCTCCACGCTCGTTATGGAGCTCGTCACCGCTGACGCCGTCGACCAGCTCGAGAGCGCTGGCTGCAAGATCGACAACGTCCAGGGCTTCGGCACCCGCTTCATCATGTTCAACGTCGCCAAGGAGCCTTGGAACAACGTCAAGGTCCGTCAGGCCGTCATGTACGCGCTCGACACCGAGAAGATGATCACCAACACCTTCGCCGGCCTTGCCACCGCTGCCAGCTGCTACCTGCCCAAGAGCTTCACCAACTATCATGAGGCTTCCACGGTGTACAAGACTGACGCCAAGAAGGCCAAGAAGCTCATCGAAGAGTCCGGCATCACCCCGGGTGCCATCACCCTGCGCACCACCGACAACGAGCAGATCAAGGGCATGGCCGCTCAGGTCAAGAACGACCTCGACGCTCTCGGCTTCGATGTGACCATCCAGACCGATACCTCGCCGGCCACCTACGCTGCCATCGACGGCGGCGAGGCCTACGATATCCTTCTCGCTCCTGGCGATCCGTCCTGCTTCGGCGCCGACCCCGACCTGCTGCTCAACTGGTGGTATGGCGACAACGTCTGGATGCAGACCCGTTGCCCGTGGAAGGATTCCGCTGAGTGGGCGAAGCTCCACGGTCTCATGGACGAGGCTCTTGCCGCCGAGGGCGACGAGCAGCAGAAGAAGTGGAACGAGTGCTTCGACATCATCGCCGACAACGCTGTTCTGTACCCCGTTGTCCACGTCAAGACCGTTTCCGCTTCCTGGGACGATCCGTCCACCGCGCCCAACGGCGAGGCCCTCGATGGCTTCAAGGGCATCGGCACGACGAGCATGTCCTTCAGGGGCGTCGCGACCGTCAAGGCCTAAGACTCGCTTGAGTCATATGTGGGGCGTCGGTCGTAAGGCAACGTCCTCATAGTTGAAACAAAGACCCGGGCGGCCTCGATGTCGCTCGGGTCTTGTAATGAGTATCCATACTCATATACCAGTTGGTCCTACCGACAAAAGAAAGGGGAGAGAACGTGAACAACTTTCTACGTTTGATTGGAAGGCGTCTCGTGGCGCTGCCGATCATGGCATTGGGCGTCACCGTCCTGGTGTTCTTCCTTATGTCGTTCTCCAAGACCGACCCCGCCTATACGGCGTTGGGTGACGGTGCCTCGCCCGAGGCGGTTGCCGAGTACCATGAGAAGTATGGTCTGGACGACCCCTGGCCCGTGCGCTACGTGCGCTACATGGGCGATCTGATCCATGGTGACATGGGCACCTATGGTGCTGCTCGCAACTCCGTTGCCAAGCGCATCTCCACGGCCCTGCCCGTCACGATGCAGCTGACCTTCATCGGTCTTGCCATCGGCGCGGTCGTCTCGTTTTTGCTCGGCGTCATCGCGGCACTGTATCGCGATAAATGGCCGGACCAAGTGATCCGCGTCTTTTCCATCGCCGGCTTGGCAACCCCGTCGTTCTGGCTTGCCGTTCTGTTGATTCTGCTGTTCTCTTCCTACCTTAAGGTGCTCCCGGCATCCGGTGCTCTGCCTCACTTCACCACCAACCCGGCTGGCTATCTGGGACGTATGATCATGCCCGCTATCGCTCTGGCATTCCCGCTGACGGGCCAGATGACTCGTATCGTGCGTACGGCCATGGTTGAGGAGCTCGATAAGGACTATGTCCGTATGGCTCGCGGCGCCGGCGTTCCCGAGAAGGTCGTCGTCGGCATCAACGTTTTGCGCAACGCGCTGATCACCCCGGTCACCACCCTCGGTCTTAAGATCGGTTACCTTATGGGCGGCGCCGTCGTCATCGAGGTCATCTTCAACCTCCCCGGCATGGGTACTGCGATTCTGCAGGGCGTTCAGGGCAACGAGGCGAACCTGGTTCAGGGCGTCGTCATCGTCGTTGCTCTTGCCTTCATCATCATCAACATCGTGGTTGACATGCTCTACCTGCTCATCAACCCGCGCATCAGGACGGTGTAGATTATGGTAAAGATTCGAGAGAAGCAAACCGAGCAGCTCGAGAAAGCTGCCTCCAAGGGGCTCAAGCTCGGTGGCTGGAAGAAGATGACGCTGTCTTCTAAGATTGCCGCCGTCGTGCTGGTGCTGGTCGCCCTGACCGCGATTCTGGCGCCCCTTCTTGCCCCCTATAGCCCGGTCGAGATTTTCACTGCTCGCCAGGCTCCCGGCAACGGATTTATCTTCGGTACCGACGATAAGGGTCGCGACATTCTGTCGCGTATGCTCTACGGTGGTCGTTACTCGCTGATCATCGGCTTTGGCGCCACTGCCATGGCTCTGGTCTGCGGTTCTGTCGTGGGCGCCCTCGCGGCGGTTTCGCGCAAGTCCGTTTCCGAGGCGATCATGCGCATCCTGGACATCATCATGTCCATCCCGGGCATCGCCCTCGCGGCCGTCTTCGTCTCCATCCTGGGCAACTCCGTGCCGTCGATCATCTTCGCCATCGGCTTTATGTACACTCCGCAGATTGCCCGTATCGTGCGCGCCAACATCGTGTCCGAGTACGGCGAGGACTATGTCCGCGCGGTCATCGTTTCCGGCGCCAAGGCTCCGTGGATTTTGATCAAGCACGCCCTGCGCAACTGCATCGCCCCGATTATGGTCTTCACCGTTACTCTGGTCGCCGACGCCATCATCTTCGAGGCATCGCTGACCTTCATCGGCGCTGGTATCCAGGAGCCCACCGCTACCTGGGGCAACATCCTCGCCGACGCCCGCGGCGGCGTGCTCGCTGGCCGTTGGTGGCAGGCGCTGTTCCCGGGTCTGGCCATCATGATCACCTGCCTGGCGCTCAACATCCTCTCCGAGGGCATTACCGACGCCATGGCCGCTGCTCCCTCCGCCGCCCTGGATCCGACCGATTCCTCCAAGCGTCGCGAGGCCGACCTGCTGGTCTCCGACCCCGTTCGCGCCTACAAGGAGCAGGCTCAGTCCCTGTCCGCCCGTCTTGGCGCCCTGCGCGATGTCGAGCTCAAGCGTAACGACCGCCATGTGCCCGATGAGTCCGTTGAGCCGATCCTTTCGGTACGCGATTTCTGCATCCAGTTTGAGCACCACGGTGACATCAACGTTGTCGACCACGTCAACTTTGACGTCCGTCCCGGCCAGACCATGGGCCTGGTCGGTGAGTCCGGCTGCGGTAAGTCCATCACCACGCTGGCCATCATGGGCCTGACCGACGATGACGAGCATCTTTCCGGTGAGGTTCTCTGGGAGGGCCGCGATCTGCTCAAGATGAGCAAGAAGGAGTGGTTCGGCCTGCGCGGTACCGATATCGCCATGGTCTATCAGGACGCCCTGTCCTCGCTCAACCCCTCCATGCTCATTTCCGCCCAGATGAAGCAGCTCACCAAGCGCGGCGGCACCCGTAGTGCCGAGGAGCTCCTGGAGCTCGTGGGCCTCGACCCCAAGCGTACGCTCGAGAGCTATCCGCATGAGCTTTCCGGTGGTCAGCGTCAGCGCGTTCTGATCGCTATGGCCCTTACCCGCGACCCCAAGCTGGTCATCTGCGACGAGCCCACGACCGCTCTGGACGTAACTGTCCAGAAGCAGGTCATCAAGCTGCTCAACGATCTTCAGGCCAAGCTCGGCTTTGCTATGATCTTCGTTTCGCACGACTTGGCACTGGTCGCAGAGGTCGCTCATAACATCACGGTTATGTACGCTGGCCAGGTTATCGAGCAGGCGCCCACCAAGGAGCTGCTCACCAACCCGATCCACGAGTACACTCGCGGTCTTCTGGGTTCCGTCCTGTCCATCGAGAGCGGTTCGGGCCGCCTGCACCAGGTGCCCGGCGCCGTTCCGAGCCCGCGCGATTTCCCCAAGGGCGATCGCTTCGCACCTCGCTCGAGCCATCCGCGCATTGGCCTGGACACCCGTCCGGTCTTCAAGCGCGTGCCCGGCACCGAGCACTTCTATTCCGAGCTCCCCGATGAGGTGCTCAAGGCAAATGGTTTGACCCCTCACGCGGAGGTGATGTAGATGAGCGAGACCGCAGTCAACGGCGTCGAGCCGATCATCTTCCTTGATGACGTCCACGTCACCTTTAGGACCCGTACCGGCTCGATTCTGCACCCCAACCTGGTTCACGCCGTCCAGGGTGTAACGATTAAGCTCATGCCCGGACAGACCATCGGCATCGTCGGCGAGTCCGGTTGCGGAAAGTCCACCACCGCCAACGTCATGTGCGGCCTGCAGGCCCCCACGAGCGGCAAGGTCTACTTTAAGGGCAAGGACGTTACCAAGCGTACCGCCGAGGACCGTCGCCACATGGGTCGCGTCATCTCGGTCGTGTTCCAGAACCCGGCCACGGCGCTCAACCCCCGCATGGTCGTTCGTGAGCAACTGCTCGACCCCATGCGCGTCCACAACCTGGGTACCGAGGCCGAGCAGGAGAAGCGCGTCAAGGAGCTCTTGGAGCTCACCGGTCTGCCCAGCTCTGCCGCCGAGGTTCTTCCCGGCCAGCTTTCGGGCGGCCAGCGCCAGCGCGTCGCAATTGCCCGTGCCCTGTCGCTGAACCCCGATGCCATCATCGCCGACGAGCCCACCTCGGCTCTGGACGTTTCGGTCCGCGCGCAGATTCTGAACCTGTTGACCGACCTTAAAAAGGAGCTCGGCCTGGCCATGGTGTTCATCAGCCATGACATCCAGACGGTCCGCTATATCTCTGACGACATCATCGTTATGAATGGCGGCAAGATCGTCGAGCAGGGCGAGGCCAAGCAGGTTTTCCAGCACCCTCAGGACCCCTACACCAAGATGCTGCTCGGCGCTGCGCCGTCGCTGCTGCATCCCAAGCTCGGCGAGTAGCCTCGCTTTCCCTCCCGTGCGCCCGGTTCCCTTACCGGGCGCACCTCCGTTACGATTTCGAAAGGTTGGGTTCACGAGCCATGCCAAGTGCTCAGGAGCTACAACAGCAATTTGGTGAATATCGAGGCGCTATGCCCCGTCCATCGGATTTCGATTTCTTTTGGAAGGACCGCATGGCCGAGGCCGACGCCGTCGAGCTCGATTATGCGATTGAGGCGGCTTCGGTTGCGGATTCCGCGACCTGTCGGTTTTTCGACCTCTGGTATACCGGCATGTGTGGTGCACGCCTGCATGCCAAGTACCTTAAACCTGTCTCGGACGAGCACGTGCCATTGGTACTTCAGTTCCATGGATATCCGGGTGCGAGCCGCAGCTGGTTTGAGCAAGCGTCGTTTGCGGGCATGGGCATGGCGCTCATTGCTCTCGATTGTCCTGGCCAAGGAGGCCCCTCCGAGGACATTGGTGGATTTGAGGGCACGACGGTCGCGGGCCATATCGTCGCCGGTATCGACGGCGACCCAGCCAACCTCTACTATGTCCGCCTACATCAGGATATCCGCATTCTGTGCCGTATCGTTCGCGAGCTCGAGGGCATCGATCTTGCCCGTGTGTTTGTGAACGGCGCGTCGCAGGGCGGCGGTTTGGGCATTGCGACCTGCGCGCTTAACAGCGAGCTCATCAATCGCGCCGCCATCCTCTATCCCTTCTTATCGGATTTCCGCCTGGTCTGGGATTTGGATGCCGACGACATTGCCTACGAGGGTCTGCGCTACTGGTCTCGCTGGTTTGACGAGGACTCGACTCGTATCGAGGAAGCCTATGCCAAGCTGGCGTACTTCGATTCCAAGAACTTTGCCCCCATGGTCAAATGCCCCGTGCTGTTTGGCACGGGCACAGCCGATATCGTCTGCCCGCCGGCGACGCAGTTTGCGGTCTACAACAACCTGACCTGTGAAAAGCGTCATGAGTTCTTTGAAGGTTTTGGCCACGAGGAGATTCAGGACTTTGATGATCTGATCATTCCGTTTTTCTGCGAGGGAGGGGAGGCTCATGTCTAAGTGCGAGAGCAATATCGATGAGTTGATTGTCCCCGAGCTTGCGGGGATTACTGGGACGGTTTCGTCAAGGCTCGCAGAATATCGGGACTGGCACGGTGATGTCCAAGCAGATGTTTCTGATTTAGAGACATGCGCTTCGAATCTTGAGATTCAAGGCCTGGCCATTACGGCGATTGACTTTGCTAACCCCTGCGCCCGTTACTCGGAGGTTTCCTTTGAGCTCGGTGACGATGCGGTCCACGCTCGTTTGATTGAGCCTGTTGGTCGTGCCCGAGTATCTGAGCGCGTGCCGCTGTGCCTGATGTTCCACGACGTCGATCGGCCTGTGCGTGGCTGGCATCACATGACGAGATTTGCCGCTATGGGGTATGCCGTGCTTGCACTGGACGATGAGGCGATTGGACTCAGTGATCTGCGGCAGGGGATTACCTCGCCTGCTTTTGTCAGGCGCGTCCGTTGGGGCTGCGCGTTGGCGAAGGTCGCGCGCAATCTTGATGGCGTGGACCCCGATCGCATTTTTGCGTGGGGCGAGGGCCTTGGCGGCGGTGTCGCGCTGGCGGTTTCTGCTCTGGACGAGCGGGGCCTTGCCTGCACGGCGGTTGCCAATCCAATTCCCGTCGGCCTCGAGGCACTGTCGTCTCGGGTGCGCGGATCGGTGCTCATGGGCACATCGCTTATGGATACCGTGAGCGATCCCAAGGGCCAGCTTGCCGTTTTCAACGGTCTTGAGTGTGACCGGAGGCATATCATTTATGCCAAATACGCTCATGAGCGCATCAATGCGTTCGAAAACGAAGTCGTCGACTTCTTTAACCAAACGTTCTACCCGTGTTCTTTGGCCTAGACGGCCTGGACACTGCCAACAAGAGTGGGCGGCATAGGGCCGCCCGCCAGACAACTAAGGAGATTCTTGTGGCAACTCAGAAATTCACCGGCGTTATCCCTCCCGTCGTTGTTCCCGATACCGAAGATCACCAGCTCGACGTTGCCTCCTTTGAGCGCAGCATCAACCGCATGATCGATGCCGGCGTCGATGGCCTGTTCTTCCTGGGCTCCTCGGGCGAGGTCGTCTTCTCCACCGACGAGCGTCGTCGTCAGATCATCGCCGAGGCTGTGCGCATCGTCGATCACCGCGTTCCCGTTCTGGTCGGCATCATCGACACCGAGACCGAGCGCATGATCGAGCACGGCAAGGTCGCCCAGGAGCTGGGCGCCGATGCCCTCGTCGCCACCTGCCCGTTCTATGCCCTGCAGGGCATGACCGAGGTCGAGGAGCACTTCCGCATCCTGCACGAGGAACTCGACCTGCCCATCTTCGCTTACGACATCCCCGTGTGCGTCCACACCAAGCTTCCCTGGAAGCTCCTTGCCAAGCTCGGCGCCGAGGGCGTCCTGGCCGGCGTCAAGGATTCCTCGGGCGATGACATCTCGTTCCGCTACCTCATTCAGGAGAATGAGAAGAACGGCCATCCGATGAGCATCCTCACCGGTCACGAGGTTGTTGTCGATGGCGCCTACCTCGGTGGCGCCGACGGTTCCGTCCCGGGTCTCGCCAACGTTGAGCCCGAGGGCTACGTGCGCCAGTGGAAGGCCGCTCAGGCCGGTGACTGGGCTACCGTCAAGGCCGAGCAGGATCGCCTCAACGAGATCTCCCACATCTGGGATGTCACCTCGGGCGTCCAGGGCTATGCCGGTGGCGTTGGCGCCTTCAAGACCGCTATGAACCTCATGGGCATCTTCGACAGCCCGACCATGCCGCGCCCGGTGAAGGCCATGACCGGCGAGAACGTCGAGGCGATTAAGAAGGTCCTCCAGGACAACGGCCTCCTTTAAAGCTTTCCCAGGCACCCGACCTCGCCGTTCAACCGTGCGGCCATGACCCATTAGGTCAATGGCCACACGGTTTCTCGGCGATCTCGGGCACCTGGAAAACCTTTACCGCGCTGTGACGGCTAGCCTGACGGCGCATTTCCTGTAGTTGTTTTTTATCTCCGAAGGAGAGCGACATGGAGAACAAGTACGTCTGCTCTGTCGATATCGGCGGAACTAAGATCGCGACCGCCATCATGGAGTACCCGGCTGACGGCAGCGTGCCCCATCCCGTTTTTGAGGCCGAGGTTCCTACTGAGGCCCAGGAGGGCGGCGAGGCCGTCTTCCAGCGTATCGAGGCGTCCATCAAAGCTGCTCTCGAGGCGAATCCCGATGTCGAGGTCCTCGGTGTCGGTATCGGTGCCGCCGGTGTCGTCGATCCCAAGACGGGCGCCATCGCGTATGCCAACGAGATCATGCCCGGCTGGTCCGGCGTTCAGTTGGGGCCGCGTCTGCGCGAGGACCTTGGTCTTCCCGTTGCCGTGGTGGGCGACGTGCAGGCTCATGCTCTGGGTGAGGCCCACTGGGGCGTCGGCAAGGGCAAGTTCTCCGTCTTGTGTCTGGGCATCGGTACGGGCATCGGCGGCGCATATGTCGAGAACGGCCGCGTGATGCAAGGCTTCCATGGTGCTGCTGGTCATATGGGCCACATCGAGTGCTCGGCTGCCGCTGGCATTCCCTGCGCCTGCGGACGTTCTGGCCATCTAGAGTCGGTTGCTTCGGGCACTTCCATTGGTCGTATGTACGATGAGCGCTTTGGTCGCGTCGACCCCAGCCGTCCTTCGGTCGGTCGCGATGTGAACGACCTGTGCCGTGCGGGCGACGCAAAGGCGACCGAGGTCATCCACGATGCCGGCTTTGCGCTGGGTGCAAGCTTGGGCTCGCTCGCTAACATCCTGGACCCTGAGGTCATCGTGCTTTCGGGCGGCGTGATTCACCAAGGTCCCGATTGGCGTTCGCAGACGTGGAAGGATTCGGTGCACGAGGGCTATGCCAGCCAGGCGCTCGATCCGCTTCAGGACACGCCGATCCTCATCGGTTCTCTGGAGGGCGATGCTCCGCTCATCGGTGCCGCCGAACACCTTCTTGCATCGTTGAAGTAAACATAACTACCAAGTGCGCCTTCTGAGGTGCCGCAGATTGACGTGAAAGAGGAGTGAAGCGTACTTCGGTACGCGAGCGACGGTTTGAACGTCAAGGTGCGGTGTCTCAGAAGGCTGTTTTGAGAAAGGTTGAGTCGAACATGACCGTCGATCCTTTGATCCAGTCCCTGAAGGGCAAGCTCGTCGTGAGCGTTCAGGCGTATATGGGTGAGCCGCTTCGTACGCCCGAGACCATGGCTCAAATGTCTCGCGCTTGCGAGCTTGGCGGCGCCGCCGCCATTCGCTGCCAGGGCCTTGCCGATATTGCCGCCATTAAGGGTCGTTGTGAGGTTCCTGTTATCGGCCTGTGGAAGGATGGGCACGAGGGCGTTTACATCACGCCGACGCTGCGCCACGCTCGCGCCTGCGTTGCTGCGGGTGCCGATATCGTGGCGATCGACGCCACTGATCGCCCACGTCCCGATGGCAAGACCGTCGAGGACACCTTCCGCCCGCTGCACGAGGAGGGTGTGCTCCTGATGGCCGACTGTGCCACCATCGAGGACATTCGCCGCGCGGTTGATATGGGCTTCGACCTGGTATCCACCACGCTTTCTCACGGTGTCGCCGCCATCGACTGCACCATGGCCGATGGCCCCGATCTGCCGCTCCTGCGTCAGGCGACCGAGGAATTCCCCGGTCTTCCCATCATCTGCGAGGGCCGCGTGCACACGCCCGAGGAGGCCCGCGCCGCGATTGATGCGGGCGCCTGGGCCGTTGTCGTCGGCACCGCCATCACGCACCCCACGAGTATTACAAGTTGGTTCAAGGCTGCGCTTGAGGCGTAAGACGGACCTCGTATCCACTTGGGGCGGTATACTCAATAAAGGCAATTGATCGCGCGGGATCCGCTGGCCGGATCCCGCGCTTGTTTTAGGAGGCACACATGCAAAAGGGAGATGCCATGGATGCGGCGGAGCGCTCGGAGCGCATCCCCGATATCGTCATCATCACCGGAATGTCCGGATCGGGCCGAACGCAGGCCATGCATGTGTTCGAGGACATGGGCTACTTTTGCATCGACAACTTGCCTCCGCGTCTGATCGCCCAGCTTGCCGAACTCGTCGGCATCAATACGGGCGTGGGCAGGCATCTTGCCGTCACCTGCGACCTGCGCAGCCAGGGCTTGTTCGATGAGCTGCTCGATGCCGTTGCCGCACTCGAGGAGCGCGAGATGAGCTGTGACATTGTGTTTCTCGAGGCCTCTGACGAGGTGCTGATCCGTCGTTATAGTGAAAACCGCCGCCGCCATCCCATTGCCAAGCCGGGGGAGACTACGGCCGATGCGATTCAGCGCGAGCGCCTGCAGCTGCAGGGCGTTCGCGACCGAGCTGACATGATTATCGATACGAGCCGCTTGCGCACCTCTGCTCTGCGCAACAAATTGCGCATGGCGTTCTCCGAGTTGTCCGACCAGCAGCTCATGGACGTTCACGTGTTCTCGTTTGGCTTTAAGCACGGTATGCCCGTCGAGGCGGACATTATGATCGACGTTCGCTTCCTGCCCAATCCGTTCTACGATCCCGAGATGCGCACCATGACCGGCCTCGATAAGAAAGTCTCCGACTTTGTTCTGGATCATCCCAAGACCCAGGAGTTCTGGAAGGCCTGGACGCAGCTGCTCGATACGGTCATGCCCGGCTATATCGCGGAGGGCAAGCCACAGCTTTCTATTGCCATCGGTTGCACGGGCGGTCAACACCGCAGTGTTGCCATCGCCGAGGCCACGGCACGTTATTTGGAAGGCGCCCAGTATCACGTGAGCATTTCCCATCGCGACCTGTCGCGCGCCAACACGAAAGCATAGGTCTGCATGTCGTTTACCGCCGAGGTGCGTGACGAGCTCGCGCGCTGCGAACCCGAATGTGAATACTGCGATTTGTCGACGCTTGCCGCCCTGACGCGTGTGAGCGGTACACTTTCGCTGGCCGGCTCCGGGCGGTATCGTTTGACGGTCGCGACCGAGACGGGTGCCGTCGCGCGCACGATGATCACACTGACGCATCGCATCCTTAAGCTCAAAACGGAATTCACCGTTCGTAAATCGGTCTTGCATAAGGTCCGTAACTATCTCATTACCCTGCCCGATCAACCCGACCTGGACAAGGCTCTGGTGCTGCTGGGCATTCTCGACCGCAGGGGAGGGCTCGTCGCTGGTGTTCCCCGGCACATCGTTGCTCGTCCCTGCTGCAGGGTTGCCTACATTCGCGGCGCGCTCATCGCCGGCGGTTTCGTGGCCGATCCCCGCGGCGACTTTCATTTGGAGATTGCGGTGCAGGGCGAGCAATATGCCAAGGGACTTTGCGATCTATTGGAGCAGATTGGGGTCCATGCGCGCGTTAACGCGCGGCGCGGGTCTTATGCCGTGTACATTAAGAGCGCCGAGGAAATCGAGCATCTTTTAAAGCTGATTGGTGCCAAGCGCAGCGTTGCCGAGATCGAGGAGGCGCGCGCGGTCAAATTGGTTAAGAACGATGTGAACCGTCGCGTGAATGCCGAGCTTGCCAACCAGACCAGAAGTGCGGGTGCCGCCCAACATCAGCTTGCGTTGATCGATGAGCTCGAACAGCGAGGTTTGCGCGACACGCTTCCGGACGCCTTGGCGGTCTTTTGCGACCTACGCGAGCGCTATCCCGATCTGTCGCTGCGCGATCTGGGCGAGATGGCTGACCCTCCCTTGTCGAAGTCTGCCCTGTACCATCGCGTTTTGAGGCTTGAAAAGCTCATTGAAGCAAACAAGTAGTTTGAAGTATCGACTTATATACGGATTTAGCTGCTATTTTATTCTTTAAAACGTTTTAACGTAAATTTGATTTTCAATTTCGAGCATTCTCGTGAAATTCAAGTCAAAAAAAAGGTATATTAGGCGAGTGGTTAGTTTGTGGGCCTCAACGGCGGGCGCTGTAGCTCGCGGGGGCCTTACGAAAGGAGACACAATGGCAGTAAAGGTTGCTATTAACGGCTTCGGTCGCATCGGTCGTCTGGCTTTCCGTCAGATGTTCGGTCATGAGGGCTCCGAGATCGTCGCTATCAACGACCTCACCTCTCCCGATATGCTCGCTTACCTGCTGAAGTACGACTCCACGCAGGGCAACTACGCTCGCGATCACGAGGTCGTTGCTGGCGAGGATTCCATCACCGTTGACGGCAAGGAGATCAAGATCTACAAGGAGGCCGACGCCAACAACCTGCCTTGGGGCGACCTCGACGTCGACGTCGTTCTCGAGTGCACCGGCTTCTACACCAGCAAGGCTAAGGCTCAGGCCCACATCAACGCTGGCGCCAAGAAGGTCGTCATCTCCGCTCCGGCCGGCAGCGATCTGCCCACCATCGTGTACAACGTCAACCATGAGACGCTGACCGCTGAGGACAACATCATCTCCGCAGCTTCCTGCACCACCAACTGCCTCGCCCCGATGGCCAAGGGTCTGAACGACTTCGCTCCCATCGTGTCCGGCATCATGACCACCATTCACGCCTGGACCGGCGACCAGATGCCGCTCGACGGCCCGCAGCGCAAGGGCAACAAGCGTCGTAGCCGCGCCTGCGCCGTCAACATCGTCCCCAACACCACCGGTGCTGCCAAGGCCATCGGCCTGGTTCTCCCCGAGCTCAACGGTAAGCTCATCGGTGCCGCCCAGCGCGTCCCGACGCCGACCGGCTCCATCACCAACCTCTACGCTGTCGTTGACAAGAAGGTCACCGTCGACGAGGTTAACGCCGCTATGAAGGCCTACGCTGCCACCATCTCCGAGACCTTCGGTTACAACGAGGACGACATCGTCTCCACCGACATCATCGGCGAGACCCACGGCTCCATCTTCGACGCCACTCAGACCATGTGCTCTGACCTCGGCAACGGCCAGACCCTCGTTCAGGTTACCTCTTGGTACGACAACGAGAACTCCTACACCTCTCAGATGGTCCGCACCATCAAGTACTTCGAGAAGTTCGTTGCTTAATTTAGCTTTTAGCGAATAGCTCGTTGAGCGTCTAAAGAAGGGCGCGGCCTCATAGGGCTTACACCCTAGGGTCGCGCCCTTTTTATAGGAAATCGTCTGCCGTAATGGGAGGCAGACACGTACGAAAGGTAGAAGCAAACATGGCCTTTACCAAGAAGACCGTCCGCGACATCGATGTCGACGGCAAGCGCGTTCTCGTCCGCGTTGACTTCAACGTGCCTATCAAGGATGGCGTCGTTGGCGACACCACCCGTATCAAGGCTGCCCTGCCCACCATCAACTATCTCGTTGAGCACAACGCTCGCGTCATCCTCATGAGCCACCTCGGCCGTCCCGATGGCACCGGCTTCCAGCCCGAGCTGTCCCTCGAGCCCGTCGCCAAGAAGCTCGCCGAGCTCTCTGGTCTCGACGTTGCCTTTGTCGCCGACACTTACGGCGAGAAGGCTGCCGAGGCTGTCGCTGCCGTCGAGCCGGGCAAGGTTCTCGTTCTCGAGAACGTCCGCTTCGATAAGCGTGAGAAGAAGAACGATCCCGAGATCGCCAAGAAGCTCGCTTCCTATGGTGACGTCTTCGTCCTCGATGCCTTCGGCACCGCTCACCGCGCCCAGGGTTCCGTCGTGGGCCCCGCCGCTTACCTGCCTGCCGTCGCTGGCTTCCTGCTCGAGAAGGAGGTCGACACGCTGACCGGCATCTTCGCCGAGCCCGAGCGCCCCTTCGTCGCCATCGTCGGCGGTTCCAAGGTTTCCTCCAAGATCGGCGTTCTCGATCACCTCATCGACTCCGCTGACACCCTGATCATCGGTGGCGGTATGGCCTACACCTTCTTCCTGGCTCAGGGCCTGTCCGTCGGTCAGTCCCTCAAGGAAGAGGACTGGGTCGAGCGCGCTGGCGAGATGCTCAAGAAGGCCGAGGAGAAGGGCGTCAAGATCCTGCTCCCCATCGACAACCGCGTTGCCGATCACTTTGGCGAGGACGCTGTCCCCGAGGTTGTCGCTTCCGACGCTATCCCTGACGACCGCGAGGGTATGGACATCGGCCCCAAGACCGAGGAGCTTTACGCCGAGGCTGTCAAGGGCGCCAAGACCGTGTTCTGGAATGGCCCCATGGGCGTCTTCGAGTTCGACAACTTCGCTCACGGCACCCAGGCTATCGCCGAGGCTGTCGCCGAGGCCGACTGCACCTCGATCATCGGCGGTGGTGACTCTGTCGCGGCTGTCAACAAGTTCAACCTGGCCGACAAGATGAGCTGGATCTCCACCGGCGGTGGCGCTTCCATGGAGCTCGTCGAGGGTAAGGCCCTGCCCGGAGTGGAGGCGCTTCTCGATGCCTAATCGCACCCTTCTTATCGCTGGTAACTGGAAGATGAACAACGACGTCGCCGAGGCCGCCAAGCTCGCCGACGAGCTGGCTCAGGCTCTGCCCGAGGTTCCGGCTGGCGTCGAGGTGCTCGTCTGCCCTCCGACCATCGACATCACCACGGTTCATGACCGCATTCAGGCTGCCCCCATCGCTCTCGGTGCACAGAACGTGTACTGGGAGGCCAAGGGTGCCTTCACCGGTGAGTCCTCTTGCGACATGCTCAAGTCCGCTGGCTGCACCTACTGCATCATCGGTCACTCCGAGCGTCGTGACTACTTCCACGAGACCGATGAGGATCAGAACAAGAAGGCCAAGGCCCTCGTTGCCGCCGGTCTTGTTCCCGTCTTCTGCTGCGGCGAGTCCCTCGAGGTCCGCGAGGCTGGCACCTATGTCGAGCACGTCGTGAACCAGGTCAAGGCTGGCCTTGCTGGTCTTGAGATCACCTGCCCCAAGCAGGTCGTCGTCGCCTACGAGCCCATCTGGGCCATCGGCACCGGCAAGACCGCTACCGCCGAGGACGCCCAGGAGGTCTGCGGCGCTATCCGTGAGACCCTCAAGGAGATGTTCGGCGAGGAGCTCGCCAACGGCATCCGCGTTCTCTATGGTGGCTCTGCCAAGCCCGGCAACATCGCTGAGCTCGTCGCCAAGCCCGACGTTGACGGCGCCCTCGTGGGCGGCGCTTCGCTCAAGGCTGCCGACTTCGCCTCTATGGTCGTCAAGGCAGGCGAGTAGGACATATGGCACAGCGTCATCTTCCTGCACTCCTAATTATCATGGACGGCTGCGGCCTGGCTCCGGCCGATGGCGAGAACGCCGTCGCCGCTGCCAAGACGCCCTTCCTTGATAGCCTGTACGAGAAGTATCCCCACATCACGCTCGGCGCTTCGGGCGAGGACGTGGGTCTTCCCGATGGCCAGATGGGCAACTCCGAGGTGGGTCACCTCAACATCGGTGCCGGCCGCATCGTGTTCCAGGAGCTTTCGCGCATCAACAACGCCATCAAGGACGGCTCCATCGCCAAGAACGAGGTCTTCGTCAAGGCTATGGACGACGTCAAGGCTGACGGCAAGACTCTTCACCTCATGGGCCTTATGAGCCCTGGCGGTGTTCATTCTCACATAAACCACGTCGAGGCTCTGGTCAAGATGGCTGCCGAGCACGGTGTCAAGACCGTTCGCGTCCACGCCTTCATGGATGGCCGCGACGTTGACCCGCAGTCCGGCGCTGGCTACATGAGTGAGTTCTGCGCCTTCCTGGCTAAGATCTCCGAGGAGACCGGTTGCGACGCTCGCGTTGCCATCGTCTCGGGCCGTTATTGGGCCATGGACCGCGATAATCGTTGGGAGCGCATCCAGCGCGCCTACGACGTCATGGTCAACGCGTCCGATGCCGATACCGACCCCGTTGCCGGTATCAAGGCCTACTACGAGAAGGATCCGCGCGGCGACGAGTTCGTCGAGCCCTTCGCTGCCCACAACGAGGGCATCCACGAGGGCGACGCGGCTATCTTCTTTAATTTCCGTCCCGACCGCGCTCGTCAGATGACCCGCGTGTTCACGGACAAGGAGTTCGACGGCTTTGAGCGCGAGCAGATCAAGCTTTCGCACTTTGTGACGATGACCGAGTACGATCCGACGTTTGACGTCGAGGTCGCCTTCCCCAAGACGTTCCCCGAGAACGTTCTGGCCGACGTTATCGCCGCCAATGGCCTGAAGCAGCTGCACACCGCCGAGACCGAGAAGTACGCCCACGTGACGTTCTTCCTCAACGGCGGCATCGAGGAGCCCAAGGAAGGCGAGGAGCGCGTGCTCGTCGCTTCCCCCAAGGTCGCTACCTACGATCTGCAGCCTGAGATGAGCGCTCCCGAGGTTACCGAGAAGCTCGTCGCCGCCATCAACGAGGATCGCGCTGATTTCTACATCGTGAACTTCGCGAACTGCGACATGGTTGGTCACACCGGTGTCTTCGACGCCGCCGTTAAGGCCGTCGAGGCCGTTGACGATGCCCTGTCTAAGGTTGTCCCGGCGATTCTCGCCAAGGGCGGCTTTGCGCTGATCACCGCCGACCACGGCAACGCCGATCACATGTTTGACGTTGCTTCTGACGGTTCCAAGCATCCGTTTACGGCTCACACCACCAACCGTGTGCCGTTCATCATCGTTGATGAGAAGGCCAAGCTCACCGGTATCGAGGACGGCCGTCTTTCCGATATCGCCCCGACCATGCTCACCATGGCTGGTATTGAGCCTTCCGCCGAGATGACGGGTCGCGTGCTCGCCACCGAGGCCTAATAGAAAACAAATACCGTTTTCTAGAAAGGGGGTTGTCCACAACCGGACAACCCCTTTTTAATATTTCTGCCATTTCTACCCCGTCCCCGAGTGGCGGGTGGGGAAGAGCGGGGGATTGTGGTACAGTACTGGAGTTTGAATTGTTCTATTAAGGAGCTTATCTATGGGTCCGTTCCAGATTCTTCTGTTTGTCGTTTGGGCTGTCTCTGCCGTGGCGCTGACGATTCTCGTCCTGATGCATTCCGGTAAGGGCACCGGCGTTTCGGATATGATCGCTAGCTCGCTGTATAACTCCAGCTCTGCCACAGGCGTTATGGAGCAGAACCTCGATCGCCTGACCGTCATCATGGCTGTCGTGTTTGCCGTGTGCGTCGTGCTGTGCATGTTCTTCTTCCCGCAAGGCATCGTGGGCTACTAAACACGAGCCGCATAAAATAATTGAAAAGGGTTCCGCAAGTGCGGGACCCTTTTTGTTTACAAATTTGTAACAGAGTCAAAATATCCCCACATACTTCGCCCAACTAAAGAAATTCTTGACCGTTGACCGGAATTAGCCCCAAATCGTGCATAAAATGCGCTATTGTATTGCGAAACGTTGGTCCGTTGTGCATAACCAGCCATAGCGACGGGCGACGTTTTGATGGTTCGGATCGGATTGTCTCGACATGTGTCCGACTGAACATTTCTTTGTCCTATCTCATAAGGAGGATGGCATGGCTGATTCTATGTTCCACCAGCCCGTTATGGGTCGTCGCGCCTTCGTTGGCGGTACCCTTGCTGCGAGCTCCATGGCTTTTCTTGCCGCATGCGGCAAGAAGGGTGGCGACGCTTCCGGTTCTGAGTCCGGTTCGACGCTGAACTTCTACATCAACAACCCGGTCTGCATCGACCCCTACAACGTCCAGGAGGACCAGGGCACTCAGGTCGAGTATCAGCTCTTCGACGCTCTGACCTCTTATGACGCCGAGAAGGGCGAGATCGTTCCGCTGGCTTGCGAGTCCTTCGAGGCCAACGACGATGCCACCGAGTTCACCTTCAAGATCAAGAAGGCCAAGTTCCACAACGGTGACGACGTTACCTCCAAGTCCTTCAAGCTCGGTTGGGAGCGTCTGGTCAACACCAAGTCGGCCATCGCTACCGAGTATGGCCCTTCCGAGGTCTCCTATCACCTTTCCATGGTCGAGGGTTATGACGACCTGCTTGCCGGTAACGCTACCGAGCTCAGCGGTGTTACGTGCCCCGACGATGAGACCCTCGTCGTCAAGCTGTCTTCCGCTTACGCTGACTTCCCCTTCGTCGCCTCTCATCCGGCTCTGGCCCCGGTTCCCGAGTGCGCCGAGTCCGATGTCAAGAGCTTCTATCTTGCCCCGGTCGGTAACGGCCCGTTCATGATGGACGGCAAGTGGGAGGATGGCCAGGAGATCAACGTCAAGAAGTTCGACGATTACTATGGCGACAAGGCCAAGATCGATGGCATCCACTTCCAGGTCATCAAGGACATGGAGACTGCTTACAAGGAGTTCCAGGCCGGTAACCTCGATGTCTGCGACGTTCCCGTCGCTCAGATCGATGCCGCCAAGAAGGATCGCGGCGTGTCCAAGGACGGCTACACCATGGGTGACGGCGAGCGCATGCTGCTCGGCGCCGAGCCTTCCACGTACTATCTGACCTGCAACACCACGGCCGAGCCGTTCAACAACGCCGACCTGCGTAGGGGCATCTCCCTGGCCATCAACCGTGAGGCCATCTGCAAGACCATCTTCAAGGGTACCCGTACCCCTGCCGACGGCATTGTTCCTCCGGGCATCGATGGCTACAAGGAGGGCGCATGGGAGTTCTGCGCCTACGATGTCGACAAGGCTAACGAGTACCTCGACAAGGTTGCTCCCGCTGGCGCTAACGGGGATCGTGGCATTAGCGTGACCCTGTCCTACAACCAGGACGGCGGTCACAAGGAGATCATGGAGTCCATCATCGGCGACCTCGCCAAGGTTGGCGTTACCGCTGTCTCCGAGACACCTGAGTGGTCTGCCCTGCTCGAGCAGTATCAGAACTTTAACTATCAGTTCGGTCGTCTGGGTTGGATTGCCGACTACCCGATCATGGATAACTTCCTGTATCCGCTGTTCCACTCCGACTCCCTCGGTGGCGACAACCGCTCCGGTTACAACAACCCCGAGTTCGACGCCAAGGTCGACGAGGCTCGTACTATTGTTGACGACGAGGAGCGCGTCGCTAAGATGCAGGAGGCCGACGCAATGGTTGCTGCCGACTGCCCGGTCATCCCGATTATGTTCTACACGCACACCATCGCCGGCTCCGATCGCATTAAGCACCTCTATGTCGATCCGCAGAAGCACGCCGATCTGGGTACCGCTGAGCTCGCCTAAGAGTTTGCAGCTTCCGTGAGGGTCAAGTATTTACGTAGACCTCATGGGAAACATACAGTTCTCCCTAACCTGGGGTAAACTGGCTGATGGTAATTTTGGGATGCCGGTCTGGCGATCGGCATCCCATTTAGGTTAATCCCTAGATAGGGGAGTGGTATGGGTAAGTACATCGTTAAACGTGTGCTTCAGTTCATCCCGGTGTTTTTGGGCGTTACGCTGATTCTGTTCGCCCTCCAGAATATCGTGCCGGGAGATCCGATCAAGCTGATCGGTGGAGACAAGGCTCTGTCCCCCGAGGTGGAGCTTCAGCTTCGCGTTCGCTATCACCTGGTCCAGACGGACGAGGACGGCAACGCGATCCTTGACGAGAACGGCGACCCCGTTCAAACGTCGCTCGTGGACCGTTACTTGTATTACATGAACGGCCTGCTTCATGGCGATCTGGGCAATTCGTATCAGCGCAAGCTGCCGGTTACGGAAATCTTCGCCCAGAAGTATCCGTATACGGTCAAACTTGCCGCGTGCGCCATCGTGCTCGAGGCAATCATGGGTATCGGTGCGGGTATCATTTCGGCGGTAAAGCGTTATTCCTTCTGGGATATTTTGGTAACGCTCACCACGTCGATCCTCGTTGCGGTCCCGGCCTTCTGGCTCGGTATGTTGCTGCAGCTGTTCTTTGGCGTCATCCTCAAGGACGCCACGGGCGGTGCAATCTCCATGCCGATCTCGGGTGCCGGCGGTTCCAGCTCTCAGTATCAGGATTGGATGCACTATGTGCTTCCGACCATTACGCTGGCTTCGGTTTCGACCGCTTATGCTGCGCGCATTATGCGCTCGCAGCTGCTTGACGTCATGAACCAGGATTACATCCGTACGGCAAAGGCCAAGGGTCTCTCCAATCGTGCGATCATCGTCAAGCATGCGCTTAAGAATGCACTCATCCCCGTCGTTACCTATATTGGTGTCGACTTTGGCGGCATGCTTTCGGGCGCCATCCTGACCGAGACGGTCTTTAACTGGCCCGGTATCGGCTATGAGGTCTATCGCGCCATTAGCATGCGTGACTGGCCCATCGTTATGGGCGGCGTTACGCTCATCGTCGTCGTCGTCATGGTGATCAACCTGCTCGTCGACATTAGCTATGCATTCCTCGACCCGCGCATCCGCCTTGGCGGTCCGTCGGATAAGGCCTAAGGGAGGTACGTCTCATGCAGGAAACTGATTCTCAGTCTCAGGAGCAGGCTACCGCCACCAAGGTCGCATCTGCTCCCGCCAAGTCCCGCACGCTGTGGGGCGACGCTTTTAAGCGTCTTCGTAAGAACAAGCTCGCCGTTATCGGTGTCTGCTGGATCATCATCGTCGTTGTGGTTGCCCTGACCGCAGATCTGTGGGCTAAGCCCTGGCTCGGTTCCCCGACGGCTTCCGACTCGACCACTATGGCCGAGACGTCGCTGTTGGCTCCGTGTGCAGAGCACCCGTTTGGCACCGACGCCCTTGGTCGTGACATTCTCGTCCGCGTTATCTACGGTGCGCGCGTTTCGCTGTCCGTCGGAATTATGGCCACCGCGATCTCCACGCTAATTGGTCTGGTCATGGGTGCTCTGGCCGGTTTCTACGGCGGCATCTGGGATACGATCATCATGCGCTGTGCGGACATCTTCCTGGCGTTCCCGTACGTGCTGTTCGTTGTCGCCATGATCGCCGTTATCGGACGTGGTCTTCAGAACGTCTTTATCGCTATCGGTATTCTCGGCTGGCCTTCGATTGCGCGCGTCTTCCGCTCTGCAATCTTGACGGTCAAGGAAAACGACTATGTTGACGCTGCGCGCGCGATGGGTGCATCCGATGCTCGTATCGTCGTGCGTCACATCTTCCCGAACTCCGTCGCCTCCATCGTGGTCTACGCAACCATGAACATTGGTGGCGCCATTCTGACCGAGTCCGCTCTGTCCTTCCTCGGCATGGGCGTTATTCCGCCTACGCCTTCGTGGGGCTCTATGATTCAGGACGGTCAACAGTATCTTCTGACCGCTCCCTGGATGATGATCATGCCCGGTCTGGCAATTCTCTCGACGGTGCTCGCCTTCACCCTGCTGGGTGATGGTCTGCGCGACGCCCTCGACGTCAAGATGAAGGACGCATAAGGATGAAGAAGAACAAGAACTATGTGGACCTGAAGGACCAGCCGGTTCCCGAGGGCCAGCATCTGCTCGAGGTCGATGACCTTAAGATGTATTTCCACACCGAGGATGGCGTCGTTCGCGCTGTCGACGGTGTCTCCTACACGCTCGATCGCGGCGAGACCCTGGGCGTCGTCGGTGAATCCGGCTCCGGTAAGTCCGTGACCGCCATGACCATCATGGGCCTTATCTCGATGCCTCCGGGAAAGATCGAGGGCGGTGACGTTCGCTATCGCGGCCGCTCCATCCTCGAAATGACCGAGGAAGAGATGCAGCACATTCGCGGCAACGATATCGCGATGATCTTCCAGGATCCTATGACCTCCTTGAACCCGGTTTATAAGATCGGCAAGCAGGTGGGCGAGGGCCTTCGTCTGCACCGTGGCTACTCCAAGCAGGAGGCGCTCAAGCGTGCCACCGAGCTTTTGGACCTCGTGGGTATCCCCGAGCCCGAGAAGCGCGTCAATGAGTATCCGCACCAGTTCTCTGGCGGTATGCGTCAGCGAGTCATGATTGCCATGGCTCTTGCCTGCGATCCCGATATTCTGATTGCCGACGAGCCCACGACGGCTCTGGACGTTACCATTCAGGCTCAGATTATCGAGCTCATGCAGGAAATGCAGGAGAAGAACGGCAACGCCATCATCATGATTACCCATGACCTGGGCGTCGTCGCCGACATGGCCGACAAGATCATGGTTATGTACGCCGGCCGTCCCGTCGAGTTCGGTACTGCTGAGGAAATCTTCTACGAGAGCCGCCACCCCTACACCTGGGGCCTTATCCGCTCCATCCCGGAGCAGGCCATCGAAGAGAAGAAGCCGCTTACGCCGATTCACGGCAACCCGCCTTCGCTCATGAACCTGCCCGAGGGCTGCGTCTTCTCTCCTCGCTGCCCCTATGCGACGGACAAGTGCCGTAAGCAGCGCCCTGAGCGTGTTGTCACCGAGTCTGGCCACTATTCTGCGTGCCATTATTCCGGTGACCCCGAGTTCCTCAAGAACGCTCCTGAGACGTCCCGTACGCGCAAGGATTCCAAGAAGGGAGGCGAGGCGTAATGGCAGATAACAACGAGCGTACTCCGCTGCTGAAGGTCGAGCACCTCTCTAAGGAGTTTCCCGCTGAGTCCGGCATGTTCGCCAAGCGCTTCTCCAAGCGTGTCGTCTCTGCTGTGAATGATATTTCGTTCGAGATTTATCCGGGCGAGACCTTTGGCCTGGTCGGCGAGTCTGGTTGCGGTAAGTCCACCACGGGCCGCACCATCATGCGCCTGACCAAGCCGACGGCAGGCAAAGTGTTTTTCCAGGGCAAAGACGTTGCCGAGATGAGCAAGCACGAGATCAAGGATATGCGTCGCGAGATGCAGTTCATCTTCCAGGACCCCTATGCTTCGCTCAACCCTCGTATGACCATCGGCGAGATCGTCTCCGAGCCCATGACCATTCATGGTGTGGGTACCAAGGAGGAGCGTATCGAGCGCGTCCGCGAGCTGCTGGACGTCGTCGGTCTGAACCCCGAGCACATCAACCGCTATCCGCACGAGTTCTCCGGCGGTCAGCGTCAGCGTGTCGGCATTGCCCGCGCGTTCGCTCTGAAGCCCAAGCTGATCATCTGCGACGAGCCTGTCTCTGCACTTGACGTTTCCATTCAGGCCCAGGTTTTGAACCTGCTGAAGGAGCTTCAGGATAAGTTCGGTACTGCTTATCTCTTCATTGCTCACGACCTTTCTGTCGTGCAGCACATCTCCGATCGCGTTGCCGTTATGTATCTGGGTAAGATGGTCGAGGTTTCGGACTGGAAGACACTCTACAGCGAGCCTCACCATCCGTACACGCAGTCGCTGCTGTCTGCCGTGCCGGTGCCCGATCCGGATATCCAGAAGACCCGCAAGCGCATCATCCTCGCCGGCGATCCGCCGTCACCGCTGGATCCGCCGACCGGCTGCCGTTTCCACACGCGCTGCCCGATCGCTCAGGGTATCTGCTCCGAGAAGCTTCCTGAGTTTAAGGAAGTTGCCCCGGGCCACTGCTGCGCGTGCCACTTCGCCGAGCCGTTCCCGATTAAGGAATCGCACATCGACTTGTAGTCGGTTGTTTTCGTCCGGGCCCGCCCTGTTGTTACTTTTCAGAACGTCCTCGGACATGTCGGAAGCCCCGCTGCGCGCTGCGCGCTGCGGGGCTTCCTCCGTCCTGCGGGACGTTCTGAAAAGTAACAACAGGGCGGGCCCTGCGGTAACTCGGCAGGGGGAGCGCGATTCCTTGATCGCTCACTTAATCTAATGGGAAAGATAGCGAGGCCGGAGCTTTAGCTCCGGCCTCCTTATATAAGGGCTCGGCAAAGCCGAGCCAACAAATTTGTATCAGCCCCCAGAACATGTTTGAGAACGGTGCCTGGAGAATGTGTTTGTAGGTCCCGAATCGGTGTTGCCTCCCGGCGCATTCCGCAGGGGGAGCGATATTTTGCAGCACGAAGTGCGCAGCAAAATATCGCTCATGCCCGAGGACGCGCCGGGAGGCAACACCGATTCGGGACCGGACATATAGATCTACCTGCTCATTTACAAATTCGTAAACTTTTTTCAAAAAAGTGCTTGCACAGTTCTCGAATCATAGGTTATTATCTTCCTCGTTGAACGCGCGGGTCCAACAAAACGAACCGCGAATCAACAACATAGCATGTCGGAGTGGCGGAATTGGCAGACGCGCTAGCTTGAGGTGCTAGTGACCGCTTTTTGGTCATGCGGGTTCAAGTCCCGCCTCCGACACCATCGCATTTGAGAAGCCTCTTCTGAGGCTTTTTTGTTACCGATAGACGGTGAGGTCCACGATGGAAACGCTTGAGCGCAACGAGTGGGCAGACGTTGCCCAACTGGTCGAGATCACGAGCGATGCTGTCATCATCTGTGAGCTCGACGGAACCATTCTGCATGTGAATAATCGTTTGCTCGACCTGATGTGCGAGGAACGCGCTGACGTCATCGGCGGTGATGTCAAAGACGTTCTGTACTCGTCTGCCTTTGAGCGCGCGACCGAGCATCGTCTGCCGTTTGAGACCGATGGCTCCGAGAGCGAGCTGATGCTCAAGCTGAGCGACGGATCTTTTATTCCCGTCTTGGTTCGCGCGGGTTCCGTTACGCCTCCGCGTATCTTTGGACGTCGTGCACCGCGTGTCCTGGTGGCGCTTCACAGCATCGAAGAGCAGTATTCCCACGATCGTCAGCTCAAACGTGCGCTATCGGAGCTTAGGGTGGCGAATAAACGCCTTTCGGGTACCCTTTCGGTCATTATGAGTACCGTGGGCTCCGATGAGCTCCCCAGCTTGCTCGATACCGTTTTGAATCAGCTCGTTGGAACGCTCGATGCCTCCGGTGCGGCTATCTATTTTTCCGAGAGCGGCGGCTTTAAGCTCCGCGGTGTTTCTAGGGAGCTTGAGGATAGCTATCTGCCCGAGTTTATGCCGTACGGCGCGGGCATTCCGACCTACGTGCTTCGCGAGTCGCGTGCCTGTCGCCTGTCGATTCAGCAGGACCTTGAGGGCGACCGGGTTGCTTCGGGTATGTTCATGGATTTGGACAATCGTTCCAAGCACTTGCTGCGCGTGCAGGATATGCCCCCGTATCGCAGCGAGATCTGTCTTCCCGTGTTTTACGGCACGCAGGTCCTTGGCGTGTTGGAAGTTGGCTGGAAACGCCCCCAGGCGCCACTTGCCTATGACGTGAACGTGCTCGAGGTCATCTGCGATTACCTGTCTATTCAGCTGGTCGGCATGGCGTCGAGCTTACGTTCGCGCCGCACGGCGGAGCTCGGCCGCTCGCTCAATTTGCTGCGCGACGAACTGTTTATCTATCTCGATGATCCCGTTGCCGCCTCGCGAGCGGTGTCGACGGAAATCTGCACGGTGCTCAATTGTCATTTCTGCCCAGTGGAGTATGATGCGAGTCTTGACGCCTATGTCATCGATTTTGAGGGCGGCAGTCGTGTGGCGTTGCCGGGCGATCTGGAGTCGCTCTTCTTTTCCACCACCGCACCGGCTGCGCGTTTGGGGGTCGCTTCCGATGGTTTTGAGCCGTCGGTGCTGGGCGGTGCGAGTGCTGATGATCTTAAGCATGTGCGCTTGACCCGCGTCGACGAATCCATGCCTATGGGCGGATGGTTGAGGGCTCATGGCCTGCCGTGCCAGGGCCTCTATGTCGATTCCGGCTTCGAGGCGGGACGCGTTCGTTCGGAGGGCGGCGGTCGGCGGAACAACGATGCAATCGTTCCCGCCGACGTTGCCAAGGGACCGACGACGCGCGCATTGCTGCTCCGCGATGGCAGCCAAGAACCAATTGACGACCTTGAATACGACTACCTGGTGCATCTGGCGCATGACTTTGAGCTGATCTATGAAGGCGAGTCTCAAAAGCGCGAAGAGCGTCATATCGCTCAGACGCTTCAGATTGGCATGAGAAATTCGCTTGGTGACGTTCCGGGCATTGCAACCGATTCGGTATATCTATCGGCAACGAATTCTGCGTTGGTCGGCGGTGACTTCTATACGCTTGTCCGACTTCCCGACGATTGCGCCGTTATGATTTTGGGCGATGTATCCGGCAAGGGAATCGAGGCGGCGTCGATGTCGGCGCTCGTCAAGACAGCGCTGACGGCCTATGCCTGGGAGGGTGCGGGGCCTGCCCGTATGGCACGCTCGCTCAATAGCATGCTCATGGGCTTTTCGAGGGTCGAGACGTTTGTGACGGCGTTTATCGCCAAGATCGATCTTAAAGCGGGTCGCGCAACCTATTGCTCTGCGGGGCATCCTCCCACTATGGTCATTAGGCCGTCGTCGACGCCGCTTGGTGGCGGTGAAGCCCGAGGCGGAGAAGTGGAGCTCCTTGGGTGCCAATCGGGCGTGATCGGTGCCTTTGAGAGCATGGTGTACGAGACGGGCGTGTTTACGTTCGCTCCTGGTGACATGCTATTTATGTATACCGACGGAACAATCGAAGCACGTGATCGCTCGGGTGCTTTCTTTGGCGAGCAGCGCCTTCGTGACCTTCTGCTCTCTGTCTCGGGTGAGGGCGTATCGGGAATCTGCGGCAAGGTCTTGGGCGAGCTTGACCGCTTTACCGAGTCGGCGCTGAACGATGACATCGCGCTGGTTTCCCTTGAGTTTTTACGGGGTCGATCGTAGGTCACGACGCCTGACGGGCGAAATCTGCGCGGTTGCAGATACGTGTGCATCGAGCGAGCTCTTTTGGGGAACCATGGTCGTATGAATGAGTGGAATGACATAGCGGTTTTGACGCCACCGGGCGATATCGACATCGCCTCGGTGCCCGCACTGCGCCGACGGTTGGATAATTTGATAGACCGGGGCGTGCGACGTGTTGTCATCAATTGCCAGACCGTGGGTTTTATCGACTCGACGGGTTTGGCGTTTTTGCTTACACGTGCTAGAGAGCTTATGAGGCATGAGGGACTGCTTTCGCTCGTTAACGCCTCCGATGAGGTCGTTCGCTTTTTGGAAATTGCCCGACTTGTCGACATCCTTCATGTTGCGGGCCCGGCGCGTGAGTCGATTCCCGCCATTCCGGTGGGGGAGTTGCCGCGATGGAGCAAGAGCGTCGAAGTGCGGCGAGGCATCGAGAATCTCCCGTATTATCGGCACCGTGTGGTCGAGCTCCTCGAATCACTTCCCCTGAGGCGTGATGAACGCTATGACGTCGCATTGGCGTTGGGGGAGGCATTGGGTAACGCATATGACCATGCGGGCGGTGTTGGCTGCATCCTGACGGTTCAGGCCTATGGGGACCGTGTTGTGCTCGAGGTGCTTGATCGTGGCGTAGGCTATTCTATCGATGGGGCGAGCGAGCCGGTGGCATCCGAGGAACGCGGACGCGGTATCAAGCTTATGCGTATGCTCGTCGATAATGTGGAAGTTGCCCGTCGTACGGATGGCGCCGGCACACGTGTTCGGATGGTGAAGCTGTATAGCTCGGCATTGGAATCGTGCGCTTAGGGTCTTGGCTTGGCATTATTTACCTGCATGAACTTGCTTCGAGCAACTTTTTTGAAAAAAGTACTTGCGTCTTTAGGACAACTCGCGTAAATTAATAACCCGCAAGCGGACATGGCTCAGTTGGTAGAGCACAACCTTGCCAAGGTTGGGGTCGCGGGTTCGAGCCCCGTTGTCCGCTCCATTGCATTTCCGGACCGTCTCAAGCGGTCCTTTTTCGGCGAAGTGGCCAAGTGGTAAGGCAGAGGCCTGCAAAGCCTTTACCCCCGGTTCGAATCCGGGCTTCGCCTCCAGGCAACATCCGGGCGCTCCGGCGCCCGTTTTGTTTTACATATGCGGACATGGCTCAGTTGGTAGAGCACAACCTTGCCAAGGTTGGGGTCGCGGGTT
>CAUEPS010000019.1 GCA_959019775.1 uncultured Collinsella sp.
CCACCCACGTAGGCGTCGACGCCATCGCCATCAGCTACTGCCCCCGCTACCAGCCCATCCACTAGGGGCACCTTTACCACTTGCGGTGGAATAGGGACTGTTTTTGGCTCATCAGCCGCAAATCAATCCCTATTCCACCGCAACTTAGAAGCAGTTCATTTGGGACGGGGCTAAAAAGAGTGGTATGCAACGTTACGCACCGGTCTTTTTAGCCCGTCCCATTTTGCCTACCCTACATCAACCCGCTTAGGGCAATGTCGACGGCCTCGTTGAGGTCGTCGGTGATGTGGACGAGGTCTGGATCGAGCGGGCTGATCATGCCGGCATCCATCACCGGGCCGTTGGGCCAGTCGAACAGGCCCTGCCAGTACTCGCTGCCTACCAGCACGAGCGGCATGCGCTTGACCTTGTGCGTCTGCACCAGCGTGAGCACCTCGAACATCTCGTCGAGCGTACCAAAACCTCCGGGAAACACGATGGCGCCCGAGCTGTATTTGACGAACATGGTCTTGCGCACAAAGAAGTAGCGGAAGTCCATGCCGAGGTTCACGTATTTGTTGAGCCCATGCTCGTGTGGCAATTCAATGCCCAGGCCAACTGACTTGCCGTTGACACTCGCCGCTCCTCTGTTAGCCGCTTCCATGATGCCGGGGCCGCCACCGGTGATGACCGCCACGCCACGTTGCGCAATCTTGCGCCCGACGGTACGCGCCGCCTTGTAGAGCGGATCGGTCTTGGGCGTGCGGGCGCTGCCGAAGATGGTCACCGCGGGCCCGAGCTCGGCAAGCGCGCCAAAGCCGTCGACAAACTCTGCCTGAATGCGCAGCACACGCCACGGATCAGCATGCAGCCAGTCGGTCGACTCCTCGGGCGCCAGCAGGTTGGCGTACGTATTGTCCTTAGGAATCATGGGGCCGCGCATGACCACGGGGCCGCGGCGGTACGTCTCGTCGTAGGCCGGCTCGCCCTCAACATTCTCGTTCTTAATCATGGGTACCCCTATCGAGAAAAAGAAAACGGGCGGGGTCGACGCCATGCGCCAAACACCCGTCCGAACATCAACTATTCGGTATGGTACCCACGATGCATCAAGTGCTTGCAAGCTATCGGTCAGCGGTCGCGCAGACGGTCTTAGCGAACGCGATGACCGGCCGGCGCTCGCCCCTGCCGTTGCCCGCGCTCTGCAAGCGCCCACGCCGCTCTTAGTAATCCACCGCCGCAGGGCTGTTCATCCAGTCGCTCACAAACGCGCCGTAGCGGCCCTCAATAATGGCCTGGCGGGCACGCTGCATAAGGTTGAGCAGGTAGTAGATATTGTGCATCGACAGCAGAATACCGCCGAGCATCTCCTTCTGCGTGACCATGTGGCGGATGAGCGCGCGGCTGTAGCCGCCCGTGCACACCGGGCAGGTGCAGATGGGGTCGATGGGGCCGTCGTCGTGCGCAAAGCGCGCGTTGCGGAAGTTAAGGCGACCCTCACTGGAGAACGCCGTACCCATGCGGCCGGTGCGCGTCGGCAGCACGCAGTCGAACATGTCGATGCCCACGCCAACGCCGCGCACGAGCGTGGTAGGGTTGCCGACGCCCATGAGGTAGCGCGGCTTGTGCTTAGGCATGTACTCGGAAACCAGCGGCGCCAGCGTCTCGAACATGGTCTCGTGGTCCTCGCCCACCGAGTAGCCGCCGATGCCATAGCCGGGGAAGTCGCCGCACTCCTCCAGGTGGCGCAGCGAGCGCAGGCGCAGGTCCAGATGCATGCCGCCCTGGACGATGCCAAAGAGTGCCTGGTCATCGCGGGTGTGAGCCTTGTAGCAGCGCTCGGCCCACATGCTCGACAGCTCCACGGCGCGCTCGACGTAGGCGCGTGTGGCAGGATAGCCGGGGCACTGGTCGAGCTGCATGCAGATGTCGGAGCCGAGCTTCATGGCGATTTCCATGTTGTCCTCGGGCGTCCAGAACACGTGGCGGCCGTCGTAGTCGTTGACGATAAAGCGCACGCCCTCGTCGGTGAGCTTGACGGCGTCGTTGTGGCTGAAGACCTGGAAACCGCCCGAATCGGTGAGGATGGGGCCGTGCCAGTTCATAAATTTGTGCAGTCCGCCCAGTTCAGCGATGGTGTCCTCGCCGGGGCGCATGGACAGGTGGTAGGTGTTGGCGAGCACGATCTGCGCACCGAGCTGCTTAACGGTCTCGGTGGGGATGCCCTTGACGTTTGCCTTGGTGCCCACGGGCATAAAGATCGGCGTCTCGATGTCGCCGTGCGGGGTGTGCAGCACGCCGGCGCGCGCGTGCGTCGTCGGATCCTCGGTAATCAGGTCGAATTTAAAAAGGGTCTGGTCCATAAACTGGAACTCCTTGGTTGCGGTTCATACGCAGACCATTATACGGGCAACCCGCAAGAAGCACCGACTCGACAGAAACTGGCGCAAAGGAGTCATAGTCATTGGGGACGTTCTTAAACGACTAGCCGTCGGGGACAGTCTTCAGCGCCATCTTGCAAAGGAATGTCCCAATCTGCCGGCACTCAGGGACTGTCCCCAGGTGCCGGCAAGAGTGTCCCTTGTGACTAGTCATTTAAGAACGTCCCCAACGACTACATCAATAAAGGCAACGCCGATGCTCTGGCAACGTCAGCGAGCGGTCGCCAGAGCGAACAAGTTGGCATGAAAAGAGGGCGGCATAGACCTTCTGGTCATGCCGCCCTCTTTGAATGACAAATTGTCGCTCTGGTGACCGCGCAGCGTCGGCCCGTTACGGCGTTTGGCAAAACCGCGTAACCCCTAAGGCCGCTGGCCCATGCCACCCTCGAGGGTGACGGTCTCGCCGTTCATATACTTAAAGTCGGGGCCGCAAAGCTGAACGACCACGCGGCCGATTTCCTTCTCGACGTCGCCGTAGTGGCCCGCCGGCGGCATGTGAACGTTGGCCTTGAACGCCTCGGGATAGGCGTCCTGGAAGTTCTCGAGCGCAGCAGTCCAGGCAAGCGGGCACACGATGTTGACGTTGATGCCGTCCTTGCCCCACTCGTTGGCGGCAACGCGAGTCAAGCCGCGGATGCCCTCCTTGGCGGCAGCATAGCTGCACTGGCCATAGTTGCCAAACAGACCGGCGCCCGAAGCAAAGTTGACCACGGAACCCTTGGTCTCCTTCAGGTGCGGATAGGCCTTCTGCATGTACAGGTAGGTGGCATACAGGCCAGAGTAAATGGCCAGATTAAACTGGTCCATAGTGTGGTCGGCGATGGTCACACCCGAGGCGCTGGCCTGGGCGTTGTTGACGACGGCGTCGATGCGGCCGAACTCCTCAATCGCCTTGTCGATAACGTTCTGCACGACGGCCTCGTTGTCCTGACCAGCCGAGACATCGGCCTGAACAGGCAGAACTTTGACGCCGTACTCAGCCTCGAGAGACTCCTTGGCAGCCTCGAGTTTAGCAACGTTACGACCGGTGATGACGAGGTTCGCGCCCTCCTTGGCAAAAGCGATATCGATACCGTAGCCGATGGAGCCAGCAGAGCCGTCCTTAAGCGTGGCCTTGCCGCCGCCGGTGACGATCACGGTCTTACCAGTGAAAAGTCCCATACGAAGTCCTTTCAAAATCGCGACGGGCACGCCCGCCGACTGCGCGCATCCAAAATAAACGCGCCAAAAGCTGAAATGCAACTTTAGCTTCTTCAAGTGAAAAGAAAAGGCCTCGGCAGGCGAACGGCATAACGTCTTTCGGCGAAGGGATTGTCAAGTACAAACTGGATAAAGCGGCCGAATTTTTGCTATCGACGCGAGCCATCGAACACGTTTTGAAACTTTGCTGCGGCGCGCGGGATGTCGGCGCGAGACTTTATCATAGGGTGACAAACAACGATGAGGAGCACATGCCTATGACAGACGAGCTGGACCCCCAGACTCAACAGCATATTGATGATTCCGCAGACACCATTGACGACTGCGATACTTCTACCAGCAGCGATGGCGGCATTGATGCCGCTGTCGGGGAGGCTCCTGCCGCCGCAGACGAGGCCGCAGACGCAAATGTCGCCGCAGGGCAAGACAAAGAAGAGCAGCTAGAGCAGCCGGACCCGAGCGACACTGAGCCCAAGGCCGAGAACGCTCCGCAAGTAGCGGGCCCCATCGAGGTGTCTTCGGAAGAAGAGCTCGACGCCGTCATGGACTCCATGATGGATGCCGTCAAAGCGATGAAGGACGCTGTCGCCGATGCCGATGTCGACGCCGAGGAGGAGGAAGCCGCCGAGGCTGCCTCGACGTTTGTGCCCGGCGAGACCCCGGTTGCCGACCAGGGCAGCACCATGCCCTCGTTCCTGCAACTCGAGCACCCCACGATCGGCGCCGATGCGGTCGACCCGCACGCAGCGGGCTTTTCCGTGATCGAAGGCGGCACCGGCAATATCGCCGCGCCGCAGACTGCCGACACGAATGCCGCCGAGGCCGCGCACCCGACCACCCCGCATGCTCCCGCCACGAGCCTCGACCTGGGGAGCGCCGTCTCGAACACCGCTAACGCCGTGGGCACTTTTATCGCCCAGGGCGCGTCGGCCATGCGCGAGATGAACGCCGCCAAGAAGGCACTCGCCGATGCCCGCGCCCATTTAGCCGAGCTTGAGCAGCGCATCGCCGACCAGGCAGAGGAGCTCGAGACGCGCCGGGATATCGCAGGCCGCTACGATCAGATCATCGCCGACCAGCGCCAGGCAATCGCCACGGCACAGAAGACCGCTGCGGCAGCTGAAATTAACCGTGATGCCCATGCCGCCAAAGCGACGGAGCTCAAGGGCCAACTCGAGCAAATGAAGGCAGAGGACGATGCGACCGAGCTCCGCCTGAAGGCTGCACTCGACGCCGTGGAAGCCCGCGAGGCGAGCTCGCGCGAGACCGGCAACCGCCTCGTTCGTCGCCTTGAGGATTCCAAGCGCATCCGCGACAAAGTGAAGGCCGAGCGCGATGCCGGTATCGCCGCCGCACGACAAACTGCCGATGCTACGCGCGCACAGCTCGAGACCTTGCGTCGCGAGTATGCCGAGCTGCAGCGCAACCCTTCGGCAAATCCCGCCAATTACACCGTGCGCACCAGCGAGTTGTCTATGCAAATCTCCGACGCTGCCGACGCCCTCCGCAAGGCCGAGGAAGATATTCCGCGCGTGACCGCCGATCTTGAGCATTCACTCGCCGCCGCCGAGCAGGCCGTCGAGCAGGCACAGGCCCCCATCGCCGACGCTAAACGCGCGCACCAGGCCGTAACGGCTGAGGCAGATGCCGCGCGCGACGAGTTGCAGTCCGCAAAAACTGCCGCCGCGACGCGCCAGCGCGAGCTGCGCGAAAAGATCGCCACACAGGACAAGGCACGCCGCGAGCAAGAGCAGGCCATCGCAAACGCCCGGGCAGATGCCGCGCATGCGCAGTCGATTATCGAGCAGGCGACCGAGGTGCACGACCATCCCGAGATCACCGAATCGCTCGCCGGGTCCTTGGCACGCGACAAGGCCGAGCATACCGAGACCGAGCGCGAAGTTGCCCAACTCGAAGCCGCCGAAGACGACGTGCGCAAGCGAACCCGCGACTCACGCATCAAATTCACCGGAGCCATCGCCTGCATCATCGCCGCAATCCTGGCGATCATCGCAATCTGGCTGTTCATGAGCAAGTAAGCCGGTTGCCAAAAAACGCCCCAACGCAGTTGCGGTGAGATAGTTCCTATTTAGCCTTCAAAAAGGCCAATTCAAGAACTATCTCACCGCAACTTATCTAGATTGATGCAAGGTAGTCGTTGGGGACGTTCTTAAACGACTAGTCGAACAAGAACGTCCCCAACGACTAGTCAAGTGCCAAGCGCCGCAAGAGTGTCCCCTTTGACTAGTCATTTAAGAACGTCCCCAATGACTACCACCAAGTGCCAAGTGAACCACGGCAACGCCAATGTTTTGGCGAAGTCAGCGAAAACGCCCCTAAGCGAGCAAGGTGACGTGAAAGAGGAGGGCATTGACCTTCTGGTCATGCCCGACGATTGAACGTCAGATTGCCGCTTAGGGGCGTTTGCAGCGTCGAGCCGTTACGCGGTTCGCAGAACCGCGTAACTAACAAATGAGCATTGCGTCACCAAAGCTGAAGAAGCGGTAGCTCTCCTCGATGGCGGCAGCGTAGGCATCCATAATCTGGTCGCGGGTGGCAAGCGCACTCACGAGCATCATGAGCGTGGAGCGCGGCACGTGGAAGTTCGTAATCAGCGCGTCGACCACGTGATAGGTCGAGCCGGGCATGAGGTAGAGCTGCGTCGTAGCGTTCTCGCGCACCACGATGTCGCCGCGGCCGAGCGTATCGGCCCCGTCCTCGCGGCCCTCAAAATAGCGCGCCGTCACAGCCGGATCGGACACCGGCGCCCCCGCATCAAAGGCGCTCTCGAGCGAGCGCACCGCCGTGGTACCGACAGCGATCACACGATGGCCCTCGGCCTTCGCCTTATGCACGGCGTCGACAACTTCTTGCGACACGTGGTAGCGCTCAGTGTGCATCACGTGCTGCGTGGGATCGTCCTCCTCCACCAGACGGAAGGTATCGATGCCCACCTCGAGCTCGACGGCGGCAAATTTCGCACCCTTGGCCTCGATAGCGGCCATAAGCTCGGGCGTAAAGTGCAGACCCGCCGTGGGAGCGGCAGCCGAGTGCTCCTCCTTCATGGCGTAGACGGTCTGGTACTTCTCGGGATCGCCCTCGTAATCGGTAATGTAGGGCGGCAGCGGCACGTGGCCGGCAGCATGGATGGCCTCGTCGAGCGTGCGCGGGTCGCCGGTGGCATTGCAACCGGCCGGCTCAAAGCGCACCAGGCGGCCGCCGCGGCTATCGGTGACAAAGTCGATGACCTCGGCCGTCAGCACCACGGGAGCCCCCTCGGGCGCATGGGCGCCACCGGCGCGATACTCAATCTGAGCGCCGGGCTTCAGGCGCTTGCCCGGCTTGACCAGGCACTCCCAAACGTGACCCAGCGGGTCAACGTCCTCACGGCGCTTGAGCAGCAGGGTCTCGACCACGCCGCCCGAGCCGGCCTTGCGACCTATCAGGCGGGCCGGCATCACGCGCGTCTTGTTGATGACGAGCACGTCGCCCGGCTCGATATAGTCGATGATGTCGCGGAAGATGCGGTGCTCAACGGTACCGCCGTGCTCCAACGGCGTTCCCGCCTGGGAGCCCTTGCGATCCACCACCAGCAGGCGGCAGGAGTCGCGCGGCTCGGCAGGAGCCTGGGCAATCAGTTCCTCAGGAAGGTTATAGTCAAAATCATCGGTACGCATAGACACGTCGGATACTCCTTATATAGCTAAAGTCCGCTCTACATCCTAGCAGGCTGACGTCCCAAATGAACTACTTTTTGGCAGCCTTGCGCTCGTCGCGAATGCGGGCGCGGTCCATGGCTGCTTCGACGGCCGAGAAACGGCAGCCGCAGTAATTCTGCCGATACATGCCCAGCTCGCGCGAACGACGCGTGGCCTCGGGATAATACGGGCGAAAATCGCGAATGACCGGGGTGAGCCCATGTACCGCTGCCAAGCGCTCCAGCACATCATTGCAGGTCTCGAACAGCTGATACGGCGAGACGGCGAGCGTCGTGCCCACATATTCAAACCCGTGCTCCTGGGCCACACGGCATGCCTCGGCCAGACGCAGGGCATAGCACGCACGACAGCGGCGGGATCGATCGGCGCCCAACGGGGCCACACCGGCCTCCCAGCGCTCACGGTCCTCCCCCGCCTCGATAAGCTCGATGTCGCCATCGGCACACCACCGGCGCAGCTCGTCCAAGCGCCGCTGCCATTCATCGTGCGGTTGAATATTGGGGTTGGTCCAGCAAATCGTGGGCTCAAACCCCTCCTCGCGCAGCAGACGAACCGGCTCAAGCGAGCACGGCGCACAGCAGGCGTGCAACAACAACGGCCTCATGGACATCTCCTCTCCCACAATGATTTTTTAATCCCCGTCCCAAAAAAATCATCCCAAAAAGACTACCTTGCGAAAAAGCGCACGCCAAAGGATGTGTCCTCGCAAGCGACAATGCGACGGTCGCGCAGAATGGTCCGCACGTAATACCAATCGCCCACGCAACCCGACAAATGCAAGCCGGCCGCCAGGTAGCACAGCAGCGGATAGCCCGAGAACGCAAACCCCAGGGCAAACGCCGTCGTCAAGGCAACCGTCGGCGCCAGGCAAACCGCCATGTACCGCCGGCGCGAATACACAACGCCCTCGGCGCAGGCGTAAATCATGCAGGTTTCGAGATTTGCCCCAAAGGTCACCCGAGCGCCGGCGGGCGCCAGCACTTTAAATAGCACCGAATGCACCAGCTCATGGACACCAAACGACGCAGCAGAAACGACCGCCAAGCCGACTATCCAGCCCACGACTGCCGTCCAGCCGCCCGTATCAGCAGCATCCAAGTCTGCAGGCCCGCCCAGCAGCATAAACACCGGCACCAGGCACACAGCAAATGCGCCAAGCACGACCATCCCCCACACGAAGCAAGCGTGCAGAAAATCCTCGTCCTCAAACGCATGTATGTTGGAAATCTCATTCATAGCATCTTAGGATAGCGCCCCTGCCACGTACCCGTCCGCATGTGCGATAATGTCGAACGATATGCACGAATTGACCACTGCGCCGCCGAGCCCCGCGCCCGGCCGCGCTCTCACCATATGCGAAGGAGTCCCATGGCATCCAAATACTCCATGAACGACCGTCCCAGCTGGCCGCGCCGCGCCATCGTTACCGCCGGCGAGCCCTACGGCAACAAGGGCCTGCACTTTGGCCACGTCGGCGGCGTCTTTGTCCCGGCCGACTTCTTCGCCCGTTTCCTGCGCGACCGCCTGGGCCGCGAGAACGTCATCTTCACCTCGGGCACCGACTGCTACGGCTCGCCCATCATGGAGAGCTACCGCAAGCTTAAGGAGAACGAGGGCTACGACAAGTCCATTAGCGAGTACGTCGAGTCCAACCACTCCCGCCAAGCAGCGACCCTCAACAACTACAACATCAGCTGCGATATCTACGGCGGCTCGGGCCTTGAGCCGGCGGCGCAGATCCACAACGAGGTTACCGCCGAGATTATCGAGCGCCTGCACGAGCAGGGCACCATCTCCAAGCGCTCCACGCTGCAGTTTTACGACGCCAAGGCCGGCACGTTCCTCAACGGCCGCCAGGTGATCGGCCGCTGCCCCATCCAGGGCTGCAAGTCCGAGAAGGCCTATGCCGACGAGTGCGACCTAGGTCACCAGTTTGAGCCCGAGGAGCTCATCGCGCCCAAGAGCCAGCTCACCGGCGAGGTGCCCGAGCTGCGCCCGGTCGACAACCTCTACTTTGACCTGCCGGCCTACCTTGACTTTATGAAGACCTACACCGCCAAGCTCGCCCAGAACCCGCAGGTTCGCTCCGTGGTCTCCAAGACCATGGAAGAGTGGCTGCTGCCGGCACAGCTCTACATTCAGAACAAGTTCCGCGAGGCCTTCGACGCCGTCGAGGACCAGCTCCCCGAGCACACCGTACTGGAGCCCGAGGGCAACAAGAGCAGCTTCACCGTCACCTTCCCCAGCTGGAAGGAGCGCGACGACGCCCACGCGGTGCTCGCCAACGGCGGCGTACGCTTCCGCAGCGGCAAGGCGCTCGTGCCCTTCCGCATCACCGGTAACATCGACTGGGGCGTTCCGGTGCCCGAGGTCGACGGCGTGAACGACGTCACCTGCTGGTGCTGGCCCGAGAGCCTGTGGGCGCCCATCAGCTACACCCGCACCGTGCTCGCACGCGATGCCAAGGCCGCCGGCGTGACCGAGGGCGTCGCCGCCCAGGATGCCGCCCTCATGGGCGAGCCCGCCGCCGATTCCACGCAGGTCCCCGCGCCCACCTACCAGCACAGCTCGCTCGACTGGCGCGACTGGTGGTGCTCAGATGACGCACAGATCTACCAGTTCATCGGCCAGGACAACATCTACTTCTACTGCATCGCACAGACCGCCATGTGGGAGGCCCTGGGTTGGAACCTCACGCAGAGCACCGTCAGCGCCTGCTACCACCTGCTCTACATGGGCAAAAAGGCCAGCTCGTCCTCGCAGACGCCTCCCCCGCCGGCAGACGACCTGCTCAACCACTACACCTGCGAGCAGATGCGTGCGCATTGGCTGTCGCTCGGCCTGTCCGAGAAGCCGGTGAGCTTTAGCCCCAAGGCATACGACACGCGCGTGACCGGCAAGGACAAGGACGGCAACGAGGTGCGCGCCTGCGACGACAAGCGCGTCATCGATCCGGCCCTTAAGGAGAGTGCGCTGCTGACCGGCGTCTTCAACCGCCTGGCCCGCAGCTGCTTCTACGGCGTCGCCGTCAAGGAGGGCGACGAGAGCCCCTATCGCAACGGTTGCATTCCGGCCGGCGCCGCCTCTGCTGCCGTGGTCGAGGCTGCCGATCAGGCCGCCCTTGCCTTTGAGCAGGCCATGTACAAGTTCGAGACGCACCGTGCGCTCGCCGTGTGCGACGACTACCTGCGTGCCGCCAACAAGCGCTGGAGCGATGCCTCCAAGGCCGCCAACAAGCTCGAGGGCGAGCCAGCCAACTCCGCCATGAAGCAGGCCCTGGTCGACGCCTTTACCGAGCTGCGTGTGGCGACCGTCCTGATGCACGGCATCGTTCCGGCCGGCTGCGAGCTCATCTGCGAGTACTTCGACGTCGATCCGGTCGCCTTCTTTAGCTGGGATAACATCTTTGCCTCCACGGACGAGTTTGTGGAGAGCCTGGGCGAGAAGCCCGGCGAGCACCGTGTGAAGCCGCTGCCCCCGCGCTTCGACTTCTTTAGCAAGCACGAGAGCCAGTACTAGGCAACCGCAACGCGCCCGGGAATGATTATTCTGGGACGGGGATTAAAAAATCATTCCCGGGCGCCACAGTACAGTCTTTCTGGGACGGGGATTAAATGATTTTTTAATCCCCGTCCCAGAATAATCATTTAGGTGGAAGGAAAGACGGATGTCCAAGCCGCGTCGTCGTAAGCAGAAAAAGCAGGTCAAGGCCGAGCTCAAGCTCAGGCAGTTTGCTGCTACCGAGCTTTCCGACCAGTTTGCCGCCCTTCCCTGCGCCGCCGACCTGCCGCACTTTATGGTCGACACGGTCGCCGGCGCCTATGCACCCGCCGATGCCGAGCTCATGATCGAAGGCTTTGGTGCCGCGGCTACACGCCCAGTCACGCTGCGCGCCAACACGCTCAAGACGACCGCCGAGGACATCGCCGCCGCACTCGACGAAGCCGGCATCGCGCACCAAACCGTTACCTGGTATTCGGACGCCTTCATCCTGCCCGAGACCCAGGTTTCCGACCTGTGGGACCTCGACATCTACCGCGACGGCAAGATCTACTTGCAAAGCCTGTCGTCTATGATGCCGCCGTTGGTCTTGGGCGCTCAGGCTGGCGAGGACATCCTGGACATGTGCGCAGCCCCCGGTGGCAAGACGACGCAGATCGCCGCCCTCACCCAGGGCCAGGCGCACCTCACGGCCTGCGAAATGAGCATTCCCCGCGCCGAGAAGCTCGAAGCCAACCTCCACCGCCAAGGCGCAAAAAACGTGCCCGTCATGCGCATCGACGCACGCGAGCTCGACGAGTTCTTCCGCTTTGACCGCATCCTGCTCGACGCTCCCTGCACCGGCACGGGCACCGTCATCAGCGGCAACGAGAAGAGTCTTCGCGGTCTCACCGAGCAACTGCTCGGCAAGTGTGCCCGCTCGCAGCGAGCACTTCTGGACCGCGCCATGGGGGCCCTCAAACCGGGCGGCACGCTCGTCTATTCGACGTGTTCGATCTTGCCGCAGGAAAACGAGGATGCCCTGCAAGAGGCCCTCGACAAGCACATGGACTGCGAGCTCATCCCCCTCGACGGCACGCCAAGCGAAAGCGAAGCACGTCGCGCCCAGGATACCGGCGAAGAGCCGCGCGTCGAGAGCAACGCCCTCACCGAGGCCATCGCCGCCGGCCACGTCTCGTCCGTCGCCAACGGAATGCCCGGCACGCTGACCATTCCGCCCAGCCGCGACTTTGAGGGCTTCTATATCGCCCTGATCCGAAAACGCAGCTAGCGCACGGATTCAAAACTCAACAAACTATCTCCGTGCGCGCTTGTCCTGCTGGTCACGGTGCTGCTTAAGTGCCTCGCGTTCCTTGCGCTCGGCTCTTTTGCCCTTAAAGGCCGTAACCACAAAGTAGATGACCGCGGCGGCTACGATTGCGCCCACACACAGGCCAATCGAGCCCAACATTGCTGTGAATTCCATTCCGCGTCACCTCTCTTTTAAACGGGACATTCAAGATAGCACCTCAATACCCGCCACCACAGCTCCTTCACGTTCGCCGGCCCTTCGGTCTAACGGATGGCGCGGCGGGGAAAAATCAACTCGTCAAACGATTTAGCAAGCACAACGCTGCCAGCACCCTGCCGGCCACCATCGCATAGAATCGAGGATCCATGGATACCCTCAACGATCTAAACGAGCGCGTCGACGCCTTTGTCGGCACCAGCTCCTTCGACGCGCCTGCCGCGACTAACGACCAGGCCCCCATCGATGTTCCTGCCGAGGTTCACGAGGACATCGTCGCCTCGGTCGATTTTTCCGAGGTCGAGCTTGCAGACGAGTTCACCGAGCCCCAGGTAGCCGTGACCCCCAACGGACTGCTCCCCATGGAGCCGCTGCCCATCGACGGGCGCCTGCGCAAGGCGGCCCTCCGCATGCCCGACGAGATCGAGGAGGCCAGCGGCTTTACGCTCTTCGGTCGTCGCATCAAGTCGCTTATCTACACCACCGACGTGGCGGTCATCCGCAACTCCAACGCCGATGCCGTCTTTGCCGTATACCCCTTCACGCCACAGCCTGCCATTACGCAGGCGCTGTTGACCGTCGCCGAGTGCCCAGTCTTTGTAGGCGTGGGTGGCGGAACTACGACCGGTAAGCGCTCCGTACAGATGGCAGCCGTCTCCGAGATGCAGGGCGCGGCGGGCTGCGTGGTCAACTCCCCAGCCACTGCCGAGATGGTCGAGCACATCACCAACATCGCCGACATCCCCGTCATCGCCACGGTCGTACGTTGCGACGATGATGCGCATGCCAAAGTGCGCGCCGGAGCCAAGATTCTCAACATCGCCGCCGGCAAAAACACGCCCCAAGTCCTACGTGAACTGCGCGAGCACTATCCCAACCTGCCGCTCATCGCGCCGGGCGGCAAGACGCCCGAGAGCATCCGCGAGACCATCGCCGCCGGTGCCAACGCCATCATCTGGACGCCGCCTTCGGCCCAGCAGCTACAGACCGACATGATGCAGCGCTACCGCAAGATGAAGGAAGACGCCACGCCCGTCATCTCGCGCGACGATGTGCCCATTATCGACCAGGTTGCCGCCGCCGAGGTCAGTCAGGTCGAGAACATGAATCCCGACGTGCCGATTCCCGACGAGGTTATCGAACGCGTCGCTTCGATCCACGATCATATCGAGGAGCGTCGCGCCAACCGTGGACTCAAGCCGTCACTGCATGGCTTCTTCTTCCGCGGCAAGAAACGCTAGCCGCAACAGCAAGGCCCGCCCCACAAACAACGGGACGGGCCTTTTTCGTTTGAGCAATCGTGCGCGACGTGATGGGTCAAGTTAATCCACGCGCTTGTCGCCCATAAAGAAGAGCGCCACCGTGCCAGGTCCGGTGTGCGAACCGATCAGAGCACCGATATTGTTGATCTCAATCTTGCCTTTGAGCTGCGGAACTTGTTCCTCAATCAGCGCCGCAACGGCCTCAGCGTCCTCGCGGCACGCCGAATGGGACAAGACGCACTTACCCGAATAATCCGCACCGTCCTGCACGTGTGCCATCATGGTCTTAGCCATCTCGGAAATCGCGCGCTTCTTGGTGCGAATCTTCTCACGTGGCGACAGCCCACCTTCGCAATCGACCGTCATAAGTGGGCAAATCTTAAGCGCTGTGCCGATAATCGCGCTCGCGGCCGAAATGCGACCGCCGCGCAGGTAGCTCGACAGATCGGTCGAGAAGAATCAGTGGTGCAGGTTGAGTTTATGCTCCTCAATCCAAGCGGCCGTCTCGTCGAGCGAAGCGCCGCTATCGCGCACGTCGGCGGCATATTCCAGCAATAGGCCAAAGCCCGAAGACGCCGCCAACGAATCGATAACGCGCACCTTGCCGCCCTGAGGATAGCGATCCGCGAGCATCTGTGCCGCAACGCAGGCCGATCCATACGTGCCCGAAATACCCGACGACAACGCCAGGTGCAGCACGTCTTTACCTTCGGCAACAAACGGCTCCCAAAACTCCTCGTACTCACCCACGCTCACCTGAGACGTCTTGGGCATGGCGCCCGCGGCAATCTGGGCAAAAAACTCGTCCGGCGTAATCGACTGATACAGATCGTCCGTATAGACAACATCGTCGATCTCGTAATGAAAACACACGACAGGGATATTGCGCGACGCAAAGAACTCACGGGTTCGGTCGGCGGCGGATTCACAGGTCAGGACAAAATCACTCATATGAGGCTCCTTAAGTATTGCTGCGCAAATTATCGCACAGCAAGCCTAAATACGATACAAACGTCCACTATTTACCAATTCGAACCATTTGCATTGAATATCTTTATCATGAACATCCCCATCCCCGCCATGGGCCAACATGGGCAAAATCACCCCCTTCGTCTCCACTTAACCGACACATCAACCTCAACTAAATCGATTTAGCAAACCGTTCAGCTGACAATTCAGCCGCCGGCGCAAAATCGAAACAAAGCCGGCGCATACTGGTAAACGCTTGACGCTGTTTTATCAGTTTTACCAACCATATCGGAAGGTGCTTCATGGTCGCATTCGATCGCAATCCGCAAGACTTTAAGTATCTGCGTCTGCTGTCGAGACAATTTCCCACCGAACAATCCGCGTTTACCGAGATCATCAATCTCTCGGCCATTCTCAACCTGCCCAAAGGCACCGAGCATTTTATGAGCGACGTGCACGGCGAGTACGAAGCCTTTATGCACATCCTCAACAACTGCTCGGGTGTCGTGCGCGAACATGTCGACGAGATCTTTGGCGACACGCTCTCCTTTGACGAAAAGGGCGAGTTGTGCACGCTCATCTACTACCCGCGCGAGAAGATCGAGCTGGTCCGCAGCCGGCGCGAGGACTCCCCCACCTGGTACAAGACAATGCTCGACCAGCTCATCATGGTTGCCCGCTCGCTTTCGAGCCGCTATACGCGCTCCAAGGTGCGTAAGGCCATCCCGCGCGATTACGCCTACATCATCGACGAGTTGCTGCACACGCATCCGGACGAGAACAACTATCGTGTGCGCTATCACGAGCGCATTATCGAATCCATCTTGGAGACCGCCAGCGCCGACGACTTTATCGAGTCGCTCGCCTCGCTCATCAAGCGCCTGGCCGTCGACCACCTGCACCTGGTGGGCGATATCTTCGACCGTGGCGGCGGCGCTGCCAAGATTATGGACCGCCTGCTCACCTACCATTCGCTCGACATCCAGTGGGGCAACCACGACCTGCTGTGGATGGGCGCTGCGGCCGGTGAGCCCGCCTGCATCGCCACGGTGCTGCGCAACAACCTGCGCTACGACAATTACGAGATCCTCGAGAACGACTACGGCATCTCGCTGCGCGAGCTCGTCGCCTTTGCCGATGCCACCTATTCCGCCGGCGAGTCCATCAGCCCGCTGATCAAGGCCATCAACGTGCTGCTCTTTAAACTCGAGGGCCAGATTATCCAGCGTCACCCCGAGTTCGACATGGCCGACCGTCTGCTGCTCGACAAAATCGACCACGACACCTGCACGGTCACGCTCGCCGACGGCAGCGTGTGGCCGCTCACGACCAACGACTTCCCCACCGTCGACCCGACGGACCCCTACACGCTCACGCCCCAGGAGCAACATATCATCGACAAGCTCGTGTCCGAGTTTGTCACCGCCGACCACCTGCATCGCCATATCGATTTCCTCTACACCCACGGCTCGATGTACAAGGTCACCAACGGCAATCTGCTGTTCCATGGCTGCGTGCCGCTCAACGAGGATGGTGCCTTTAGCAGCATGAACTGCCTGGGCACCTGGCACGCAGGCCGCGATTATCTCGATTTTTGCGACCATATCGCCCGCCGCGCCTGGCGCGTGGGCGACCGCGACGCCCTCGACTGGATGTGGTACCTGTGGATCGGCTTTAACTCACCCGCCAGCGGGCGCCTGGTGCGTACCTTTGAACGCGCTTATATCGCCGATAAGAGCACCTGGGTCGAGCCGATGGACCCGTACTTTACGCTTACCAAGTCGCCCTCGGTCTGCGACGACATCATGCGCGAGTTCGGCGTTGCCCCCATGGCATGTTCGCCGACCGGTCACATCATCAATGGCCATACGCCCGTTAAGACCACCAAGGGCGAGCAGCCCATCCGCGCCGAGGGCAAGCTGCTGGTCATCGATGGCGGCTTCTGCCGCGCCTACCATCCCAAGACGGGCATCGCCGGCTACACGCTTATCTCCAGTTCTCGCGGATGTCGTCTTAAGTCTCACCAAGCCTTTACCACGGTTGCCGAAGCACTTACCCGCAATGTAGACATCGAGAGCGAGACCAACCGCTTTGACGAGGCCGACCGCCGCCGCATGGTAAGCGACACCGATACGGGTGCCAAAATCCGCAGCCAGATCCAGGACCTACGCCAACTGCTCGATGCATATAGAAACGGTGCTATCGAGGAGCGCGCCTAGCCCCGCCTGCGGGGATTGGCTAAACTTGCTGAGTTCGTCATCCCCGCGGCGCTCCGGCGCCACCCTAAGGCAGGTACCATGCAAAAGCTCCTTGCGCAGATCATGAAGTTTGGCGTCGTCGGCGTCGTCGCCACGGTCATCGACTTTGGCATCATGAATCTGCTCCACTACGGCCTGGGCCTTAATATCCTGATCGCCAATACCAGCGGCTTTATCGTCTCGCTCATCTTTAACTACGTCGCGAGCATGAAGTACGTGTTTGCGCACAAGGAGGGCATGAGCCGCCGCCGCGAGTTCATCATCTTTGTCGTGCTGTCCGTGATCGGCTTGGCCCTCAACGACGGTATCGTGCTGGCGCTCAACGCCGGCCTGGGGCTCGAGGCCAATATCGCCAAGATTTACGCCACCGCGCTTGTTATGGTCTACAACTTTGTGACCCGAAAGATCTTCCTGGAGGGCGACGAGACCAAGTAGCTCGGCCCCCTCGTTGCACTACGGGACCCACGGATGACGCGCGTCGAGCACCGTGTTGTTCGTGGGCCTCGCTCGTTTACGGTAAGATTTGCAACGTTTGCGGATTACCTCTTGAATATTTGGCGAGTTCGTATAGTTCTTGGCAAAGCCCTTACGTTTCCCCTGCAAAAGCTCTAAAGTATCCTCTGCTCGATTCATCAACGCATTGGATGTGATTACGTGCGCAAGGCACTGGCACAACCTCATACTAAGCAATTCCTCAAGTTCGCTGTCGTGGGTCTTATCTCCTTTGGCATCGACTGGGGCATGCTCATTGCGCTCGTCGAGCTGTTCCATCTCGACTTTTTGATGAGCACCACGATCTCGTTTATCACGTCCGTCGTGGTCAACTACTGGCTCAGCATGAAGTACGTGTTTGACCACCGCGAAGGCATGAGCCGCAAGCGCGAGTTCACGATCTTCACCATCCTGTCGGTGATTGGCCTGGGTCTCAACGACCTGTACATGTTTGTGGGCGTCACGTTTTTGAGCATCGGCTACCAGGCCATGAAGGCCATCGCCACGTTCCTGGTCACCTGGTACAACTACTTTAGCCGCCGCTTCTTCCTCGAGGGCGCACGTTCGTAGACGGCCCAACATAATCTCGCTTCGCAACCGGTTGGAATTCACGTTCCAACCGGCTTTTTTTGTTTGCAGAGCCTGCCAAGGAAGGCGTACGAGGTGGGCTACAGCGTCGAAATGGGACGCAGTTACCCCAAGGGCGCCGTTCCGGAAACTGCATCCCAGATTGCAGCCTCAGAACGGGACGCAGTTTCCGCAACGCCGCCCTAGCGGAAAGCGTGTCCCAGAATCGATGCTCAAAACGGTCCGCAGCTTCCCAATGGGCGCTGCTTCGGAAAGTCCATCCCGGAATGAGCCCTCAGAGCGGAACACGCTTTCCGAAACCCGCCCCATCGGGAAACTGGGGACCTCGGACAAAATCTCGGACCCAATTTGGGTCCAGGAGGGAGTCCGATGTATACGAAAGAGGAGCGCGAGGGGATTCTCTGGGAGTTCCACCGGAGCGGCCTGTCCGCCCCCGCCGCCTGCAGGAGCCTGCCGCTTTTCCCGAACAAGGACAACCTGTATGCTTGGCTCAAGCTGGAGGAGGCGGACGAGCTGACCGCCCGCGAGATGCCCGACCGGGCGGAGTGCATGCACTGCTCGCACGGCGAGGGCAGCCCCGCGTTCGCCTCCCCACGGAGGCGTCGAGCCGAAGGGGGCGCGGGCAAAATGAAGAGGACCGGGCGCGGAGGAGCCGGCGGCGCGGCACACGAGCAGACGGAATGGCGGGACTGGGGCCTGGAGGGGCTTCCGGACGACCCCGCCGAGCACGCCCGCGTGGCCGAGGTCAGGCTCGACGACGTTGGAGTACGGGAAGGACAGTACGAAGAAGCTCAGGCGGGTGCGGACGCCGGAAACGTAGAGATCGGCCTCGCCGAAGTCGGCCTAGGCCCGGCCGGGCTCCCACACCAGGTCGAGGAACCGCTCGCCCTGGGAGCGGTCCCGCCTCCTCAGCTCGGCAACGTAGCGGCCGACGGTGGACTCGCTGACGTCGGCGCCGTGCTCGTCGACCAGCCTGCGCCATATGCGCCTGGCGGTGTGTCGCTGCTTGCGCCAGTTCCGGGCGTCGTCCTCGAGCTATTGACGGATGACGGGCTTGTACGGGTCGAGCTTGCTCGGTGCGCTCCTCCTCGCGGGCGGCCTCGGGGAGAAGTCGTCTTGGGCGAGGTACTTGTAGACGGTGTCGCGCGATACGCCGTTCATCTTGACGATATCCGAGATGCTGAACCCGTCGCGGCGCTGCTGGCGTATAGAATTGACGGTGGACATGTTGATCATTGCCTTTCCTACCTTTCTGAGTAGAAACCGAAGCATCTATCAGATTAGGCACATTCGAAGGCGGTCGGCATGTCTTTGCGTTTAGCGTCGAAAACCTGCTGCCGAAAGTGTCGACGCTTATTTGACTACACACACCCATTCCCAACAGGGAGAACGCCATCGACGGGCTCTACGCGCAGTATCCGGGCGCGCTGGTCGTCGTCGACCAGGTCCGCAACATCGGCTCGCTCGCGCTTTCGCGCACCAAGCTCGCCGGGATGCCGCGCGCGTACCTGCCCGAGCTCGCCGCGCACGGCATCCGAGCTGGTCATATCCATAGACATAGCCGACTTCGCGGGCCGCGACAGGCTCGCCTCGCGCTGCGGGCTCGCGCCGCGCAACAGGCGGTCCGGCACGTCGATACCGTCGGTGTCCGCGTCGCGGCAGGGCAACAAGAGGCTGAAGAACCTGCTCGTATTCTCTGGCAACTGCCTTTCGCGCAGCCGCAACCGATGGGGCGAATATTACGCGCGCTGCCGCGACAGGGGCATACCGCACGGCAAGGCGCTGAAAGCGGTGGCGAGGAAGCGGCTCGAGGTGATTTACGCGATCATGGGGGGGCAAGGTTCCATACGCAGCCTAACGGCCGGCGGAGATCGCAGGCCCGGCAGGGCCTGCGTCAGCATTGCCAAAAACGCCCATCGAAAGGGCGAATCCCTCTTGACAGAACTACAGGAACACCCCCCACGCGGGCGGGAGGGCGCGCAGGCGCGGCGAGCGCCTAGCGCGCGAACTCCCGTAAGAGTGCGTCTTCCACTTCCCGAAGCGAAAGGCCCCCGTCTCCCTCGGCGGGACGGGTGACCACGATGCAGCGCGCTCCCACGTCGCGCGCGGCGGCAAGCTTCTCGGCCGTGCCGCCTACGGTTCCCGAGTCCTTGGTCACAAGCCACTGGGCTCCCACCTGCCGAAGCATCGCCTCGTTGAGCTCGCGGGTGAAGGGCCCCTGCATGCCGATGACGTGCGACGGCGAAAACCCCGCGTCGATGCACTTCGTTATAGCACCGGGCAGCGGGAGCACACGCACGAAGAAGCGCTCCGAGAAATCGGCGACGCGCGTATAGGGAGCAAGCTCCTTGCTCCCCGTCGTGAGAAGCGCGCGACCCGGGTTCTCGGAGAGAAAGCGCGCCGCGCAGGCGATCGACGCGACCGACACGACGCCTTTGGGCAGCGCCTCGGCCGCACGCGCAAGGCGCAGGCATCGTACACCCACGGCGAGCGAAGCGGCCCGGATGTTGCCGCTGGCGAGCGTAGCGAAGGGGTGCGTGGCGTCGACGACGACGCGCGCGCCGGAAAGCTCGCGCTCCATGTCGGCCTCGTCGAGCCTGCTCGCATGCACCTCGATGCCCGGAAGCTCGCCCAAAAGCTCGCCTCCGTACTCGGTTGCCGCGTAGGCACGGGCGGGGATGCCCGCCCCGCTCGCCCATTCGCACAGAAGGCGGCCCTCGGTGGTGCCGGCGAAGATGCGCAGCGCCGGCGCAGATGCGGGCGCCGTCACTTCGGGCCGCCTGGGCGCGTGATCTGGTAGAGCAGCGCGTTCATAATGGCGGCCGCCACGGTCGAACCACCCTTGCGACCCCTCGCGACGATGGCCGGCGCGCGTCGCGCGAGTAGCTCCTCTTTCGCCTCGACCACGTTCACAAACCCGACCGGCACCCCAACGACGAGCGCGGGCGCGATCTTCCCCTCGTCCATGAGCTCGGCGAGGCGCAGAAGTGCTGTGGGAGCGTTGCCGACGGCCACGATGAGCGGACCCTCGATGCCGCAAGCTTTGTCCATGCTCGCAACGGCGCGAGTCGTGCCCGCGGCGCGCGCAGCCACGGCGACATCAGGGTCGGCCATGTAGCACACGGCCTTGCAGCCGAGCTTCGCGAGCGCAGGCTTGCTTATGCCTGCGAGCGCCATGTTCGTATCGGTGAGCACCGTGGCCCCTGCGCGCAGTGCGTCGAGCGCACAGTGCGCGGCGTCATGAGTGAAAACGAGGGAATCGGCGTACGAGAAGTCGGCAGTGGTGTGGATGACGCGCTTCACGACGGGTTCTTCGAGCGGCGGGAACGTGCGGCCGCCGAGCTCTTCGGTGATGATCTCGAAGCTGCGCCGCTCGATGTCGCCGGGCGCCATCTCCTTGGAATCCATCTAGTACTCCACTCCTTCCCTTGCACATATCCCCTGCTCGTAGGGGTGTTTCTCGCACCGCATCTCGGTTATGTAGTCGGCCTTCTCCACGATCTTGCGGGAAGGCGCGCGCCCGGTGAGCGCTACTTCGACGCCGCGCGCGGACATATCGAGCGCGCGGTCCACGAGTGCCTCGTCGACAAGCCCCTTCGAAAGCGCGTCGAGCGCCTCGTCGAGCACGAGAAGCCCCTCCTGCGCGCCCTCGAGCTCGGCGAGCGCGGAAGCGAGGTTCCCATCGTGCAGCTCGCACGTAGCGGCAAGTTCTTCCGGCGTCATCGACCAGGTAAACTTGTCCGACACCTTCCCCGCGAACACGGGCACGCCGAAATGCCCGGCGAGCAGGCGCGACTCCCCGCTTTCGCCGTCTTTCAGGAACTGCACGACGACGACGCGGCGGCCTGCGGCGAGCATGCGAAGGGCGAGGCCCATCGCCGCCGTGGTCTTGCCTTTGCCGTCGCCATGATACACGTGGATCATACGCCCTCCTCGATAATGCGGTAGACATACTCCATGTCGAGCGCCCCGCGCACGGCGTCGGCCAGGCGGTCGAACTCGCGCGCACGGTGATCGGCCGCGGACGCCGCGCCCGCAGCACCCACGACGCTCTCGGGTAGGCCGCGCATGCGCGCGAGAGAGCGCGCGAGGGCGAGCGCCACCCCCGGTTCGTCGAACAGGCCGTGGAGATAGGTTCCGAACACGTTTCCGCAGGCCGCGCCTTCTGGGTTGCCGCCAATCGTGCCCGCAGGGGCGCAGGAGACGGTCGTTTCGCCGTCGTGAATCTCGTACCCGCGCGCCGTCATGCCGTTCCACACCGAGAACGCGCCTTGGGCGCCCGTGATGCGCAGCTCCGACTGGGCGAGGTGCTTTTCCTCCTTGAACACCGTACTTGCAGGGATGAGCCCGAGCCCGCGCGCGGTGCCAGCGCCTTCCCTGCCGTGCGGGTCGGAAAGCTCGTCTCCCAAAAGCTGGTAGCCTCCGCATATGCCGAGCACCGGCGTGCCCGCGCCCGAAAGCGCGCGTACGCAGGCTCCGATGCCGCTAGCCGCAAGCCAGCGCGCGTCGTCGACCGTGGCCTTCGAGCCGGGGAGCACCACCAGGTCGGGTCGGCCCAGATCGGTCGTAGAGGAAACGTAGCGCACGCCCACGCCGGGCACGCGCGAAAGCGGGTCGAAGTCGGTGAAGTTCGACAGATGCGGAAGGCGCACGACGGCGACGTCGATGACGCCGCGCGCCTCGCGGGCAGATAGGCGCGGCGCGAGCGAGTCCTCGTCGTCCAGGTCGAGCGTAAGATACGGCACGACCCCCACGACGGGAACCCCGCACATCTTCTCGAGCGGGGCCAAACCCGGGCGCAGGATTTCCACATCGCCGCGGAACTTGTTCACCACAAGCCCCCGCAAAAGCGAGCGATCCTCGGGTGCAAAGAGCGCGACCGTGCCGTAGAGCTGAGCAAACACCCCGCCTGGGTCGATGTCGCCCGCGAGCAGCACGGGGGAGGACACGGCGCGCGCGAGCCCCATGTTGACGATGTCGTTTTCGGCAAGGTTGATTTCGACGGGGCTGCCGGCGCCCTCGATGACGATGACGTCGTTTTCCTCCGCGAGCGAATCGAACGCCTCCAAAATCTGCGGCATGAACGCCTTCTTTCGCGCGAAGTAGTCCCTCGCAGCGAAGGCTCCCTGCGCCTTGCCGGCCACGATGAGCTGGCTTCGGTGGCCGCTTTCGGGCTTGAGCAGGATGGGGTTCATGCGCGCGTCGGGCGCGATGCCGCACGCCTCGGCCTGCATGATCTGGGCGCGCCCCATCTCGAGCCCATCGGCCGTGACACCGCTGTTGAGCGCCATGTTCTGGCTCTTGAAGGGAGCCACGCGCAGGCCGTCCTGCGAAAGCACACGGCACAGCCCCGCCGCAAGCAGGCTCTTCCCCGCGTTCGACATGGTGCCCTGGATCATGATGGCCTTCGCCCTACCCACGGGTATCGACCTCCTTCGCCGAGCCTCGGCCATCCGCGCCCGCCATAGCGCCGCTGCAAGAAGCGCCGCCCCGTTCGTCGGGTTCGCCTTCGCCCGATGCGCCTTCCGCCCGAAGCGCGCGGCTGAACGCCATCGCAAGCCGGGCATTCTCTTTGCGCGTGCGCACCGCGACGCGGCACCAGAAACGGGACAGTACCGAAAACGAGTCGCACGTGCGGACCAAAACCCCCTGTTTATACAGGCGCTCGGGGATGTCTTTCGCCGGCGTGCGGACTAAAAGGAAGTTCGCATCCGACGGCACGACGGAAAGCCCGAGCGAGGAGAGCTCGTGGGAAAGCCACGCTCGCTCGCCCGCCAATACATCGCGCGTGCGCGAGACGTATTCGACGTCTTCCAGGGCGGCGATGCCCGCGGCCTCGGCGACCGAGGAGACGGGCCACGCCTGCCCCGCCCGGCGAATCCCCTCGATGAGTTGAGCGTTTCCGCTGATCAGATACCCCAACCGCAACCCTGCCATTCCGTAGAGCTTGGTGAACGCGGAGAGCACGGCCACATGGTGCGAACACGCGGCGCGTGCGGCCACGCTCCTTTCGCGGGCGTCGGGCGCAAATCCGAGGAAGCACTCGTCCACGACGAGCAGCGCGCCCACCTGCTCGCAGCGGCAAGCCGCCTCGTCGATCACGCGGGGGTCGACGAGGCGCCCCGTCGGGTTGTTCGGATTGCAGAGGTACGCCACGTCTCCCGGCCCCTCGATCGCGCGGGCGAAGGAGGCGGGCACGTCGAAGTCATCCGCTTCGGAGAGCGGGAACTCCTGCACGCATGCGCCGTAGTACGATGCCGCCTCCGCATATTCAGAGAACGTCGGCGCGCACACGACGATGCGTTTCGGGCGCACCGCCGCGGCGAGCCGCCAGATGATGTCGGACGCGCCCGCGCCGCAAACAATAGTATCTTCGGGAATGCCCTGGGCGCGCGCTAGGGCGCGAACGAGGGCGAGGCTTTCCCTATCGGGGTAGGCGTCGATTCGAGAAAGCGCCTTGCAAGCTGCGGCGACGGCGCGCGGCGAGGGGCCTGCCGGATTCACGTTCACCGAGAAGTCAATGAGGTCGGAGACGCCCCCTTCGCAAGCGATGCCGAGCGATTGCGAGCTGCCCCCATGCGTACGGGCGCGCAGGATTCCCCCGGCAGCCCGGGGCGCGGCGTGGTCTTCCCTCATGCCATCGCCCCCACGGCGAGCACGACCGCCGCGCGCGCGGCGCCGAAGACGACGAGCGCGCATACGGACGCGGCGAGCATGAGCCTCGTCGCCCGGGCGATGTCGTCCCACTCGATTTCACGGGACGCGTCGCCTATCGTCGGTTTATCAACGAGCTTGCCAAAATACACCGCGGGTCCTGCCAGGCGCAGCCCGAGCGCGCCCGCGCACGCCGACTCGGTCTGCGCCGCGTTCGGGCTCGCATGGCGACGCCTGTCGCGGCGCCAGATGCGCGCCGCCCCGCGCGCGTCGAGCCCGACGATCGGGCACACGGCGATCATGAGCAGGGCCGATAAGCGCGAGGGAATCCAGTTCACCGCATCGTCGAGGCGCGCCGAGGCGCAGCCGAAGTCGATGTAGCGCTCGTTTTTGTAGCCCACCATGCTGTCGAGCGTGTTCACCGCCTTGTACGCCATACCCAAGGGCGCACCCCCGATCATAAGGTAGAAAAGCGGCGCGATGACGCCGTCGCTCGCGTTCTCCGCCACCGTTTCCACAGCGGCGCGCGCGACGCCCTGCTCGTCGAGAACAGACGTGTCGCGTCCCACGATGAGCCCGACTGTTTCGCGCGCCGCGACAAGGCCGCCCTTCGAGAACGCGCGGGCCACGGCCAGGCTCTGGCGGCGCAGCTCGCATGCCGCGAGAATCTGATAGCTCGCCCATGCCTCGGCCACGAAGCGCAAGCCGGAGTGAACCATACCGCAAAGATGCAGGATTCCCCAGGTCAAAAGCCCACACGCAAGCGGAAGCGCCACGGCGAGCACAAGCCCTGCGGCGCGCGTGCCCGCGGGCGTTTGCGGGAATACGCGCCGCAGGCGGCCTTCGGCCCACGTGATCGCGCGCCCCATGGCGACGACGGGATGGGGAAGCCAGCGCGGGTCGCCGAAGACAAGGTCGGCCGCGAACCCGGCGGCGACGGCAAGAATCGTCATCACTGGGCATCGCCCCCCGAAGCGGGGCGAACGTCGCGAAGGCAGCGTCCATCCCAGGTGGCGGCCCATGCGCCGCCTGGCTCGGTATGCACGTCGAAGTATCCCATTTTTGGGACAGCTAGCTCGGAGAGCAGCGCTTTCACGGTACCCGCGTGAACGACGAAGACGGCGCGCCCACTCCCCTGAGCGCGCTCCGATTCGCACGCCTCCCGAAACGCCGCGACGACACGGCGGGTGAAATCGCTCTTGCCCTCGCCATGCGGGCAGCGCGTCTCGCACCAGGAGTCTACCCAGGCGCGGTAGCGCGCATCCTCTTTAAGCTCGGCGGCGTTTCGCCCCTCGAAGTCGCCGAAATCCATCTCGCGCAGACCGGGGCACGCCATAAGCTCCGCGTTCGGGAAGAGGATGCGCGCCGTCTGGTCGGTGCGGGCCATGCCGCTCGTGATAACACGGAACACGTCACCATCGCACGCGAGATCGCGCAAAGCGCGCTCGCCCGCGCTCGACAGGGGCTCGTCGGTGCCCGCCCCGCTGTAGCGATGGTCTTCCGTGCCCGCCGTGGCACCATGGCGCACGAAGACGACCTCCAAAGGCGCGCCCGCGCCCTGCGTACCTCGAGGCGCATCGGCAAGGTTTCCTTTGATGACCTGGGGAATCCCGCACGTCATGCGCACGACGACGTCGGCGCGCGCAGCGAGCGCGCATCCCAGGCGCCCCGCGCGCTCGCGCCATTGGGCGTCTTCCGCACGCATGGGGACGACCCCCGAGCCGACCAAGGGCAGAATCACTGCGTCGAAGCCGATCAGCCGCTCGAGCGCCCGGTCAGCGTCGAGTGCGCGTACGAGTTCCTCAGCACGGTACGCGACACGGCCGGCAAAAGCCGCGGGCACGCCGCCCTCCGCAAGCTGCGCCGCGTCGATGAAATCGTCCGCCGCGAACCCGAGCTTTTCGCGCACGAAGGTCCTCTTCCCCGAATGCGCGCCACCTACCACGAGAATCATAGGAGCATGCCCCCCGCCACCAGCATGGCAAGCATCGCGAGCTCGGCCCATTGCAGAAACCATCCGGCCAAATCACCCGTCACCCCGCCGAAGCGGGACAGGGCAACATGGCGGTACCACGCGAGCGCCAAAAGCCCCGCCACCGCCATAAGGGCGCCGACGGCCTGAGCGCACGCGACCATCCCTGCAGCCGAAGCCGCAGCGAAAGCGCAAAGCGGCACGACGATCGCCGCGCGCTTCTTCGCAGGCGAGAGCCCCGCGGCCATGCCGTCCGCCCGCGCGGCAGGCCAGCATTCTACGGCGAGCCCCGAAAGCGCGCGGGAGAACACGAGCGAGCACAGAAGCGCGAGGAACGCCCCCGCCGTAAGCGGCAGCGCGGTGAACAGGGAAAACTGCAGAATAAGGTATACAACAACACCGATGACCCCGAAGGCGCCCGCCCGCGGGTCGTGCATGATCTCGAGCTTTCGCTCGCGCGGGGCCCAACTTGCAAGCGCATCGGAGGTGTCGCAGAGCCCGTCTAGGTGGATGCCTCCCGTCACCGCCACAGGCAACGCCACGAGCACGGCCGCGACGATGGTCGCGGGCACGCCGAGCAGGTTCGCCACGTGCCCCCACGCCGTCATGAGGAAACCTTCCGCAACGCCCACCAGGGGAAACGCGGCAAGCGCATGGGTTGATCCGAAATCGGTCCAGGCCGATTTCGGGACAGGGATGCGCGAGAACGTTCCGAACGCCGCGCAGATTGCCTCTGCTATCTTCACCTTGTAGGTCCTTCGCCTTTCATCCATACGGGAATCCCGCATACCACTTCGACTGCGCGGTCGGCCAGCGCCGCCACGCCCGCGTTCACGCGCGCGAGCGCGCGCCTCCATGCCTCGGTCCCCTCATCGTAGCGCATCCCATCGGCGAACACGTCGACGGTGACCACCACCGTATACGCAGCGGCCTGAGCGAGACGTTCGATGCCTCCGAGCACCTCGCGCGCCGCAGCGTCGGGGTCTCGTGGGGACAAGCCGCCTTCCGCGAAGAGCTCGTTCGCAACCAGGTTGCCCACGTCCTCCAAAAGAAGCGTGCAGCCGCGCGGAAGCCCGGGCGCTGCGGCGCCCACGTCACGCGTGCGCTCGAGGGTGGAAAACCCCTTGCCCTCGCGCAGCGCCCGATGGCGCGCGATGCGGCGGGCGCCCTCCTCCCCGAAGGGCTCCATCGTTGCCAGGTACACGCGAGGGCCGTCGTGCCCGAGGCACAGGGACTCGGCGTAGGCGCTCTTGCCGCTCGCGGCGGCGCCGATGACGAGCGTCCCCGTCATTTCCCGGCCTCGAAATGTTCGTAAGCAGCCATGCCAGTCGCCGTGAACGTCTTACCATCCCGGTACACGCGCAGCGCCGAATCCAGAAGGGGCAGATACGCCATGGCGCCCGCGCCCTCACCCAAGTGCATGCCTGCGTCGAGGGGTGCCTTTATGCCGAGCTCGCGAAGGAGCTCCTGGCTTGCGGGTTCGCTTGATGCGTGGGTGCCCACGAGGTAGCCCAAGGCGTTGGGGCACAGGCGCGCCGCGCACAGGGCCGCCGTGCAGGATATGACCCCGTCGAGGAGCGCCGGCGCCTTCGAGGCCGCGGCCCCCAGGTAGAAGCCGCACATCGCCGCGATGTCGAAGCCGCCCACCTTCGAGAGCACGTCGATCGGGTCGGCGGGATCGGGCGAGTTCGCGTCGATAGCACGCTCGACCACGTCGCGCTTGCGCGCGAGTGAGGCGTCCGAGAGCCCCGCGCCGCGCCCGACGAGGCTCCGCGCGTCCGCCCGGATGAGCACTGCGGCCACCGCCGCCGAGGTGGTCGTGTTGCCGATGCCCATCTCGCCCGCGGCGAGAAGGCACACGCCGGCGCGGGCAAGCCCGCACGCGACGGCGATTCCGACCTCGATCGCGCGCACGGCCCCATCGCGAGACATAGCGGGGCCGTGCGCGATGTTGCCGCTCCCCCGCCGCACGTTCGCGCGCACCATGCGCGCGTCTTCTATACCCCGGGCCATACCCACGTCGATGGGCACGACCTCGGCACCCGCGAACGCCGCCATGCGGCAGGCGCTCGTGGCCCCCTCGCACATGTTGCGCGCGACGGCTCGCGTCACGTCTTGCCCGCTTTGCGACACGCCTTCGGCAACGACCCCGTTGTCAGAGAAGAATACCGCGAGCGCACGGGGGAACTCGGCCACCTCGGCGCTCCCCTGAGCTGCGGCGATACACGCGACGGCGTCTTCAAAGTCGCCCAATCCCCCCAAGGGGTGCGCGATGGAGTCCCACGCGGCGTACGCGGCGGCGCGGGCGCACTCGTCTGCGGGCGCGATCCGGGAGAGCGCGGCTTCGAGCACGGCGCCCGGCGCCGACGAAAACGCGCGCTCGACTTCCTCGCGGATACAGGCAAGCGCGGTTTCGGTTGCTTCAGCCATGCCGTCTCCTCTCTGCGAACGACGCTGCGGCAGACGCGAACGCGCGCGCAACGTCGGGGTTAGCAGGATAGTACACATGCGGGAAGCCCGCCACCAGGGACGGGGTGGTCGTCATGCACGGCCAGCCCTTGTCGCGCCGGGGCTTCTGCGCCCAGAAGTCGCCGCCCGGGCAGGTGGACTGCCAGTAGTGGAACTCGTGCGCGCGGATGCGTGTGCCGCGCGGCCCGTAGAGCCCGTCGCGTTGGGAAGTAAGCTCCACGTACCCGAAATGGGACAGCCTTCCCCCATTCTCGCTTGCGCCCTCAAGGGCGCCCGCAACAGGCCAGCGCCGCCCCTCGCTATCGGCGATTTCGCGCTGCAGGTACAAAAACCCACCGCATTCGGCGACCGTCGGCATGCCGGATTTCACCGCGCGCCGCACCGCCTCGCGCATCGGCGCATTCTCGGAGAGCTTCCGCGCATGGAGCTCCGGGTAGCCGCCCCCCAGATAGAGGGCGCTTGTCCCCCGGGGCAACTCGCTATCACACAGGGGGCTGAAAAAGGCCGGCTCGCAACCCAGGTCCTCGAGTGCGCGCAGGTTCTCCTCGTAGTAGAACGAGAACGCCTCGTCACGCGCGACAGCGACGATGGGCCGCGCTCCCGCGATCGGCTCCAACCGGTAAGGTTCCTCGCGGATATCGGGTGCCGTCGCCGCTATTTCGAGCAAGCGGTCGACGTCGACGCTCTTTTCCACCAGCTCGGCCATCTTGTCGATGCGCGCGGAGAGCTGCTCGACCTCGTCGGCGGTCACAAGCCCCAGATGCCGGCTTTCGAGCGAGAACGCCTCGTCGGCGGGGATATTCCCTAAAACCGCGACGCCCGTGTGCTTCTCAATCGCAGGGGCCGCGTAGGCGCAGGCAGCGGCGCTCGTCTTGTTCAGCACGACGCCGCGCACGTTCGCACAAGGCAGGAACTCGGCGATGCCGCGGATTACGGCGGCGAGCGATAAAGACGCCCCGCGCCCGTTCACCACTAAAACGACCGGCGTTTCCGTGTCGCGCGCAACCTGGTAGCTGCTCGCGTCGGCCACGCCGGGCGCCATGCCGTCGTAGAAGCCCATAACCCCCTCGAGCACCGCGACATCCGCGCCCGCGGCGCCGCGTGCGAGCAGGGCGCGCAGCGTCGGGGCGTCGGTGAAGAAGCCGTCTAAGTTGCCCGAGCGCGCACCCACGACGCGGCGATGAAAGAGCGGGTCAATGTAATCGGGGCCGCATTTGAAGGCCGCGCATGCAAGGCCGCGACGCGCGAGCGCGCGCAGGAGCGCACACGTTACGACCGTCTTGCCGCTTCCGCTCGAGGGCGCAGCGACCATGAAGCGCGGGATGGACGTGCTCACCGGGCGCCGCCTTCCCCACCTGCACCACGCGCGCTGACGAGGAACACGGGGTTTTGCGCCTTCAGAAGATGGTGCAAACCTACAGCCTCGGCACGGGCGGCCGACACCTGGCACGCCTCGAACCCCTTAAAGCGCGAACCCGAGAGGAGCGCGCACGCCTCGGTGAGCGTCTCAACGGTGACGCATGGCACGCACAGGCGAACCTGCGAGTTCTTCTCGAGTGCCGCCTCCACGATGGAGGGAAGCTCGCCCGCGCTCCCGCCGACGAACACGGCATCGGGGACGGGCAGTTTCGCGAGCGCTTCGGGTGCGACACCGGGGACCGCATGCACGTTACCGCACCCGAATGCATCCGCGTTCTCTCGGATGAGCCGCACGCCGGCCGCGTTACGCTCGACCGCCCATACCGACCCCGCTCGCGCCACGAGCGCCGCCTCGATCGACACGCTCCCCGTGCCGGCGCCGACGTCCCACACGGTGTCGGTTGCGGTAAGGCGCAGCTTCGCGAGCGCGACGGCGCGCACCTCCTGCTTGGTCATGGGAACGTCGCCGCGGATGAAGAGCTCGTCGGGAATGCCCGAGGAAGCGTACGGCCAGCGGGAGCTCGCGGCGCGGGATGCGCCCGCAAAGTCCGCCGCGGAAGAAGCCGCCGCGGGCGCAGACGCGCCGGCCGGCGCCTCGGAAGCTGCGCTAGAGCCCGCAGACGACCCGGCGCCGCCTGTGGGCTCGATAAGCATCACGTTCAAGTCGTCGAACGTCTGACCTGCGATTTCACTTGCGGTCGCGCAGGTGATGCGCTCGTCGGGGTACGACAGGCGCTCGGCCACCGTCACGCGCGCGTCCCCGAAGCCCGCCTGCACAAGCTCGGCCGAAAGCCGCGAGGGGTCTTCCCCGCCCGACGTGGCGAGGAAGAGCTCACCTGCGCGCTCGGCCTCGGCTACGATGTCGCACGCCACGCCGTGAGCGCTCGCGAAGCGCCAATCCTGCCATGGACGCGCGAGGCGCGCGGCGAGATACGACGCTGAGCTTATGCCGGGAATGACGCGCACGTCCACCCGCGCGTCGCCGGAGAGCGCCTCCACCAGGCGGCGCGCGCCGCTGAACAGCCCCACATCGCCCGTCATCACGACCACGGCGCGCTGCCACGACGCCGCATCGGTGAGCGCGGCGACGATGTCAGCCGTCTTCACGAGCTCGCATCTCACCACGTCGGGCGGCACGTCGATGCCGACAAGCGCGCGATGAGCGCCGATGACCACGTCGGCGATGCCGATCGCGTCGAGCGCCGCGCGCGAGAGCAAGTCGGGGTTTCCGGGCCCCGCCCCGATGATCGTTACCTTTCGCATGGAATCTCCCGATACCCGCGCGGCGTGACCATACGGCCGCCTACGCGCTTCGTGTCCGCGTTGCCGACGAACACAGTGGTGAACATGTCGGCGTCGAACTCCCCCAGCTCGGAGAGCCTGCACATGCCCGACTGCTGCCCCTCGCGCCCGATGTTGCGTACCCAGCCGCAGAGCGTGTCGGGGGCCTTCCATTCGAGCATAATCTTTGCCGCGCGCGAGAGCCTGTCGGAGCGCTTTCTGCTGCGCGGGTTGTACAAACAGATGCAGAAGTCGGCGCTCGCCACGGCGGCGAGCCTGCGCTCGATGACCTCCCACGGCGTGAGAAGGTCGGAGAGCGACACGACCGCGAAGTCGTGGGCAAGCGGGGCGCCGAGCACCGCCGACCCGCTCTGAGCCGCGGTGGCCCCGGCGATAACTTCCACGTCTACATCGGGGTAGTCCTCCGCAAGCTCCAGCACGGGGCTCGCCATGCCGTACACGCCCGCGTCACCGCTGCACACGAGCGCCACGGCTTCTCCGCTCTGCGCGCGCGAAAGCGCCAGGCGGCATCGTTCGACCTCGTGCATCATCGGCGTCGCGAAATGCGCCGCGTCAGGCACAGCGGCGAGCGCGAGCTCCACGTATTTCGTGTACCCCACAACGATGTCGGCCGCCTCGAGCGCGCGCCGGGCCGCAATCGTCATACCGTCGGGGCCGCCCGGGCCGATCCCCACCACGAAGAGCTTTCCCATCACCGCTCCTTAAACGAAAGTTCGATAGTTACCTTGGAAAACGCGACGGTCACGCCGCCGTGAGCGAGCTTCGGGAAGATAAGTTTGCCCCCGCCCGCGAGCGCCGCGCGCTCGCACACGTTGTCGACCCCCACCGTCGCGCGCACGAAATCAGATGGCGAAACGCTGCCTTCGACCTGCGACAACTCATCTGCGGAATACGTCGCAAGCGGGATATTCCGCGCGCGGCAGAAGGCGAGCAGACCCTCCTCGTGCGCCTTCACGTCGATCGTCGCCGCCTCGCGCACGGCCGAAGGCGAGATACCCGCCTGCCCGCACGCGAGAAGAAACGCCTCCTCGATCGCTTCGGCGCACGCACCGCGACGGCACCCTATGCCCGCAACGATGCAGGGAACGACAAGGCGAAGCGGCTCGGGCGCAGGCGCCTGTGCCCGCACGCACGCCGGCTTCCCCGTCTCACCGGCGGGCACGACCTTGCCCGTTGTCTCCGCCGCGCGAACGGACGCACCTGCATTCGCGCCAGCAAACGGCGACACGACGATATCGGCCCGAGCGCGGTTGGACGCAATGTCAACCCCCTCAGGCGGCTGTCCCGAAATCGGCATGTCGGAATAGAGCGCCACGCGCCCGCCCGAAAGCAGCCGCGCCGACACTCGCTTGATGGCCTCGGGATTCGAAACGGCGAGCCCCACACAGCGCGCCCACGTATCCACCGCCCACACGCCGCGGACGTCGGTCGCCGTGGTGATGACGGGGATGGCGCCTACCGCGCGTGCCACAGTTTGCGCAAGCTCGTTCGCACCGCCCAAATGCCCCGACAAAAGCGGGACGGCAAAGCGCCCCGCCTCGTCGATCGCCACAACCGCGGGATCGGTTGCCTTCGAGGCGACATGCGGCGCGATCGCCCGCACGGCGATGCCCGCCGCGCCCACGAACAGAAGCGCGTCCGACGCTTCCCACGCGAGCGCCGTCCATGCGCGCAGGTCGGCCTTCCCCTCGCCGAACCCGCGCGAAACGGAAACGTCCCAGCCAGGGTCATCTTCACCTATCTGCGTGCAATCGGAAAGCGCGCGTGCGGTGCGCTCCGCAAACGCATACCCCCTCTCAGTGAACGCTATGCAGGAAACCCTCATCTAGCGCACCACCATCGTCGAGAAGTAGCTGCCCCGATCGGGCACATCGTCAAGCGAGCGGTACACGTGCTCGCCCGGAAGCCCACAGTCCTCTACGAGCTCGGCACCGTCGAAGGTGCCCTCCTCGCGAAGGATGTGCTTCGTGTCCGCAAGCGAGCGACGCGCCTTCATGACCACCTTCGTCCCCGGCCAGCCGATTGCGCGGCGCACGTCGTCGTCGCCGCCGGGCACGATGTGCAGAGGCGACGACATCTCGGGCGTGAGGTCGCGCTCGAGCGCCGCGGCGACCGCGCAGAAGCTCGGCACGCCGGGAATGGCGCGCGCCTCGAACCCGCGGGCGCGCACGTCGGGCGCTATGCGCTGGAAGGTAGCGTAGATGCTCGGGTCCCCCAGGTTCAGCAGCGCGACGTCGCGGACCGCATCCAGGTGCGCGACAAGCTCGCGAACAAGCGAGGCATGCTCGGCCGCGCGGCGCTCGGCGTCGCGCGTCATCGAGAATCGCACGGGGATCACCGTCTTGCCTGTAAGGTCGACGGCGCCGCGCACGATGTCGAGCGCGACCATGACCCCGTCCGCCGTCTGCGGTGCGGCGATGACCGGACACGATTCGATTGTGCGGACGGCCTTGATCATGAGTAGCTCGGGGTCGCCAGGCCCCGTGCCCACCCCATACAGCACGCCTTTACTCATACGTCGCCCCCAATTCCCCGATAACTGCATCGGCGCCCGAC
>CAUEPS010000020.1 GCA_959019775.1 uncultured Collinsella sp.
AAGGGGTCGGCCACGGCGAGCGGGTCGGGAGCGGCGGCACGGGGCGTCGGCTGCTGGGGCATGGCGGCGGGGTGCTGTTGCTGCGGAGCGGCGAATTGCTGCTTGCCGGCGCGGGGAGCGCTGGCGGCGCGGCTTGCGGCCGAGTTGTTCTGGCCCAGGCCATTCTGGTAGGCGCGCTCTTCCTCGTACAGACGACCGAGCGTGGGGGCGTCGACGTTCTCGGCAAAGACCGAGAACTTACCGGCACGCAGCTGCGGGTCGATCATAAAGCGAACGAGGGGTTCGCCGACAAACACATAGCGGCGCTTTTCGGCCTGTGCCTTCACAAACTCGCGGACTTCGCGCGAAAGCTCGGGGTAGAACGGAGCGAGCATGGGATCGTCGTCGGCGGCGATCAGGATGGTATAGAGTGCCGGCGCGGTGTTGACGCCGTTGATCACCAGAGTCTGATCCTCCATGTCGCGAGCGGCCTGCTTGGCAAGCTTCTTAAAGGAGAACGGGGCACGGGTGGCACCGAAGATGCCGGCCACGTGGTCCTCGAAGATGTTCAGGAAGTTCACGAAAGATCACTCTCCGTATAGGTTCTTTGGTATCCGAGCAAATATAGGCATATCCCAACGATTATAGAGGATAGGGTTCCCGCAACCGCCGCCTTGACGACGACCGCGGCCGCAAGGCTGGCAATTTCCATATGGTGTGCAAGACAGAGCGACGCCGCGGTGCCTATTCCGCAGCCGGCGATGGCAGCGATTGCAGCCAGGTTCGAGCCCTGCTCGGCACGCCTGGCATGGGCGTTGAGCAGCAGAGATGTCAGTGCAGCTGTCGCCGCGACAAGCACAACGGCAGCCCAGAAGAGCATGTCTCCCAGCGCCGCGGCAACATTGCCGAGCCCCAGCACGCCTCCGGCGGAAAGCGCAACCGTAGCCAGGCGGCCAAAAAGCGCGCCCATCCCCGTGGCGGCCGCGGCGCTTGCCGGGTCGAGCCAAAAGGCAGCGATGCCGGCGGCGACCCCGGCGGCAAGGAGGGCGTCGCCCGTTAGACAGCCAAGTGCCACCGCGCAGGTGAGCGCGGCGCTCGCGGCGGCCTCGGTGCGGCCCCAGGCGATCCACCAACCGGACATGGTGGCGGCAAAGAGCACCGCGACGGGTAGCATCGACAGGATGCCCTGCGTCTGCATGGTGGCGTTGGCCATAAGTACCAAAAAGCCCACGGCCGAGATGGCCGAGCCAATTTGCGGGGCCAGGCCGGCGGCCGCCCCAATTGCGATGGCCGCGGCAATAAGTCCGGGAAGCGCCGCGACGCCAGCCGTCTGCATGATCAAAAAGCTAAAGGCACCGCACGTTAGCGCCGAGATGGCGCGCATGGTGTAATCGCGCGCGTGGCTCCAGCGCGTGCCGGCCCAGCCGAGTGCGGGGTCGACCTCGATGGTGTCGTCCTCATAGGGTAACGATTCGATATCGTCTGCCGCGCGCTCGTCATCCGACAGCTCGCCCACCATCTGCTCCAGGCTGCGACGGCCCTCGCGCACGCTGCCCAAGCCGGCGAGCAGCTGGTCGCAAAATGCCTCGATGCTGTTGGGGCGGTCTTGCGGCATGGGGGAGAGGGCGCTCATGAGCGCAGCCTCGGCTCCCGGGGGAAAGTGCGGGATGAGCTCGCTGGGGTAGGTGGCACCGCCGATGATGCGGCCGAGCGAGTCGCCGGGCGTGGCGGCCATAAAGGGGGCGCTGCCGCACAGGCCCTCGTAGATCACGCAGGCGAGGGCAAAGACATCGGCGCGCTCGTCGACTGTGCCGGTCTCGATATCGAGCTGCTCGGGTGGCATGTAGCCGATGGTGCCGCCGCGCGAGCCGCCAAAGCCGCCGGCAGACGACAGTCGCGCCATGCCAAAGTCGGTGAGCTTTACGTTGCCCGAGTGGTCGATGAGCACGTTGGCGGGCTTAATATCCAGGTGGAGCACGCCGTTGCTATGGGCGAAGGTGAGCGCCTGGCCCAGCGCGTCGGCAATTGCCGCGGCCTCGTCAAAGGTGAGCGAATGGCCGTCCACGCGATGCAAAAAGTCGGCGAGCGACATGCCGTCGACATATTCCATGACGAGGTAGGCATAGGCGGTATCGTGCGTAAAGTCGATAACCTGCACGATATTGGGATGTTGAAGCATGGCGGCGGTGTGTGCCTCGCGCAGGACATCCATGATGTCGCTGGCGGGCATGCCGGCGCCGTTGATAAGGGGGATGCGCTTAATGGCGACGCGACGGCGCAGGTGCGTGTCGCGGCAAATCTCGATGGAGCCAAAACCGCCGGTCGCAAGCGTCTCGAGCGGCTGGAACCGCTTGAGCAGCTCGCGAGAGCTGGTGCCCTCCAAGGGAACGTCCGGCGAGAACCGGGCGGTATGTTGCGAGAAAAGCGGCATGGCCAACCCTCGTGCGTTTAAAGTTCGTTTGCGAGCGGCGGGCGCGGAGCCGAGCCGTTCGCGGTGGCATAGATGCTGCTAGTGTAGCACGCTCGGGTGCATGGTGAAGGTAGCGGGGCGAGGTGGCCTATCTGACTTGGCCTTAGCGCTTCTTCTTGTTCTTCTTCTGCTTGCGCTGTTTGGCCTTTGCATTCTTAGGCTCGCTTTCCTGCTTGGCCTTGGCAGCGGCCTTTTCGGCCTTCATCTTTTTGCGTTTGGTCTCGATGCGCAGCTTTTTGTTGATGCGCGTCTTGAGGAAGGAGCCAAACTGCTCGGCATCACCACGCACAAAGGTGTCCTTAGGGATCGTCACGCCCTGGTCGGCGAACATGGCCACAAAGATGCGCTCGCCGTCGAGTACATGGTCGAGCTTCTCAAACGGGAAGAACTGCGACTTGCCGCTCTTGCCCCAGACCATCAGGCCGTCCTCGTTGGCGGCGACGCGGCGGTAGCGGCCGCCCATGGACTCGTCTGCCTCGACGGCTTCGATAAAGTCGCGCGCGAGCGTATGGTGCAGATTTTTGCTCCACCAGGCCAAAAAGGCGCCGAATACGATTAGGACGACGCCGAACTTGACCCAGTTGCCGCCGGCCACCAGCATGCCGATGCCGATGAGCGCGGCAATTGCCGCGGCGACATACAGCGAGCCGCGACGCCTGGGCGAGGCGACCAGGCGCGCAAAGTCGGTGACGAGGTCGTTTTCGTACTGGTACTCGTTGAGGTACAGAATGCCGTCGTCGGCTGCGGCCTGCTCCTCGAGCGCGACCTCGACCTGGTCGGCTGCTTCGGAGGGAACGAGGTTGCTCTCTGCGTCTGCCATGCTCTTTGGACTCCTATCGCGGCGGGCTCGCCGTACGGGTTATTATGGATGCAGTATGCCGTGCGACCGCATGGCCGCCGCGGCAACAAGACTCAGTATACCCGGGGGAGCACCCATGGAATCGTTGTACCGAAAGTATCGCCCGCTCACCTTCGACTCCGTGGTGGGCCAGCAGCATATCGTCTCGACGCTCGAGCACGCCATCACCGAGGGGCGCCTGTCCCATGCGTACCTGTTCTGCGGACCGCGCGGCACGGGCAAGACCACCATGGCGCGTATTCTTGCCAAGGCGCTGCTCTGTCGCAATGCCGAGGCGGCGCGCGCCGAGGGTGCGAGCGGCTGCATGCCCGACGGCACCTGTGAGGAATGCGAGCTCATCGCCGAGGGCAACCACCCAGACGTCTACGAGCTCGATGCCGCAAGCCGTACCGGCGTAGACAACGTGCGCGAGGAAATCATCAACTCCGTCAACTTTGCCCCGGTGCGTGGCAAGTACAAGATCTATATCATCGACGAGGTCCACATGCTCACGACGGCGGCGTTTAACGCGCTGCTCAAGACGCTCGAGGAGCCGCCGGCGCACGTGATCTTTGTGCTGTGCACCACCGACCCGCAAAAGATTCTGGAGACCATCCTCTCACGCTGCCAGCGCTTCGATTTCCATCGCATCGGCAACGAGGATATCGAGCGCCGCCTGGCATACGTGTGCGAGCAGGAGGGCTTCGATTACGACGACGAGGCGCTGGCTATCGTGGCGCGCCATGCCAAGGGCGGCATGCGCGACGCGCTCTCCACGCTGGAGCAGCTGAGCGTTTTTGGCAACGGCGCCGTGCATGCGGACGATGCCCGTTCGCTTTTGGGCGAAGTTTCGGACCAGATTCTAGGCGAGTTTGCGCGCGCCATTGCTGATCGCGATGTCGCCGAGCTGTATGGGCTCATTCGCGCACAGGTCGAGGAGGGCAATGACCTGCTTGAGCTGACGCGTGACTTGGTGGCGCATGTGCGCGACGTGTATGTTGCCTGCGTTGCCGGTGCCCGTGCCGAGCTGTTTGAGGGCGGCTCCGAGCAGGCCGAGGCGCTTGCTGCCGAGGCCGCTGCCTTTGGCGAGCATCCTGCCGACCGCCTGGCCCGTGTGCTGACAGTGCTCGACGATGCCGCACTGGAGATGAGGGGTGCGAGCGACGTGCGCCTGGTGCTCGAGATCGCCTGCACGCGTCTGGCACGTCCCGAGGCTGATTTAACGATTGAGGCATTGGCCGAGCGCGTGGCACGCCTGGAGGCCATGGTTGCCAACGGCGCCGTGCCGGCGAGCGTGGCTGCTGCTCAAGCGAGTGCGCCTGCTGCATCCGCACCCGCTGTCCAGCAGCCGACGCTGATCTCGGGTGCCCGGGCTGCTGCCCCTGTGGCATCTGCCGCTCCCGCTGCTACGTCCGCGCATCAGGGCGGCATGCCTTGGGACCGCGGCGCTGCTGTTCCGGCTGCCCAGCCTGCACCCAAGTCCGCGGCTCCGGCTCCCGCGCCCAAGCCTGTAACGCCTGCACCTCAGCCCGTTGCGGCTCCGGCTCCCGTGCCTGCTGCATCGACCGTGCCGGTGTCCAAGCCCAACAACGCCGCTGAGGTTGCCGCCGCCGGTGCTGCCGAGACCCCCGCGGTCGAGGACGCCGGCGAGCTCCAGCGCAAATGGGCCGAGGTCGTCGAGCGCGTCAAGGCTCGTCAGGCTTCCTACGCAGGCCTGCTGCTCAACGCCCGCGCCACGGCCGACGACGGCTCCAAGCTCACGGTTTCGTTCCCCGCGGGCTCGACCTTTGCTATCAAGATGCTCGGTCGCGCCGACACACAGTCGGTGGTTCTGCCGACAGTCAGTGCGGTCTTCGGTCGTCGTACCGTCGACTATGTCCTGGATGGGGGTGGCACGCCGGCTCCTCAACATGAGGAGCATTCTCCATCTGCACGGGCTGCGGTATCTGCGGACCCGCAACCCGTGTCCTCGGCGGCCCCTGCATCCTCGAGCGCCAGCGCTCCGCAGCAGCAAGCGACGCCGGTGATGGCACCGACCCCGTCGGCGCCTAAGCCCGCCACGCCCAAACCGGCCGCTCCGGCTCCCGCGCCCAAGCCCGCTGCCGCGCCTGCGCCCAAGTCATCCGACCTGGCTAAGGCCCCCTGGCTGCGCTCCGACAACCCTGCCGGCGCTCCCGCTACGGGCAAGCTCCCGACCGAGCCCGCGCCCCGTGCGCCCGAGCGCTCTGCCGCCCCCAAATCTCAGCCTGCCGCGTCGTCTGCGCCGTGGGAATCCGAGCAGGTTCCCTACGACGATGCCATGGTCGGCGGTTTTGCTGCCGATGCCGGCGGGGACGATCTGCCGCCGTTCGACGTGCCGGGTGCGGCGTCCGCGCCCAAGCCCGCTGCAGCTGCCCCCAAAGAGGAGGACGCCCCCGCTGCCCCTTGGGAGTCCAACCCAGGCGCGGGCAGCCCCTTCGGCCATCAGGGCGCAGCCCCGAGCATCCCGCAGACCGAGGACGAGGCCAAAGCCCTCATCCGCAGCGTCTTCGGCCAGGCCACCATCTTCAAGCCGGTGGAGTAGCTGCGCGGGCGGGCATACTGCTCAAGAAGAGAACTCTTTGTCCGGGCGCATCTGTATTTCGGACATGTGTAATGTGGTGCCGCGTATATCGCATTCGAGTAGACAGGTACGTGACGGTCGGCCTAGGATGCTGAGGTCGATACGATACGTTGCATGGCTGTCCGCGTACTCGACTTGCTCGGCGCTGACGGTTGCTCCGATTGTCGAGAAAACGCCTAGTTCGGCATCGACAATCTTGGAGTTCTTTATCTTGACCTTGAACTCTTGGTAGAGGGATGGGCTGTTGTAGTAAACGGTTCGGGTTCCGTCGGTGCACTCATCGGTCGCTTCCCATTTGACGACGGGCTGGCCCGAGCTGGCTATTAGCAGTTCTGCTCCAAAGGATATAGCATGGGTGATGGCAACCAACAATGCCCAGCCGACAAAGAGATAGAGAACAAAATATGCAGCGGGGTGTTTTGAGCGGATGTTTTGGAGCGCGTCGGGGGGCATTCATGGGGTACCTCCAAATTGCTATCTATGGCAATCAAATTATACCCCACCGTCATGAGCGCCACCTCGAGTGGTGGCTCGGCATTTAGCCATTTAGTGGTACGCATTAAATGTCGGATTCCGGCTCTACAAGATTTAGCTTTCAATCTTATGCAGATGCGAATTATGCAACTTTGCATAATCATTGGGTGTGGTCTGCACTCAGGACATGTATATCGACTGAGGTAGCGTGACCGCCCCGCTTGCTGGCCTCGCGCCGTGGTACGATTTTTGAGTTTGAAAGTCCCGCCGCGCCCCGGCTGCCCTTGCAGCTCGTTGCGCGGCCGCACGCAAAGGAGCCATCATGGCCGGTATGAACATGCAGCAGATGATGAAGCAGGCTCGCAAGATGCAGGAGCAGCTTGCCGCCGCGCAGGAGAACCTCAAGTCCCAGACCGTCGACGCCTCTGCCGGCGGCGGCATGGTCAAGGTGACCGTTAACGGCGAGATGGAGCTCGTCAACCTCACCATCGACCCCGATGCCCTCGATCCCGAGGACGTCGATATGCTGCAGGACATGATCATGGCTGCTGTTAACGAGGCCGTTCGCGGCGTCAACGAGCTCGCCAACAAGCAGATGGGCGCCATCACCGGCGGCCTCAACATCCCGGGCATGCCGTTCTAAGACACACATATATATGAGCGCGAATCACAGTCTGCAAAAACTGCTCGATGAGCTGGGTCGTCTGCCGGGCATTGGTCCCAAGTCGGCCCAGCGCATAGCCTATTACCTGCTCGAGGCCGATGCCGAGGAGGCCCGCCGCCTGGCCGAGGCCATCCTGGAGGTCAAGCAGGAGGTCCACTTTTGCAGCCGTTGCTTTAACTACGCCACGGCCGACGAGTGTTCCATCTGCCAGGACCCGATGCGCGATACCACTCGCATTTGCGTGGTGGGCGAGCCGCGCGACGTCCAGGCAATCGAGCGCACGGGCAGCTACCATGGCCTGTACCATGTGCTGGGCGGCGTGATCAGCCCCATGGACAAGATCGGCCCCGAGCAGCTGCATATCCGCGAGCTGCTGGCGCGCCTGGGCCACGAGGACATCCACGAGGTCATTATCGCCACCAACCCCAACATTGAGGGCGAGACCACGGCGAGCTACCTTGCTCGCACCATCAAGCCATTGGGCGTTGAGGTATCGCGTCTTGCGAGCGGCCTTCCCGTGGGCGGCGACTTGGAGTATGCCGACGAGCTTACGCTTGGCCGCGCTATCGAGGCCCGCCGCGCGATCTAAGCGGCGTCAGCTCCGCGGCATGTCCCGTCGGCCTGCCGCACGGGGCGCTCATAATTGGGTGCGCGTTCATACATTTGTTGTGCAACAAACCTGCTTTTCATCCGCTTATCGCGTGGATGGGTCCGGTCGCACCTCGTATTTGCCCATTCGTTGCACAACCTTTTGGGTTCGCTGATACACTCAAATGTGGATGTGAAAGAATGCGCCGCTTTTAAGCGGCGTGTTTTTGTTGGAGGAGATCGCATGCGGCCCGGGGGCACTCAGACAAAGCATGGCGCCGCGGTGCGCATGCGACGCCGGCTGGGCCTGGCACCTCGGGCGTGTGTGCTGCTGTCTTGCTCGCTCGTGCTGGTCATAGCCGGTGTTTCGGCTTATGGCATGACGGTGCCGTCCATGGTGCAGGCGCATGCTGCGCGTGAGCTGCATATTGGGCGCAAGGCCAAAAGCGACTTGGGAACGACAGCCGGATATACGTGGGCGAGTGTGGTCTCGCACGTTGTGTTCGGTGGCGACGATGCGGACAGTCCCGAAACATCGGACAACGAGGTTACGCTGGCAAACGGCAAGACCATCGTGCTCACCAACACCAAGATCATCACGAAGCTTTCCAACAACAGTGTGGCATCTGTCATAAATAAGGCCGAGCAGCAGAAGGGGCAGGACGCCCAACAGACAGGCAAGCCCGGCGGTTCGGGTTCGTCTGGCTCCAGCTCCGATTCGTCGGGCGGCGGTTCCGGTTCGGGCTCCGCCTCTGGCGGTGGATCTTCGGGTGATGGCTCGACGGACGGCGGTACCGGCGGGGACGCGGGCTCGGGTGGTCTCTCGGCTGCCGAGGAAGAGAGTATCCACAGCTGGCTCGTGACCAAATACAATATGCTCGATGGCTATGTCGCCCGCGCCAATAGCGTGGTGTCGACCTATAACGCCACGGGCGATACCGGACCGTGCGACACCCTGGCGAATGACATGTTTGTTATCCGTGCCGAGTTCGGTCGACAAAGGTTCTCGACCAAATCTAAGTGGTATCGGCAGTATGCCAATCTGTGGGGCTGCTATACCAACCTGTGTCAATGGGTTGGGCACTACGGCAACGACGACGTCGCGCTCAACAACTTCAACACCAATGTGGCGGCGATCGCCCTATGACGAACGACCTCGCTTCTACGGTAGCCCAGTCGCTCAACCGTGATCCCATGGTGGGCTTGCGCCTGGCGCGCGTCGACGGGTTTGAGCCGGCCGTCGCCCTGGGCACGGACGAGCTTCCCGCCTACCTGCGCCGTTTTACGATGCTGTTTGCCGATGACGCCACCATGCGCCGCGGCGGTATCGGCCGTGTGACGCGTGCCGTTAACGCGCAGGGCGAGGCCGTGGCGCTCAAGCAGCTCATCTTGCCAACGCGCGACGAATTTGATGACGATGTCGCCCACGAGGCGCTGGTCGCCAAGTTCAAGGCGGCGTTTCGCGAGGAATATGAATGCCATCGTGCCCTTTCGGGCCTTAAGGGCTTTCCCCGCTTATACGGGTGGGGCGAGGTCGACGGCGTGCCCGCGATTGTCATGGAGTGGGTCGAGGGCGAGACGCTCGCCCGCCTGCGCTCGCGCTTTGCCGTAGATGATGCCGGGCGTCTGTCGCCGCTCGTGGCGGCGCGCCTGGGTCGCGACCTGTTCGATCTGCTCTGCCGCATGAGCTTGGTAGGCGAGGGGTTCGTCCATCGTGATATCTCGCCCGCTAATATAATGGTGCGCACGGCGCGCCTGCCGCTCGACCGACAGCTTGCCGAAGGCACCTTCGACCTGTGCTTGATCGACTTTGGCTCGTCGCTGGCGCTCGAGCCCGCCTCTGCGGTGGCCGGCACCGGCGGCAAGGCGTCGTTTACCGAGCGCTATGCCACGTTGCGCCGCGCGACGGTGGCCTACGCCCCGCCCGAGATGCTCACCGACGATATCCCCGACCTGCGCATGCTTCGCATGTCGCCGGCGATCGATGTCTATGCAGCGGCGAGTACGGTCTACGAGCTCATCGCCGGTGTCGCGCCGTACGAAGTGGCGCCGGGTGCGTCGGGTACTTCGGGCTCGCGCAAAAAGACACGAGATATCGCCAGCCCCTATCGCCTCAAGATGGATACGCTGCCCGATTATCCCGTCGGCGCCCACGCGCCCGGCTGCGACTTGACGCAACTGCTGCGACGCGAGCCCGATGTGGCACTTGCCGCGGCCGAACAGGCTCAGCAGCTGGGGCTCGATCCAAATTCCGAGGATCTGCGCGATGCGTTGGCGTTTGTCGACGCTCAGCTGTTCGATGTGTTGATGGCCTGCCTGTCCTGCCATCAGGAAGATCGTCCCGAGCCGGCTGCGGTGGAGGCGGCGCTCTCGGCATTTTGCGACCACTATGCGCAAAATGTCGCCCGCTCGCTTCGCGCCGAGCCGCTCATGCCGTGCCCGATGGAGGCATCGGGGCACACAGCCCGGCGTGCGGCGATGGTTGGTGCGACGGCGGCAAGCGGCGTGCTTTGGACTGTGGTCGTGGTATCGGCGGCGCTGTTGGCGTCGGGCGCCCATGTGACGCTCGTCGTGGGACCGCTTATGTGGTCCGGGAAGCTGCCGGCCATTATCGCGGCACTGGCGTTGGCGCTGCCGGGCATGGTGGGCATCGCTGCCGGGGCCTTGGCGCGCGACCGTCGTGTGGGATTCCTGCAGGGTGTGTTGACCCTTTCCGCCTGCGAGGTTCCGGCTCTGGCCGCACTCGCATGTGCCGTGTTTTCCCAGCATGCCGTGGCGGGTGGCCTGGTGGCCGCTATAATTGCAACCTATGCGCTCACGTGGTTTTTGCTGGCGATGGGGTTTGCCTTTGAGCTTCCCGTCGTGTCAGCACGACGTGCGAAAATTCCCATGGCGACGCCGCTTGCCGGCGGAGCCGCGGCTGCCCGCGCCTTTGGCGGGCCGGCCGAAGTATCCGACACCATCTCTGCGACCAAGGAGGGCTAAGCCATGGCTTCTCAAGCTGAGCTCACCCCGTGCGGGGCAATGTTTGACATCTTTAAGCGCGCAGCGCACCTGAGCCATATCGAACTGTGCGGCTTGGTGCTCTCGAGTCGCCCGCTCGCCGACGGCCGTAGTCCGCAGAGCCGTGCCGCCGATCGCTCCTGGGTTTCGCGCTTTATCGTGCGCGCGCCGGTCGGCACGCTGCAGGAACGTTATTTTGCCGATTACGGCACCTCGGCCGCGCGCATTATGTCGCAGCTGGCCCTGCGCCGTCGCAACCCCATGGACGCCGCGGCCGTGACCAATATGGTGTGCGGCCCCGCTGGCGAGCCCATGGTGCGGGCACTCGAGGAATGCCACCAGGACACGAATCTCTATCGCAATGCGCTCGAGCGCCTGTCGCAGGCGGCTGAACTCATGCCCGCCGAGCGCGCCGAGGCCATCCTGGTGCTGTTTGTCGCCGTGGGTTGCTCGGCAGATGTACGTTCGTCGGTGACCTATGCCATCGACTACGCTCATGCGACCTGTGGCGGCGCCACGTCGACGCCGCGCTCGCTGAGCACATCTTCGGTCGCGGGCGAGCACGAGGTCGCGCCGGCGCATCCGCTGGGACTGCTGCGCGTGCAAAACGGCTACGTGGTGAGCGCCCCGCGCTGGATCCAGCCGAGTGAGGAAGGCGTCGAGATCGGCGCACTGGCAACGGGGGAGGGCGACATCACCGACGTCGGCGACGACGTCTCGGCCCGCCATGCCCATATCTGGTGCGACGATTCTGGCACATGGTTTGTCGAGGACCTGGCGTCCACGAACGGCACCGTGGTGGTAAACGGGGCCACGAGTGTGTGTATTCAAGTAGAGCCTGGCCGCTCCGCCCAGCTCAGCCCCGGCGACGAGCTCAAACTCGGCGAATCCACCACCTACGCCATCCTCCTCGGCGCCCTCTAGCTCATCCCCCCCCAATGAGTTGCGGTGAAATAGGGACTGATTAAGGCCGTTAACGGCAAAAACAGTCCCTATTTCACCGCAACTGCTGTGGGGTTCCAGGGGACTGTGTCCGTCGGTGCCGGGCGCACAATAGTCACCCGAGGTAAACCTTTACCGCCCACCTATATTTGCCGAAATATGGCCTGACGGCGGGGTACAATAAACCCGCATGCGGATTTCCGTTGCGGGCGCTTCCCATCGCCGGGGCGTGCCCGGGAGCATCCGGCATGCGGTCTTTGCGGCGCTCGGTCATGTGCAAGACGGGTAGCTGGGCCTGTGGAGCGCGTGCAGCTCTCCTCGCCTCGGCATGCCTTCTCTCCACGCCATGTACCTGCCGCTGAGTCCGCCTGTCAGATGATCGGAAGCAACAACGAAAATCCCATCACGCCAACATCCCGGCGAGCGCCGGGGCCTGTATACCTATATGAGAGGAGAGGGGTATATGGCGCGTAAGTTTAAGTCTATGGACGGCAACGAGGCGGCCGCATATGTTTCGTATGCGTACACCGAGGTAGCGGGAATTTATCCCATTACGCCGTCCAGCCCGATGGCCGACCATGTCGACCAGTGGGCGGCCCAGGGTCGCAAGAACATCTTCGGCACCCCGGTCAAGGTCGTCGAGATGGAGTCCGAGGCAGGTGCAGCCGGTACCGTTCACGGTTCGCTGGGCGCCGGTGCTCTGACCACCACCTACACGGCTTCTCAGGGTCTGCTCCTGATGATCCCGAACATGTACAAGATCGCAGGAGAGCAGCTCCCGGGCGTTTTCCACGTCTCCGCGCGTTGCGTCGCTTCGCACGCCCTGAACATCTTCGGTGATCACTCCGACGTCATGGCCTGCCGTCAGACCGGCTTCGCCATGCTCGCCGAGGGCAACGTCCAGGAGGTCATGGATCTCTCGCCGGTGGCTCACCTTGCCGCCATCGAGGGCAAGACCCCGTTCCTTAACTTCTTCGACGGCTTCCGCACTAGCCACGAGATCCAGAAGGTCGCCATGTGGGACTACAAGGATCTTGCCGAGATGTGCGACATGGACGCCGTCCAGGCTTTCCGCGACCACGCGCTCAACCCTGAGCACCCGCACACCCGCGGCAGCCACGAGAACGGTGACATCTTCTTCCAGAACCGCGAGGCCTGCAACAAGGTCTACGACGAGCTTCCCGCCGTCGTCGAGGGCTACATGAAGAAGATCAACGAGAAGCTCGGCACCGATTACGGCCTATTCAACTACTACGGCGCTCCCGATGCCGATCGTGTCGTCGTGTGCATGGGCTCCTTCTGCGACGTGCTCGAGGAAGTCATCGACTACCTCAACGCTCACGGCGAGAAGGTCGGCCTGGTCAAGGTCCGCCTGTTCCGTCCGTTCTCCATCAAGCACTTTGTCGACGTTCTCCCCGAGACCGTCAAGAAGATTGCAGTTATGGACCGCACCAAGGAGCCGGGTTCCATCGGCGAGCCGCTCTACCAGGACGTCGTCTCCGCTCTCTACGAGGCCGGCAAGACGGGCATCAAGGTCGTCGGCGGCCGTTACGGCCTGGGCAGCAAGGACACGCCTCCCGCGTCCGCGTTCGCTGTCTTCGAGGAGCTCAAGAAGGACGAGCCCAAGCGCGAGTTCACCATCGGCATCGTCGATGACGTGACCAACCTGAGCCTGCCCGAGGCCGAGGATGCGCCCAACACCGCAGCCCCCGGCACCATCGAGTGCAAGTTCTGGGGTCTGGGTGGCGACGGTACCGTCGGCGCCAACAAGAACTCGATTAAGATCATCGGCGACCACACCGACAAGTACGTTCAGGCCTACTTCCAGTACGACTCCAAGAAGACCGGCGGCGTCACCGTCTCGCACCTGCGCTTTGGTGATTCCCCGATCCGTTCGCCGTACTACGTGACCAAGGCCGACTTTGTCGCTTGCCACAACCCCAGCTACATCGTTAAGGGCTTCAAGATGGTCCGCGACGTCAAGCCGGGCGGCACCTTCCTGGTCAACTGCCAGTGGAGCGACGAGGAGTTCGCCGAGCACATGCCCGCCGTGGCCAAGCGCTACATCGCGAACAACAACGTCAACGTCTACCTGATCGACGCTATCGACCTGGCCGCCAAGGTCGGCATGGGCAAGCGCACCAACACGGTGCTCCAGTCCGCCTTCTTCGCGCTGGCCAAGGTCCTGCCCGCCGAGGACGCCCTGCAGTACATGAAGGACGCGGCTACCAAGTCCTACATGAAGAAGGGCCAGGCCATCGTCGACGCCAACCATAAGGCCATCGATGCCGGCGCTACCGCCTTCCGTAAGTTCGAGGTTCCGGCCGACTGGGCAACTGCCGAGGATGCCGCTCCCGTCGAGCTCTCCGAGGAGACCAAGTCCGCCATTGCCCAGCAGGTCAAGAACCTGCTCGAGCCCATCGATCGCATGGATGGCGACAGCCTGCCCGTTTCCGCCTTCGTCGGTTGCGCCGACGGCCAGTTTGAGCTGGGTGCCTCCGCATACGAGAAGCGCGGCGTCGCCGTCGTCGTTCCCCACTGGGACGAGACCAAGTGCATCCAGTGCAACCAGTGCGCCTATGTGTGCCCGCATGCCACCATCCGTCCGTTCGCGATGACCGAGGACGAGGCTGCCGCCGCGCCCGAGGCTACCCGCACGCTCGACGCCATGGGTCCCAAGGCCAAGGGCATGAAGTTCACCATGGCCGTGTCCCCGCTCGACTGCATGGGCTGCACCAACTGCGCCAAGGTCTGCCCCAAGGGTGCTCTCGAGATGGTTCCCACCGAGCAGGAGATGGACCAGCAGCCCGTTTGGGACTATATGGTCGAGAACGTCTCCGAGAAGAAGGAGCTCATCGCGGCCAACGTCAAGGGCAGCCAGTTTAAGCAGCCCTACCTGGAGTTCTCCGGCTCCTGCGCCGGCTGCGCCGAGACCGCCTATGCACGTCTGGTGACCCAGGTCGCCGGCGACCGCATGTTCATCTCCAACGCCACCGGCTGCTCCTCCATTTGGGGCAACCCCGCTGCCACCGCTCCTTACTGCAAGGACAAGGACGGTCACGGCCCGGCGTGGAACAACTCCCTGTTCGAGGACAATGCCGAGCACGGTCTGGGCATGGCCGTCGGTTACGAGGCCGTTCAGCACAAGCTGATCGCCGCTACCCAGGACATCATCGCTGCCGATGGTCCGTCCGATGAGCTCAAGGCTGCCGGCCAGGCTTGGATCGACTCTGTCAACGACGCTGAGGCCTCCAAGACCGCTGCCGCTGCCTACGTTGCCGAGCTCGAGAAGTGCGGCTGCGACGCTTCCAAGGCGATCCTCGCCGACAAGGCTTACCTCACCAAGAAGTCCTTCTGGATCTTCGGCGGCGACGGCTGGGCCTACGACATCGGCTTCGGTGGCCTGGACCACGTCCTGGCTTCCGGCCACAACGTCAACGTCTTCGTCTTCGACACCGAGGTTTACTCCAACACCGGTGGTCAGGCCTCTAAGGCCTCGAACCTGGGCCAGGTCGCTCAGTTCGCCGCTGCCGGTAAGGTGACCAAGAAGAAGTCTCTGGCCGAGATTGCCATGAGCTATGGCTACGTCTACGTGGCGCAGGTCGCCATGGGCGCCAACCCGGCTCAGACCCTCAAGGCCATTCACGAGGCCGAGGCCTACGACGGCCCGTCCCTCATCATCGGCTACAGCCCCTGCGAGATGCACTCCATCAAGAAGGGCGGCATGCAGAACTGCCAGGCCGAGATGAAGAAGGCTGTCGAGTGCGGTTACTGGAACCTCTTCCGCTTCAACCCCGAGGCTGCTGCCGGCAAGAAGTTCTCGCTCGATTCCAAGGAGCCCGCGGGCGGTTATCAGGAGTTCCTGATGAACGAGGCCCGTTACGCTTCGCTGACGCGTTCCTTCCCCGAGCGCGCCGAGGAGCTCTTCAAGGAGAACGAGCAGGCCGCTATGGACCGCTATGCTCACCTGCTGAAGCTCAAGACGGTGTACAACGAGGCCTAGGTCTCTCACCGCAGGATCTGAGGGCTGACCTTCGCGGACGTCCTCGGACATGAAAGAACCCCCGCTGCGCACTACGTGCGGCGGGGGTTCTTTCGTCCTGCGGAGTGTCCGCGAAGGTCAGCCCTCAGATCCTGCTACGACTACGTCCTTGGATTGTGTGGCTGAATGAAGGACGTGGTTGGTGGGGCCTTTTGTCCCGGTCGCTGTTTCGCGGCTTTGCCGCGAAAGGCGCGTTGCTTTGGGGATGGATGGGGGGCGGGGTTGTTGCGGCTTCTTATCCCTTTGCTTTTTCGCGGCTTTGCCGCGAAACGCGCAGCACCTTGGGAAATGCATTGATGCGTGGACGGGGCTGGATTGAGGATTCAAATGGCTAGAGAGATATGGGCGCGAACGAGAAATCGTTATTGGGGTCATCCTTTTCCATAAACTCATCGAGACAAAACGTCATGTAGATTGGAACGTACAGAACCTTGCCCTCTTTGCTGAGGTTCTCGTGGCTCAGTACAACGGCCTCGGGAATTTTGTACTCGCCCACACTCATCAGACGATCGAGAGCCGCATGCGCTCGAACCTTCTTGCCCGATTTGACCTCGATTGGGACAACATGCCCGTGGGCGCCTTCGATCACAAAGTCAACTTCACCGACCTCACGCGTTTGGTAGTACCATGCATCCGCCCCGAGGGCAACGAGTTCCTGCGCGACCACGTTCTCATAGAGACCACCAAGGTTGGGAGTTTTCATATCAAGATAGACAGAGCGTGCAGTGCTGCCGGGGTATCGCGATGCGAGCATGCCTGTATCAGACTCGTATAGTTTGAAGGCTGTCGTTTTCTCCGTCCTCTTGAGAGGACTCCGTGGCTCCGTCACCCTGGCGACCATCAATCCAACACCTGCGTTAACAAGCCACAGGAAATCCTGCTCATATTTTTTAAGGCGAGCTCCCTCACCCAGAGACGAAACAACAAAGCGATGAGACTCCGCCTCAAGCTGAACGGGAATTTGCTCAAAAATCGACCGAACGTTAAACGCTCGAGTCGATGCATATTTTGAGATATCGCTTTTGTACTGATCGACCAGCTGAGTTTGAAGCTCACGTGTGCTCACGAGCGAATAACCCGAATCAATATAGTTCTGAACGACCTCCGGCATACCGCCGCAAACGATATAAGCTCTATAGTTCTTGAGCATCGCCTCATGAATATAGTTTTCGACAGGATGTTTCTCGACAAGGCAGCTGCGAATGCCTGCAAGCACATTCTCGCTGACGCTGTTTGCCCAACAAAACTCTTCAAAATCCATCGGGCGCATAACAATGTGCTCTACATACCCCACCGGAAAAGAAGAGATCCCCTTAAACTCAGTCCCAAGCATAGACCCCGAGAAGACATAGCTAAAGCGCCCATCCTCGACCAACGCCTTCATGAGTGTAACGATCTGCGGATACTCCTGAATCTCATCGACAAAGACAAGCGTATCGCCCTCAACAAGCGGCGCATCCGCAAGAAGGGCTACGCGGTTGATAAAGTCAACGGAGTTCTTTGCGCCAACAAGTGCATTCCTTGCTTCGACATCGAGTAGTAAATTGACCTCAAAATACGACGCGTAGTTGCTTTTTCCAAACGCGCGAATCGCATAGCTCTTGCCAATCTGACGCGCACCAGTAACGAGTAATGCCTTATTGGAGTTATTCTTCCAGCTCAAAAGCCTATCAGTGACCTTACGGCGTAGCATTAAACCCCCAAATGACAAAAATTAACAGATAGAATCGCCTAAAATCATACAAAAATTAGCAGATAATATTGTCGTAAATATACAAAAATTGGGAGATAGCAAAGGTTCGAATAGGCCTCAAAGCCACTGAAACAGTGCTCTACTTTGCGAAGGGGCTGGGGACGCTGTTGGGTGCGTCTCCAGCCCTCTGATTCTTACTTTGGATCCCGATGGTGGGGTGTTGTCGGTGCTGCTTGCTTGGTTACCTTGTCTCGCCGGACTCCGTGCGTAGGCGGTAGCCGTGGACGAGGTCGCTGATGGCCGGCCAGGGAATCTGGCGATCAACCCAAAATTGGAGCTGGACCAGATAGCGCTCGGTGGCGCGGGTGAGGGCTGCAAACTGTTCGTGAGTCTCTACCTGGGCGTAGAGGTCGCGGCTGTGGGCGAGGATTGCCGTGGTGTCATCCATTTTGCCGGTGACGTCGAAGGCGCCCGAGAACCAGTCGCACAGGCGTGCGGCACTGTTTTTGATCGTTGCGAGGTCGGCGGTGCCGTCGTTGGCGTTTTCGTTGGCCTGGGCTCGCAGGAGGGAGAGGGCGTCGGCGGCGTTCATGCAGTAACCGACGGTGAAGTTCCAGACGGCGAATTCGCGGCCGGTGTCGAGTTTGCGGCGGCGCATGTAGTCGATGTCACGCGGTTCCTCGAGCATCATTTGATCGGCGAGGGCCTCAAGTGCAGTGGTGTACTCGGCAAGGTCGAGCGTGAGCAGATTGTTGATATCCATCATCTTTAGGCCTCCGTTTCGATCTCGACGATTTCGTTTTTAATGTACATGCCCTGGTTGTTCCAGACATTGCGGCAGGCGGCGGCAAAACGCTCGCGGTCGGCTTCGCAGATGCGGGCGAACATGTTGCAGGTGCCAAAGGGCTCGCACACGTCAAAGAAGATGCAGATTGACGACCATCCGCCATACCAGCTCACGGCGCCCGCTGGCTCGTGAAAGACGGGGTTCTCGATGTGCTCGTAATTGGCGATGGGGCCCGAGACAGGATAGGTTACCTCGGCATCGCAGATCTTGGCCGAAAAGATACGTGACTCGACCGGACAGGACGATTCGAACAGCTTGCATGCCTCGGGAGCCTTGTCCCAGAGCATGTCGGCGAGAAACGTCTCGCCATTTAGCGTGATCTTGAGCATTTTTGTCATAGTAAGGACCTCCTCAATCCGTCGCTCAAGGGGTTCGCTGGCGGATAAGGAGAAGACAGCAGCGGGGTCGCCGAACCCAAACTTCACGACAGATCTCTGTCGCCCCAGCCCGCGCTGTTCTTCGCTAAAGTACCATGCAGCAATTGCGCGCGCAATATCAGTTTTTGATTTTCTGGAAGCGGCAATCGACGAGACGGCTCGCCGGCTGCCGGCCGACGCGCGGTATGGGCGCTCGTCTATTCCTTAAGTTGGATGAAAAACGCCATGTTATTGCAGGGCTGCATACTCGTCCAATAAGTGCATAGAATCTCGTATAGTGCGAGTAAGATTTTGCGCTGTCTGTTTTATGTTTAGCAAAGATATAGTTTGCATAATCTGGTCTAATCCCTGCTCTATTAAAATAAAGTTGCACGTAAATGACGTAGATATGCTTGAGCTGGGTTTCTTTACGCTGAGCGGGTAAAAGCGACCGTTCACCGTTCAACTATTTTCAAAATGAATAAAATGAGCGATAAAGAGAATATAAACCTTAATAAACTCGCGTATCGCACGGGCGCGGGTTATTAATGGGTTGTAGGCCTTTTACAGAAAGGATTCCAGCAATGTCTAAGCCTCTTGGCAAGCCCGATCGTATCGTCGTCGCCCTTGGCGGCAACGCCCTCGGCAACAACCCCGTTGAGCAGATCGAGGCCGTGAGCAACACCGCTCACGCTCTCCTCGGCCTGATCGAGCAGGGCAACGAGATCATCATCACCCACGGCAACGGCCCGCAGGTTGGCATGATCCAGAACGCCTTCGCCGCTGCCCACGACGCCATCGGCACCCCCGAGATGCCGCTGCCCGAGTGCGGCGCCATGTCCCAGGGCTACATCGGCTATCACCTGCAGCAGGGCATTGGCCGCGAGATGCACAAGCGCTATAAGCGTTGGCACGCCGCAACCGTCGTCACCCAGATCGAGTGCGACCCGGATGATCCTGCGTTCAAGAACCCGACCAAGCCGATCGGCCCCTTCTACACCGAGGAGCAGGCCAAGGAGTTCATGGCCGAGGATCCTTCCAAGGTCTTCGTCGAGGATTCCGGCCGCGGCTGGCGTCGCGTCGTCGCTTCCCCCGATCCCAAGAAGATCGTCGAGGCTGACTCCATCCTCAACCTGCTCGACAACGAGTTCATCGTCATCGCCTGCGGTGGCGGCGGCATCCCCGTCGTCCGCGACTACGAGAACAAGGGCTGCTACAAGGGCGTTCCCGCCGTCATCGACAAGGACCTGGGCGGCGAGCTGCTGGCCGAGGACTGCGACGCCGACGTTCTGTTCCTGCTGACCGCCGTTGAGCATGTCGCCATCAACTTTGGCAAGCCCAACCAGGAGGAGCTCGAGGACATTACCGCCGACGAGGCCGAGCGCCTGGCCGACGAGGGCCAGTTCGGCAAGGGTTCCATGGAGCCCAAGGTCCGCGCCGCCATCAAGTTCGCCCGTTCCCGCAAGGGCCGCACCTGCATCATCGGCGCCCTGGACAAGGCCGCCGAGACCATGGCCGGCCTCTCCGGTACCCGCATCCACGAGTAGCCTCTGCTCCATTGCCTCTCTCGTGGGCGCCAGGCAAGGCGCCCACAAACTAGCCTCTCTTCATGAGCCCCGCAGTCCGCTCCGACTGCGGGGCTTTTGTTTCAACCCGGCACTTGGGGACGTTCCTTTCCTGCCGGCAGCTTGGGACAGTCCCTAAGGGCTGTCCCTAACGACCACTCATTTAAGTCTGTCCCCAACGACTAGTAGTAGGCCCACATGGCTTCGACTTCGTTAAGGACCTCTACGGCGCCCCAGCGGCGGGCACTGCGGCTGGCCGAGTTGGGGTCGTAGACGCCAATCTGGTCGGCGTCGTCAATACCGTAAAGCACAATGTAGTGGCCCACGTTGGTAAAGGTGCCCGGCCGAACGGCGGCGATGACGGGCGCTCCCGAACGCAGCGCCTGAGTCATAGAGTCGCGATCGTTATGGAGCTCCGTTCCGTTAAGTCCCAACTGCCATGCGCCGCTCGTCATAAACGACCATTCGGTTGCACCGGTGGGGGCGTAATTGCCCGCCTCGGAAAGCGCGCACATATCGACGGGGGTCATATCGGTGCGTCCCGTCTTAAAGATATAGACCATGGTGAGGCACGTAGGCCCGCAGGCATTTTGGCGGATGGTGCCGCCGGCGTAAGGCAGCTCCGACCACGCGGGGTCGATCTGATAGATATGGGGCATCGTGCCGGCTTGCCATTGCGAGCGTGGGGTCGAAAAGGCGAAAGAATAACCGGGTGCGACGGGGGCCTTGAGCAGCTTGTCCTCGGCGGTGGGCTCGAGACCGGCCGAACCGTGGGACATACAGGAGCTCATAAGCACAAAGACCAGACAGGTAAGGATAGAGCACAGTGCGAGGCGAAGTCGACGAGCCGGCAGGGCGGGGGCATTCGCGTGCGATGTCGAGCGGTAGGGCTTGCCGTCGCGTCCGCCTTGGGGATGCGAAAAGAAGCGGTTGATACGGATGCCGGGCTGACGTGCGCCGTTGCGGCGCAGTTGCGGAACCTCGGCCTGACGCTGTCGAGTGCGCGCGCCCAAGCGGCCATCTTGCTGCGCGCTTGTGCCCGTGCTCAGACGGCCACTCTGCCGCGTTCTGCTTGACTGCTGCCGAGACGAAGGCCTGGGTTGCTCTTGGAGGCGTTGCGGATTGCTGCTCGTGGCACTTGTGGGCGTAGGCGTGGTACGGCCAGCAAGGCGAACGCTTTGTCGCCGTTGATCACCGTCGTTGTATCCGTATGCCATTCGTACCGCCTTGTCTCATGTATAACCTGTCCATCCTACAAAAAAGATGTGCAACAAATGGGTCTGCGCGTCAAAAGCTCGGTAAACGGTACGAAAGGCGCAAAACACACGGCCTCAAAACATCTCTATATGCGTCCGATGAGCGTACGCCCGTCGGACGGGCGGCAACAATGAGCGGCAAACCGTGCCGTTCGTCCCAAAAACGGCGCCGCTCGTTTTGCAGTTCTGCCTTCGGTCGAGCTACAAGCGGAGCTGCTGCGCCAAGGCCGTATCTTAAAGCCACGAAATAAAAGAACGCGGCAAAACAGACCGCGCAAGGGGTGACGTCAAGGGGCGTCAAAAAGGAAAGGAGGGGAACAATGGCGGACAAGAACGCAGAAGTTGCAGTCGAGGATAACGGCGGCATGAAGAAAACGCTTTCGCTCTGGAACTTCTTCACCATCGGTTTCGGTGCCATTATCGGTACCGGTTGGGTTCTGCAGGTCGGCGACTGGATGGTCGTGGGCGGCGGTCCCGTTCCCGCTATGATCGCATTCCTCTTGGGTGCAATCTTCCTCGTGCCCGTCGGAGCTGTTTTCGGTGAGCTCACGGCTGCTATCCCCATTTCGGGCGGCATCGTCGAGTATGTCGATCGTAGCTTTGGCCGTACGCTGAGCTACATCACCGGATGGCTTTTGGCTCTGGGCAACGGTATCCTGTGCCCGTGGGAGGCCATCGCCATTTCGACCCTCGTGTCCGAGATGTTCGGCAGCCTGCCCGGTCTTGAGTGGCTGCGCGCCGTCAAGCTCTACACCATCCTGGGCGCCGACGTTTACCTGTTCCCGACGCTGATCGCGCTCGGCTTTGCAGCCTACGTCATCTTCCTCAACTTCCGCGGTGCCAGCTCGGCCGCCAAGCTCCAGGCCTTCCTGACCAAGGCCCTGCTCTGCGGCATGCTGCTCGCCATGGGCGTCTCGCTGTTCACCGGCTCGCCGGACAACGCCATGCCCGTGTTCTCCCAGGTCACCGGCGCTGGCGGCGGCAAGGCCGCTACCGAGGGCGCCAGCCTGTTCGCCGGCATCGTGTCGGTCCTGGTTCTGACCCCGTTCTTCTACGCCGGTTTCGACACCATTCCTCAGCAGGCTGAGGAAGCAGCCGAGGGCCTCAACTGGAACAAGTTCGGCAAGATCATCTCCCTGGCCCTGCTGGCCGCCGGCGGCTTCTACATGGTCTGCATCTACTCGTTCGGCACCATCCTCGACTGGCATGAGTTTGTTAAGAGCCCGGTTCCCGCGCTTGCCTGCCTCAAGGGTATCAACATGCTCCTGTACCTGGCCATGCTCGTCATCGCCACGCTTGGACCCATGGGCCCGATGAACTCCTTCTACGGCGCCACGAGCCGCATCATGCTCGCCATGGGCCGCAAGGGCCAACTGCCCGAGAAGTTCGCCGAGGTCGACCCCAAGTCCGGCGCTCCCAAGCTCGCCTGCGTCGTTCTGGGCGTTATCACCGTCATCGGTCCGTTCCTGGGCAAGAACATGCTCATCCCTCTGACCAACGTGTCGGCTCTCGCCTTCATCTTCTCCTGCGGTATGGTCGCCCTCGCCTGCCTGCGCATGCGCTTCACCGAGCCCGACCTGCCTCGTCCCTACGAGGTGCCCGGCGGCAAGTTTGGCATCGGCCTCGCTATCGCTGCCTGCGCCATCATCATCGGCCTGCTCGTGATTCCGTTCTCTCCCGCCTCCCTCAACATGGTGGAGTGGAGCATCGTGATCGGCTGGTTGGCTATTGGCCTGGCCCTCATGGCTTTCACCAATTCCCGCAAAAAGTAACGCCTAGCCGGGGCGGATCGGGTGCGCGGAATCCTCTCTCCCGCGCACCGAACCCGGCACCACTTGGGTAGCTTTGTGAGGCCTTAACCCAACACGGCCTCGCCCACTATATGGATCCATAAGGAGGAACCATGTCCACTAAGTATGCAATCGTTGGCGGCAAGCTCATCGACGGTACCGGTGCCGAGCCGGTCGAGAACTCCCTCGTTCTCGTCGACGATAACGGCAAGATCGAGTACGCCGGCGCCATGCAGGACCTTCCCGAGGGCGTTGAGGTTATCGACGCCGCTGGCAAGACCGTCCTTCCCGGCCTGATCGACACCCACCTGCACTTCTCGGGCAACCTGACCGACGATGACACCGATTGGGTCATGCAGCCGCTCCTCGAGAAGCAGGCCGTCGCCGTCAAGCAGGCCTACGACTGCCTCACCCACGGCCTCACCACCGTCTGCGAGATCGGCCGCTTTGGTATCCAGATCCGTGACTGCATCGACAAGGGCGTCTTTAAGGGCCCGCGCGTTCTGGCCACCGGCCTCGGTTTCTGCCGCGTTGCCGGCCACGGTGACTCTCACCACTGCACCCAGGAGCTCAACAAGGAATCCCATCCCTGGGGCGACCAGGTCGACGGTCCTTGGGATCTGCGCAAGGCCGTCCGTCGTCGCCTGCGCGAGAACCCCGATGCCATCAAGATCTGGGCTACCGGTGGCGGCATCTGGCGCTGGGACTCCGGTCGCGACCAGCACTACTGCTCCGAGGAGATCCAGGCCGTGGTCGACGAGGCAAAGATGGTCGGCATCCCCGTGTGGAGCCACTGCTACAACAACCACGCCGCTGCCTACGATTCCGTTCGCTTTGGCTGCGAGCAGCTGATTCACGGTTTCGATATCGATGAGCGCACCATGGACCTCATGGCCGAGCAGGGCACCTTCTTCACCCCGACGATCGCCTTCCTGCCCACCTGGTACGCCACCTATCCGCCCGTCTACGTCCCCGAGCTGCACGACAAGTACGAGGGCACCCTGGTCGAGAAGGAGCTGCAGCGCAACTACGACTGCCTGCGCGAGGCCAAGAAGCGTGGCGTCGTCATGACGATCGGCTCCGACTCCTTCTCCTTCGTCACCCCGTACGGCACCTGCTCCATCGAGGAGATGTACGAGTTCGTCGACAAGATCGGCTTCACCCCGGTCGAGACCATCACCTGCGCCACCCTCAACGGTGCCAAGATGTGCCACATCGAGGACGAGACCGGTTCTATCGAGGCCGGCAAGTGCGCCGACCTGCTGGTCGTCAACGGTGACGTCGCCGCCGACATCCACGTGCTCAACACCGACAACATGGACGTCATCATGAAGGACGGCTGGATCGTCGAGGCGGGCACCTTTGGCGAGGCCAACAAATACAGCGCCTAAACTACCGTTCATCGACGACTGGATGTAAAACACAGTATTTGATTGCATAATGCAATGGAGAGGGTCGCTTGCGGCCCTCTTTATTGCTATGGGTGCGATAGATAAAAGGGGATGACGGTGGATTTAAACAGGCTGATTCTGGGCAAGAGCTACAACTCTACCAAGGTCTTTCGTACGGCCCAGCATGTGGTCCAGGCCATCCTGCTCGGTGTTGTCGTTCCGGCGCTTATCCTGCTGCTTATCTGGGATTTAACCGATAATCCCAATCCCGTTCCGGGCGTTGTCGTTATTGCCGGCATGGTCATGCTGTGCTTCTTTTTCTCGTATGTCTTTGTGGTCCCCGACGACCTCACATCGAGCGCAACCGACCGTACGCTCGCCATCGCATCAAAAATATTCGCCTACACGTCGCGCGGCCTTACGCCCGAAGCGGCCCTGGGCGCCTCTAAAATTATCCTGTCCGAGACCATCGCCTCTGCCATCTGCTTTACCGATGGCAAGCAGGTGTTGGCAAGCTGGGGCGAGGACTCGGCAAAGTGCCCCGCCGGCACCCCGGTCGTGCTCAAGACCACGCTCAGTGTGATTGAGGCGGGCGAGCAGAGCGTGTTTTCGCGTGACACCTCCAATGAGACGGGCGGCTATTTTCCCCGCCTGCGCGCCGGCATTGTCGCGCCGCTTACCGTGCGCGGACATTGCGTGGGTACGCTCGAGCTGTATTACCCCCGCCTGAGCAGCATTGATATGCGCCAGACGGCGTTGGCCTCGGGTTTTGCCGATCTCATTTCCACGCAGCTCGCCAGCTTTGAGCTCGAGCGCCAGGACGAGCTCACAGCCCGCGTTGAGCTTCGCGCCCTGCAGTCGCAGGTCGACCCGCATTTTCTATTCAATACCATTAGCACGATCGTGTCGCTCGTTCGAACCGAGCCTGACAAGGCGCGATCGCTGCTGATCGACTTTTCCAACTACTATCGTCAGACGCTTTCTGACTCCGATACGCTCACCACGCTCGAGCACGAGGTGGAACAGGGCACTCGTTATATCAATCTTATGCAGGCCCGGTATGGCGACGGCCGTCTGCGCGTCTCGGTCGACATCGACTTTGAGGTGCGTGACAGCCTGGTGCCGCCGTTTATCTTGCAGCCGCTGCTCGAAAACTGCATCAAGCATGCGCAGCGCGAGATCGAGCCGCTTTCTATTCGTGTTAGGGCTTTTGAGACCGATGACGGCTTGGAGATCATCGTCGAAGACGACGGCATCGGAATGAGCGAAGAAGTCTGCGCGCATCTGTTTGAGCAGCATCGCCGAGAGGAACCCGAGAGCATTACCGCCGACGGCTCCGTCAAGCGAGGTTGCGGCCTGGCGCTCTTCAACGTGCTTCAGCGCATCCATTTCTTTTACGGAGAAGATTCCGGCATGCGCGTGAAGTCCCAGGAGGGCGTGGGAACGCAGGTCATCGTTGAGTTGAACGGCGAGCCACATGAGCCGGCGCCGTTGACGGTGTAGCACGCGGTTGGATTGAGAGAAAAAGAGGGGAAGCGCATATGTCCGAAGGCTGGAACATCTTGGTGGTTGATGACGAGCCTCCCATTAGGGCTGAGCTACGCTATCTGTTGGAAAAGGATACGCGTGTGGGTCAGATTGCCGAGGCGGGCAATGTCACCGAAGCCGTGGAGTCGATTCTGTCGAACAAGCCCGATGTGCTGTTTTTAGACATTACCATGCCCGGTCGCTCGGGAATTGAGCTTGCCGAGACGTTGCAGAACCTAAAGACGCCGCCGGTCGTGGTGTTTGTGACGGCATTTGCCGAGTATGCGGCCGATGCCTATAACCTCGATGCTGTCGATTACGTCGTCAAACCGGTCGAGGATGCCCGCCTGTCAAGGGCGCTCGACAAGATCGAGACTGCCCTGGGGGCTCGCCGCGTCGTCCATGCTCCGTGCCAGCCTTTGCGCCTGACGGTGGATCGCGGGGGCAAAAAGGTGTTCATTCCCGTGGCGGATGTCTGCTACTTTGAGGCGCGCGCCGATTTTTGCAACGCCGTCTGCGCCGAGGGGACGTACCTGATCAATGAGTCGATTTCCTCGCTCGAGCGGCGCCTGGCCTCCGAGGGCTTTATCCGCGTCCACCGCAGCTATCTGGTTAATTTGGAAGACGTACATAATGTCGAGATCGGCTCCACGGGCCTGATGGAGCTCAGGCTCGATCGCGTAACCTCGATGGTGCCCGTGTCCCGCCGTCGCGCTGCCGAGGTCAAATCGCACTTGGGGCTTGCGTAAGGGTCGGTGTGCCATCGTTTGCCGTTACAGGTTTGGCATGACTGTGCGGTGGGCATAATGGATTGCATCGAATGAAAGCGAAAGGATTATTATGCCCGCGCTCATTACGCATCATCTGTTTGGCGAGGAAAGCATCGACCGTCTTCCGCAGGGCGTTATTACGTCCGACGAGGAGCGCATCGCCTTTATCCTGGGAAACCAAGGTCCCGACCCGTTTTTCTTCCACATGCTCACGCCGCGCATCTCCGACTGCATGTCGCTTGCTCAGGTCATGCACCGCTCGCGCATGTCGCGCCAATTCGCGTGCCTGCGCGACGGCGTGTCGCACCTGCAGCCGCGCGATGCCAATCTGGGTCGCGCCTTTGCGCTGGGCCTGCTGTCGCACTATGTGCTCGATCGCAATGCCCATCCCTTTGTCTACGAGCAGCAGTTTGGCATTGTCGAGTCCGATCCCGAGCTCGAGGCTTCGGGCAGCCAAGTTCATGCCGTGCTCGAAAGCGACCTGGACGTGCTGATGCTGCAGCTCAAGCGCGATGGGGCTACGGTCGAGGATTATCCGCCGGCGGGCGAGATCGTCACTACCGACCGCATCAATCGCGTTGCCGGTGTGCTGATGAGCTATGTTGCCGGACGTGTGTACGGCATCGATATCCCGGTGGGAGAGTACGGCGGCGCCGTAGCCGACATGCAGCTGCTCTACCGCACTATCGAGCCCGCCGGTTCGGCCAAGACGCGCGCGATTGCCCTGCTCGAGGGCTTGGTGCACGATTATTCGCTACTCGACGGCCTTGCGCACCGCGTGACGACCGAGTTGCCCGAGCGTACCGGCAACCTGGGCCACTTGGCATGGAAGAGCCCCTTTACCGATGAAGTCTCGACCGAGAGCTTCCCCGAGGTCTTTGACCGCGCACTGCTCGATTACGAGCTCACCGTCGCCCGCTTTATCGAGACCGGCGATATGGAAGCCGTGACCAACCACGTCAATTACAGCGGTCGCGTGCTCGGCGCCGACGAAGAGTTCGACCGCGAGGAGTAGGGCTCGTGCGTGCCCCTTTGCCGAATCCTTACCGGCGCCTCTGGACAATTGGGGTACGATGAACTAACTGCATATCGGGCGAATACGAAGGGGCCCTGTCCATGAAATACACCAAGCTCGAGCGTAACTGGGTTATGTACGATGTGGGCAACTCGGCCCTCGTGCTGCTCAATACCTCGGTGGTGCCCATCTACTTTAACGCCATCAATACCGGTGCTTCCTCGGCAGACCTGGTGGTCGCCTGGGGCAACGCGCAGACGATTGCCTCGCTGGTCATTGCCATGCTCATGCCCATTCTGGGCGCGCTTGCCGATTACGCCGGCAACAAGATTAAGTTCTTCTTGGGCTTCTTCCTCACGGGCCTGGTTCTTTGCCTGGCGCAGGCTATCCCCATGTCCGCCATGGCATTTTTGACCGTGTACGTGCTGTGCACCATCGGCCTTAACTCTTCCATGACGTTCTACGACGCTATGCTGCCCGACATTACCACCGACGAGCGCATGGACGCCGTGTCCAGCTCGGGCTATGCCTGGGGCTACATCGGTTCCACCGTGCCGTTCATCATCTGCCTGGCGCTTATCATGGGTGGCCCCGCTCTTGGCGTCCCCACCATGCTGGCAACGCGTCTGTCGTTTGTCATCACCGGTGCCTGGTGGCTCATCTTTACCCTGCCGCTCATTCGCACCTATAAGCAAAAGTACGGTCGCGAGCGCGGTCCCCAGGACACCATCGGCCACATCGTGGGCGGCGTGTTCTCCGAGGTCGGACACACCATGCGCGAGATCGCCCACAACAAGACCGTGCTGGTCTACATGATCGCGTTCTTCTTCTACATCGACGGTGTGCACACGGTCATTTCCATGGCAACCAGCTACGGATCGGCTCTGGGCATCGACTCGACCCAACTGGTGCTGGCGCTGCTCGTTACGCAGTTTGTGGCCTTCCCGTCCGCCATCATCTACGGCAAGCTCGCCGGTCGCGTGGGCACGCTCAACATGATCATGGTGGCCGTCGCCGCCTACATGGGCATCGTGCTCTTTGCCGCGTTTTTCTTAAAGACCGCCTTTGAGTTCTGGGTGCTCGCCATTTTGGTCGGCTTGTTCCAGGGTGGCGTGCAGGCGCTGAGCCGCAGCTATTTTGGCCGCATCATCCCCAAGGAAAAGTCCAACGAGTACTACGGCTTCTTCGATATCTTTGGCCGTTACGCAAGCGTTATGGGCACCTTCCTGGTGTCGGTTGTCACCTCCCTGACCGGCAACCCGTCGCTGGGCGTCCTTTCTATTGGCGTTCTGCTGGTTGTTGGCTTTGTGCTGCTGGTCCGTCTGTCCCGCATGACTCAGGCGGCGGCGTAAGGCAACCGGGCTCAGTACAGCAATTGTGCCTATCTGCAGTACTCTTTTGGAAGTAGCCGCATAAATCATTCTGACTTCCGGACAATGTTTAGCCCAAGTGGGTATGATGGAACCAGCTAGGTCGCGGGGCGTCGCCTGTGTTTGGCGGCGCCCCGTTTTTGTGTTGCAAGGAGGGTAAAGGTATGAACGCCACGGTTGTGATCCCAACATATTGGGCGGGCGATGATACCCAAGCAAACGCTCCCGGCACCTACGATCACTCGACGTCGCTCAATGCCGCCAACCCGGAACTCGATCGCTGCCTGACTTCGCTCGAACAGGTGCGCGACATTCCGCGCATCATTCTTTTGGTGGTCTGTCCGGTTTCTGCCACGGCCGACGTATCCCATCGCGTACACGAAATCGTTAATGCGCATCCCACACTTAAGGTCACCATCGTTACCAATACTCAGGCTTCGCGTGTTGCCGACCGCGTGGCACAGATTGCGCCCAAAGGCTCGGGCGAGTGCGTGAGCCTGCGCGGCTACGGCGCCATCCGCAACATGGGTCTTGCCTGCGCGGCGGTGCTGGGGCACGACGCGGTTGTGTTTTTGGATGACGACGAGACCGTCATCGATGCCGACTTTATGAAGCGTGCGACCTATGCGCTGGGCCAACAGACGCGTCAGGGCCTGCCGATTTTAGTCAAGAGCGGATACTTTTACGATCGCGACGGGTCGCCGCTGGCTCCCACGGACAAAGCGGGCATTTGCCATCGCTGGTGGACCAAGCGTATCGAGTTCAATCGCTGGATGAAAAAGGCGCTCTCGGGCACCCGCATCTCGCGCTCCAATTACGTGTGCGGCGGCCTTGTGGCCCTGCACGCCCGCGCCTTTACGCGCGTGGCCTTCGACCCGTTTATCACCCGCGGCGAGGATCTGGACTATCTCTTTAACATGCGCATGTTTGGCTACGACGTGTGGTTCGACAACGAGTGGACCGTACGCCACCTGCCGCCCGAGTCCGAGAAGCACTCACCGCGCTTTATGCAGGACGTTTACCGTTGGTACTACGAGCGGGCCAAGCTGACGTTCGCTGCGCACCAAAAGGAGCTCATTCCGGTTACGGCCGCATCACTCATGCCCTATCCGGGTCCGTGGATCTCGCGCGAGCTCGACGACCGCGTGCGCAAGACCGCCATGGTTCGCAGCATGTTTACCCGCGAGCACGAGGGATATCTGCGCATCTGGCGTCACGGTATTGACGAGGCCAAGACCTATGCCCGCCAAAACGCCGCAAGCTACCTGCGTTTTCAGAGTTTCTGGCCCAAGATCATGGACGAACTTTGGCGCGACGCACAGCTGATTAGCATCCTGGAGGGGGCTGAATGATCGACCGCCGCGCCCAGCGCGATAATTCAATTTCAATCTTTCGCATCATCGCCGTTGTCTGCGCCGTTTGCGTGTTGGCGTACTTTATCTTTGCCCTGGCGACTGGCATTGAGCCGATTGCCACGGTGGTCGCCTGTGCGTTGCTGTGCATCTTCCTGTGCATCTTTATCTATTTGACGCTCAATCCCGATTCGGTGCGCTCCCAGTACACCGAGGAGACGCTCTCGGTTGCCTCGGCCATGCTCGAGGACATTAAGGGCGGCCTGACGCAGGAATCAGCGCTTTTGGTGTGCCGGCGTATCCTGCCCGAGACACGTGCCATGACCGTTGCCATCACCGATGAGAGCAACGTGCTGGCCTGCGCGGGCGAGTTCGAGGAAAAGCTGCTGCCCGATTCGCCCATCCACACGCTCGCCACGCGCTACGTCATTGAGCACGGCATCGTGCAGTCGTTCAACCGCGTGGTGGACGTGGTGGGTTCGGATGGCTCGCACAACCAGGTTCCCGCCGGTATCATCGCGCCCATCAAGGTGGGCGACCGTACCGTCGGCACACTCAAGTTCTACTACAAGACCCCGCGCGCCGTCGACCGTACCCAGTATGCGCTCGCCTCGGGCTTTGCCGAGATCCTGTCCACGCAGCTCGCCATCCACGAGCTCGAGGTGCAAAAGGAGCTCACGGCCCGTGCCGAGGTTCGTGCCCTGCAAGCGCAGATCAATCCGCACTTTCTGTTTAACACGCTCAACACCATCGCGTCGTTTACGCGTACCGACCCGCTGCGCGCCCGCGAGCTGCTGCGCGAGTTCTCCTCGTTCTATCGCGCCACGCTCGACAACTCGGGGTCGCTTATCCCGGTCTCGCGCGAGGTTGCCCAGACCAAGCGCTACCTGACGTTTGAGAAGGCGCGCTTTGGCGAGGACCGCGTACTGGCGACCTTCGATGTCTCCGAGGATGTCGAGGACACGTTGGTCCCGGCCTTTGTAATCCAGCCCATTGTCGAGAACGCCGTGCGGCATGGCATGGGCGATGGCGATGCCCTGCAGATCGATGTGACCGTCCATCAAGACGGCGACGACGCAATCCTGATTGCCGTGGCCGACAACGGCGTGGGCATGGACGAGGGTACCGCCGCCAGGCTGTTTGATGAGCGCTCCGCCCGCCCCGATGCCAGTTCCCCGCAAGGCGGCGGCGCCGGCGTGGCCATGCACAATATTTCTGAGCGCATCCATCGCTTTTATGGACCGCACTCTTATACGCGCGTCGAATCGGCGCCGGGCAAGGGCACCAAAGTGCTCCTGCATCTTGATTTGTCAGAGAGCATCTTTGACATTCAAGAGTAAAATAAAAGGCTATGGGCTCAACGCCGAGCGGCGGATGCCCAGCGTAGTTTGTTGACGAAAGGTTTAATCCCTATGCTGCGTGCGATGATTGTGGATGATGAGGCCCCGGCCCGTTCGGAACTTCGCTTCTTGCTCGAACAGACGGGCAAGATCGGCACGATCACTGAGGCGTCGAGCGTCCGCTCCGCCATTGAGATGCTGATGGAAAGCCGCGTCGATGTCGTATTTCTCGATATCTCGATGCCCGGCGCTTCTGGCCTGCAGCTTGCCGAGGCACTGCATAAGCTTAAGAATCCGCCGGCGATTGTGTTTGTGACCGCGTATAGCGATCATGCCGTCGAGGCGTTCGACGTTGATGCCGTCGATTACCTCATGAAGCCGGTTGAGGAGGCACGCCTGGATCGCGCGATCGAGAAGGTCATGCAGCACGCTAAGCCCGTCACGGACAGCAAAGCCACCATCGAGCGCATTCCGGTGGAAAAGGGCGGCCGTAAGGTCCTCATCCCCGTGGATGACATTCGCTTCATCATGGCCAAGGACGATTACTCCTGTATCTATACCGTCGATGATCGTTTTCTATCGACGACTTCGTTGGCGCAGTTCGAGGCCAAGCTTTGCGACTTTGGCTTCTTTCGCGTTCATCGTCGCTATATCGTCAACTTGGCGTGCGTCACGGATGTCGAGACGGTGCCCTCGGGCGCTATCCAGCTGGGCATTACGGGCGTCGACGAACGGGTGCCGGTCTCGCGCCGCCGCGTCGTGCCGCTCAAGAAGGCCCTGAGCCTCTAGCACACTGGCCCCGCAGCCCTGTAGACCAATTGTCTGCGGAGCCGTGGGGCTTTTTGTATATACGTCGAATCGGTTTTGCAGAAGGGATCCCATGAACAGTGCAAGCGCCAAGCGCATCGACATCATCTCGGACACCCACGGCTATCTTTCGCCCGCGCTTCTGGACGAGCTCAAGGGCGCAGATCTGATCATCCACGCCGGAGACCTCACCTCAGAGATGGATTACGAGCATCTATGCACCATCGCCCCCGTGCGAGCGGTCCTAGGAAACAACGACTACTACCGCGACTACGGCCCGGATGTAGACCGTCTGGCCATCTTCACCTACGAAGGCCTCAAATTCGCCGTAGCCCACTACCGTGAAGACCTTCCGGTGGGATCCGTAGACGTAGCCATCAACGGTCACACCCACGTAACCAAAGAGGCCCAAGTAGGCCGCTGCCTGGTCCTCAATCCCGGCAGCGCCAGCTACCCCAGAGGCACCAGAGGCCCCACCATGGCCAGAATGCTTGTCAAAGACGGCAAGATCCTGAGCACCAAATTTATTGACCTGGAGTAACCGCAACAAAAACGGGGGATGCAGATCGCATCTCCCGTTTTTCTTTGAGCCAAAGGCAGAGTCCCAACAAGAACCTAAGACAACCCCGCCACGGAGAACGGGGTCGCCGAGCCGCGAAGCGGCGAGCAACAAGAACTGGTTGAACATAGTGACGGCAGGGAGGGTCTCCGGGGCTGGGGG
>CAUEPS010000021.1 GCA_959019775.1 uncultured Collinsella sp.
CTGCACCAGATGCTGCCCGACGACGTCGCCATCATTCGCATGGATGCCGATTCCACGCGTGGCAAGGATGCGCACAAAAAGCTGCTCGAGCAGTTCGATGCCGCCGATTGCGCGGTGCTGCTGGGTACCCAGATGATCGCCAAGGGCCTCGACTTTCCCGAGGTCACGCTTGTGGGCGTGGTCAATGCCGACTTTGCGCTGAAGCTCCCCGATTTTAGAGCAGGGGAGCGCGCCTACGATCTGCTGGAACAGGTTGCGGGTCGCGCCGGTCGCGGCGATCGCCCCGGCGAGGTCATCATCCAGACCTATCTGCCCGAGGACCCGGTCATTCGCGCCGTCGCCGAGCACGACCGTTCGATCTTTACCGACTACGACCTGGACCAGCGCCGCGACGCCCTGTATCCGCCGTTCGTGCGCCTGGCCAACATCTTGGCATGGTCGACGAACGCGGATGACGCGCGGGACTACATCGGTCGCATCGCGAAGCTCCTCAAGCGTCGCTGGCATGCCGCCGCGCCCGACTTTTTGCGGGCGGGGAGCGCCGTGCCCCAGGTGCTTGGTCCGGCTTCATGTGTAATCGAGAGAGCCAAGGACCGTTACCGCTTCCATCTGCTTGTAAAGTCGCCGGTAGGGTACCATGTCTCTGATGATATCGACGCCTGCCTCAAAGAGGTGGGCTCCGTGCGCGGCGTGAGCGTGAGCGTTGACGTCGATGCCTATGATTTGATGTAACAACCCGAAAGGATGGCCATGGAAGCCAACGGAATCGTACTGTCGCCCGACCCTCGTCTGCGCCAGGAGTGCGCCGTCATCGAGGAGATCACCCCGGCGATCGAGGCGCTTGCCGAGAAAATGAAGAAGATGATGTTCGACAACGGCGGTTGCGGTCTTGCTGCCCCACAGATCGGCGAGCTCATTCAGCTTGTCACCATCGACTGCGACTACAGCGACAAGAACGACTACGATCCGTATGTGCTCATCAACCCTGTCATTGTTGAGCAGAGCGACCATCTGGTGCCGTTTAGCGAGGGCTGCCTGTCCATTCCCGGCATTAGCTGCGAGATCGAGCGTCCCGATCACGTTGTCGTCGAGGCGTACGATCTGGATGCCAACCTTATTCGCTATGAGGCCACGGGCGACCTGTTCTGCGTGTGCCTGCAGCACGAGATCGATCATCTGCATGGCAACACCATGTTCGAGCGGCTGAAGCCGATGCAGAGAATCAAGGCAGTCAAGGAGTACCAGGACGCCCTGGCCCGCGGCGCTCGACCGGGCGAGACGGAGTAGGTTTGTCCGTCCCTGGGGCGCCCGCCTATATCATCCCGTGCTCAAACATTCTCGCTGCGCTGCGAAACTGCGCGCGGGACGATATAGGCGGGCGCCCCAGGGACTGCGTTTACGTGCTCGTCTCTCCCGGGTGCCGTCGGGCCAGGGAAGGCGTCTTCGCTGATAATTGCTTTGTTGGGAGGGCTGCTTTTGATGCAGTCCTTTCTTTGTTTTTGGGTATATTTGAACGTGTTGAATTGATCTGGCGTCTTGGTTGGGACTTTGCCTGGCGCTGTTATTTGTAGCCGTCTCGGCTCTTGTTGAGGGGAGACATTGTTTTATGCGTATTGTGTTTATGGGTACGCCGGATTTTGCGGTGCCTTCGTTGACTTCGCTTGTTGAGGCTGGCAATGAGATTGCGCTTGTTATTACTCGTCCCGATGCTGTTCGCGGGCGTGGTAAAAAACTGGAGCCTTCTCCTGTTAAGGCCAAGGCGCTCGAGTTTGGCCTGCCCGTTGTTGAGGCTAATCGTATGACGCCGGACGTTATCGATCAGCTCGAGGCTGCGGATGCCGATATTTTCTGTGTGGCTGCCTATGGTTGCATTTTGCCTGATGAGGTGCTGCGTATGGCGCCGCTTGGTATTGTGAATGTTCATGCTTCGCTGCTGCCTCGTTGGCGTGGCGCTGCTCCCATTCAGCGTGCCATTCTTGCTGGTGATGAGGTTGCCGGCGTTTCCATTATGCGCATTGGGCATGGCGTGGATACGGGCGCTTATTGTGCGCAGGCCTTGACCTCGGTTGCCGGTAAGCATGCCGAAGCGCTCACGATGGAGCTTGGTGAGCTTGGCGGCAAACTGCTTGCCGATACGCTTCCCTCGCTTGCCAATGGCACGGCTGTTTGGACTGAGCAGGATGAGTCGCTCGTCACTCATGCTGCCAAGATTTCCAAGCAGGAGATGCGTCTGGATCCGCAGATGGCGGCGCTCGATTGCGTGCGTCATGTGCTTGCTTCGTCCGATACCGCGCCTGCCCGTTGCGTGATTGCCGGCAAGACGGTTCGCGTGCTCGATGCCGCGCCGGCTGATGTGTCGCTTGGCGAGGGTACTGTTGCCGTCAAGAGCAAGCGTGTTTACCTGGGCCTTTCCGATGGCGCGGTTGAACTGCTTGAGGTTAAGCCCGATGGCAAGCGTGCCATGGCTGCTTCTGCCTGGGCTGCCGGCCTGCAGGGTGCCGAACTTAGGTGGGGTGTACTGTCATGAGCAAGTTGTCTCCCGCGCGCAAGCTTGCGCTCGATGTGTTGATGGAGGCCGATCGCCGCGGTATGTACGCACGTGACGTGTTGTCTTCCCGCGCTTCCGCCAAGGCCATTGACCAGCGCGATTCCGCTTTTGCCGCGCGTTTGGCGCTCGGTGTTGCCGCCACTCAGGGCATTTTGGATGAGTTGCTCGATCAGTTTTTGGATAAGCCTAAAAAGGTCGCGCCGCGCGTTCGCATGGCGCTTCGCATCTCGGCCTTCGAGATGCTCTACCTGCATACGCCGGGCCGCGTTGCCGTGAGCCAGGGCGTTGAGCTGGTGCGCAGCGGTGCGAAGTCTGCCGCGGGCCTGGCTAACGCGGTGTTGCACAAGGTTGCGGACAACGTTGAGGACTTTGCCACGGCATCCGACGTGGATGAGTCCGAGCGCCGCCTGGTTCGCCTTTCGCGTTTGATGGGTCTTCCTCGCTGGCTGTGCGCTCGTATTATGGCCTCGTTCGATACGCCCGAGGGCGCGCTCAACTTTGCCGGCAATCTGGCGCCTGCGCCGCTGGCACTGCACGAGAATGCGTTTGCGACCAAGGTCGACCCGTATATCTCGCAGCTCGTTGCGCCTGTCTTCCCGGGCTGCCATGCTCCGGTCGACGCGCAGGTCACGGTTGCATCGGGCGTGTTTGAGCGTGCGGCTGCGGTCGCCTCGGATCTCAACGCTCAGCTTATCGCTACTGCCGCGACACGTCCCGGTCGTTGCCTGGAGATTGGCGCCGGTCGCGGCACCAAGACCTATGTGATGATGTGCCAGGCCAAGCGTGCCGGGTACGAGCATCAGCATACCGCGCTCGACCTGCATGATCGTAAATGTGATCAGAATCTCGCGCGCCTGCATAAGGCGGGTATAACGGGTGTTCGTACGGTGTCGGGCGATGCCTGCGAGCTCAATGAGGTGCTCACGTCCTTTGACGCGATGCTTGGCGAGCCCGCCCTGTTCGACACGGTGTTTATCGATGCCCCGTGCTCGGGCACTGGCACTATGCGCCGTCATCCCGAGATTCCGTGGCGTCTGACCGAGAAGGACGTTACGACTGAGCTGCCCAAGCTGCAGCTGACGATGCTCAAGGAAGCAGCCGCGCGCGTGGCTGCCGGCGGTGAGCTTATCTATGCCACCTGCTCGGTTTTTGATGAAGAGAACACGCAGGTCGTGGATGCTTTCCTGGCCTCTCCCGAGGGCGCCGGCTTTACCGTGGCACCGCTCTCCGAATCTCAGATTCTGCAGCTTCCCGATTTCGCGCAGGCCAAGAAGCTTGTCGCCGTGCGCCAGAACGATCGAGGCTTCTTCCAGAGCGTCCCCATAAACGCCGACTCCTACGACGGCCACTTCTGCGCCCGCCTGGTCCGCAACTAATACGGTACCCGAGGGTTGATTCGCTTGCCATGAAATGGGCCTATCTACTACGTTTGGCCGGTTACCCTCAACCATGCCGTTTTTCACGAAATCAAAACCGCAGGTAGAAGGCTTATCGATTTTGCAAAAACGCAGGTGTGCTCGGACTATAGGGGCCAAACGTAGTAGATAGGCCGTTTTCGTGGCGCAACCCCAGACCAGTTGCTTGGGCGTGGGACATTCCTGGAAAAAATTCGGCCCCGCGATCAGCGTTGATCGCGGGGCCACGTTGTTCTTAGTGGTTGTGCGGGCAGTTGGCGCAGCAGCCGCTGGTGGCGGTGGTGCTGGAACCACCGCTGCGCTGGTCGGTGTTGTAGAATCCGCTGCCCTCAAACTTGATGCCGCTGGCCGAGAACGTCTTGGCCGCCGGGGCACCGCAGTTCGGGCACACGACCTCGGGGGTCTCGGACATGGGATGCTCAACCTCAAACACGTTGCCGCAGCTCGAGCACTTGTAATCGTAGCGCGCCATAATACTTCCTTTTCAGCACAAAGCGGGCAGATCGCTCTGCCCGCATAAATTCAAACAGCTGTAACTGTACCCTATATCGGGGGTTTTTATCACGCTTCGCCCCAGAATCTATGGGTGTTGCGCAGGAGCTGTGCAGTTTTGCCTTCGGCGGCCGAAACGTCGGCCTCATCGGCCTGCCAGGTCCAGTTGCCCGTGGCGACACCCGGTACGTTCATACGCGCATCGTCGCCAAGCCCCAGGATATCCTGCAGCGGCATCATCACCAGGGGAGCGTCGCTTGCCAGCGCGTCGCCCATCAGCTTGGCCGCTACCTCAACACCGCTCGGCTCGTCGCCGCCCGCAAAGGAGCGCGTGCACCAACCGGCGAGCGTCGACGTGTCGTGCGTCGAGGTGTACAGAATCTTGCCCGGCGTGGGATACACGCCGTTTCGGACGTCGTAATCGCTAAACTCCAGCACGTCCATACCGGGGAAGCCGCAGGTCGAAGCCATGGCGCGAATGCCGGGCGTCAGGTAGCCCAGGTCCTCGGCGATAAAGTTGAGCGGCCCCAGCTCGTCATAGGCAGTCTGGAACAGATCCTTGCCCGGACCTGCCAGCCAGCGGCCGTCGGCGCAGGCCTTGCCTGCGGGAATGCTAAAGTAGCTGTGGAATCCCAGGAAGTGGTCCAGGCGCACGCGATCGTAGAGCGAGAACGCGCGACGCAGACGGTCCATCCACCAGCGGTAGCCGTCCTCCTTCATGTGTTCCCAACGGAAGGTGGGGTTGCCCCACACCTGGCCCTCGGGCGCAAAATTGTCGGGCGGCGCGCCAGAAATCTCAATCGCCTTGCCGGTATCGGACAGCCAGAAGTTCTCGGGCTCGCTCCACGCATCTGCCGAATCGTCCGAAACGTACATCGGGATATCGCCGATGACCTCGATGCCCTTCTTGTGCGCATAGTTCATGAGCTCGCACCAGGCCAGGTCAAAGCGATACTGCATGTACGCCTGCAGTTCAGCCTCGTCGTGGAAACGCTTGTCATCGATCAGGTGCTCGTTGTAGCGCGCGACATCTGCCGGCCAATCGTGACGCGATTCGCCCTCAAAGTACTTCTTAACGGCCATGTAGACGCAGTACTTCTCGAGCCAGTCGGCGTTGCGATGCTTAAACGCCGTGTAGAGCGGGTCTGCATCCTCGCCGCCACGGGCCTTCCAAGTCTCAAAGTCGGCCGCCAGTTCCTCTTGGCTTTCGGGCAGCAGGTCGATATTGCCCGCAAAGGCCGAAGGCCCAGCGTAAGGGGAGCGGAAGAAGTCTGTCGGGTTGACAGGCAGAACTTGCCAGTAGCGCATGCCCATAGCGGCCAGATGGTCGATAAAGCGACGCGTGGGCGCACCAATCGTGCCGGGCTTGCCGTCGTCGGTTGGCACCGAGGTGATATGGCACACGACGCCCGCGCCGTGATCGAGCGGCTCCTGCAGGCGCTGCTTGGCATGGTGATAGATGATCGACGAGCCCAGCGGATACAGATCGAGCGTGACCGTACCGTTGTGGATCTCGCACTCGTGACCGCTGATCACGTCACTCGCGCATTCGCCGAGCGCCGGAATCGTCACGCGGTGCGAATTGCGCAGGCTGCGGTTGATGATAACCGTCGCGGACTCTCCATCCTTGCCCGTGCGGTTGTATGCCAGCACCTCGTCGTTGAGCGCGAAGGCCTTGATTTCGCCGTCGATCATAAATGGCAGTGCGCGGCGTACGGCGGAGGCGTTCTTGACAATAGCCAGCGTGTCGAAGTCGTGCAGCTGGTCCTTGGTCGGCAGGGTGCGGCGGTTGCCCGGATCGGTCAGGCCCTCCAGGCCGTACTCGTCGCCGTAGTAGATCGAAGGTACGCCGGGGAAGGTCATCTGCATGAGCGTGGCGAGCCAAAAACGGCTCTTGGCCAGTCCCATCGAGTTCTCGTCCAGGCGCCATTTGCTGCGCTCGCACTCGGGCAGCTGCGACTCGTCGGGGCCGCCGCCGAGAACCGAGATGATGCGCGGACGGTCGTGGCTCGAAAGCAGGTTGAGCGCGCAGAACAATGCCTCGCTCGGGTAGTTTTCGCGCAGGGTCTCGATATCCTCGGCTGCCTGGTAGGCGTTCTTGTAGCCCATCAAAAAGCCGATGACCATGTCGCGGAAGGGGTAATCCATAGCAGAGTCCAGCTCGGAACCCTGCAGGTAGCGGCGCAGATGGCCGTAGCTAATCTTGTTGGAGGCGTCTTCCCAGACTTCGCCGAGCAACAGTGCGTCGGGCTTCTCGGCTAGTACGGCCTTCTTGATCTCGGCCAGGAAGTCGTCAGAAAGCTCGTCGGCGACGTCCAGGCGCCAGCCATGAGCGCCGGCGCGCAGCCATTTGCGGATCACGCCGTCCTTGCCCAGGAGCCTCTCGCGCACCAGCTCGGACTTCTCGTTGATGGCTGGCATGTTGCCCACGCCCCACCAGCAGTCGTACGAGCCGTCCTCGTGGAAGGTAAACGCATCGCGCCACGGCGAATCCTCGCTCTGCCAGGCACCCAAACCGGGGTAGTTGCCGTAGCGGTTGAAATAGATCGAGTCGTCGCCCGTGTGGTTGAAGACGCCGTCCAGGATGATGGAGATGCCCAGCTTCTCGGCTGCCTGGCACAGCTCGGTAAAGTCCTGCTCGGTGCCCAGGATCGGGTCGATCTTGGTGTAGTCAGCCGTGTCGTAGCGGTGGTTGCTCGCGGCTTCAAAGATGGGGTTGAGGTAGATGGCCGTAAAGCCCAGCTCGGCGATGCGGGGCAGGTCTTCCTGGATGCCCTTGAGCGAGCCGCCGTAAAAGTCCCATGTCTTGATGGAGCCGTCCTCGGCACGCTCGTACACGGGCGGCTCGTTCCAGTCCTCGACCATTCGGCGCTGAATGCCCTTGTGCGGTTTTTCGAGTTGGGCCATTGTGCGCTCGCGCCAATGCTCGTCACGGGCGTAGCGGTCGGGGAAGATTTGGTAGACCATACCGCGCTCGTACCAGGTGGGGCGGTTCTCGCGGTGCTTATAGACGGTAATCTGGAAGGACGGCACCTCGGCGTAGTCGTAGGTTACGCCCTCGCCGCCGGTGCGGCCCTGCGGCGCGCCCAGGCGAACCACGGGCTGGCCCTCGATATTGCAGATAAAGCTGTACCACACAAGACACGGTTCAGTGCATTTGAGCTCGCCGGTAAAAATGCCATCGCCTTCGTGCTCCATCGGAATCAGGGTCTCGCCGACTTTATCGACCCAGGTACGCAGGGTGAGTGTTGCCTGGTTGGGATCGGCATCCTCCAAAATAACCGAGAGTGCAACGGTAGCTCCTGTGGTCACAGCGCCAAACGGAGTGCGAAACTGCGGTAGGCGGCTGTTGTGTATCAATCTCATAGTACGGTCCAGTTCAATAGAATCACGGCCTGCGGGCAATGGGTTTTACGCACAAAATAAAAGTATATCTGTTGTACACAGGGTGTATAAACAACATCCGTTTACCATCGGCGAACGGTTGTCCTAGAAAATCGTTTTACCAACTATCTACAGAGAAGGGGCGCCCAGTTGGAGCGCCCCTTGTTTAGGGTTTTGATTAGGTTTAGATCGTCTGTGGGCTAGCGGCGCTTGCGGGTTGCCGTTGCCTTGCGGACGGACGTCTTCTTGGATGGTGCCTTTTCCACGGTCGTGGCGGCAGGGGAGACCGGGGTCTCCTTGGCGGGTTCGGGCTTGGCCTTTACCTCGGCCTTGGGCTCCTCTTTGGCGGCAGCGGGCTTGGCCTCGACCTTAGCCTCCGCCTTGGGAGCGGCTGTCTTGGTCGTGGTCTTTTTGGCCGTCGTCGTAGAGCGCTTGCGCGTGGTGGTCTTGGCGGCCGGCTTTGCCTCGACGGGCGTCTCCTCGACTTTGGCGGCCGGCTTTGCGGCTGCCTTGGTCGTGGCTGCTTTCGTGGTCGTCTTCGCGGCGGCCCTCGTTGCGGCAGCCTTGGTCGTTGTTGACTTTGCGGCCGTCGCCTTCCTGGCGGTCGCGGTCGTCTTTTTGGCTGCAGTCTTGGCCGGAGCCTTAGCGACCGACTGGGCCTCGGCGGTCTCGGCCTTTACCTCGGGAGCAGCCTCGACCTCGGCGGCCTTCTTGGCAGCGGCGGTCGTGCGCTTACGCATGGTCGTTGTCTTGGCAGCAGTCGTCTTTGCTGCGGCGGTCTTGGAGGCAGCGGACTTCGTGGTCGTAGTGGCCTTCTTAGCCGTCGTCTTACGAGTCGTGGTCTTCTTGGCGGCAGACTTTGCAGCCGGCTTAGCCTCAGTCTCGGGAGCTGCCTCAATCTTCACCTTAGATTCAGCTTTAACCGGCTTCTCCTCAGCCTTGGGTTCCTCAACAACCGGCTCGGCCTTGGGCTCGGGCTCGGCCTTAGGCCCCACAACGGCCGCAGCCTCCTCAGCCACAACCACAGGCTCGTCGACAACCGCCGCCGGCCTCTCAATCTCCGGGTGCATAAAGAAGTACAGGTCCAGATACTTATCGGCCGAGCGTGTCCAGCTAAAGTCCTGGCTCATGGCCTGCGTGACCAGCTGGTTCCAAGCGTCGCGGTTATCCCAGAACAGGCGCGCCGCGCGGAACACCGCGTCGCCCATCTCGTCGCCGTTAAAGTTGCTAAACGAGAAGCCCGTGCCCTCGCCGGTAAACTCGTTATACGGGATCACCGTGTCCTTCAGACCACCGGTCTCGCGCACGATGGGCAGGGTACCGTAGCGCATGGCGATGATCTGCGACAGGCCGCAGGGCTCAAACTTAGAAGGCATCAGGAACATATCGGCAGCGGCATACATACGCTGCGACTGCGCAGGATCGAACTCGATGCGTGCGGCCATGGTGCCGGGGTACTTGTCCTGGAAGTAGCGCAGGCCGTCCTCGTAGTCGCGGTCGCCGGTGCCCAGCACCGCCACCTGCACGCCGCCGGACAAAATGCGGTCGAGTGCGTACATGACCAGGTCCATGCCCTTCTGGCGCGTCAGGCGCGTGACCATCACCATGAGCGGACGATCGTCGCGAACCTCGAGCCCCAGCTCTTCCTGCAGCTTGGCCTTGCACGCGGCCTTGCCGGAACGGTCCTCAACCGTGTAGTTTGCGGCAATGCGCTTGTCGGTCGCTGGGTCAAAGCCCGCCACGTCAATGCCGTTCAAAATGCCCTGCAGCGCATAGGAGCGCTCGCGCAGCACGCCGTCCAGGCCCTCGCCAAACTCGGGCGTCTGGATCTCGTTGGCATAGGTGGGGCTCACCGTGGTGATGGCATCGGCGTAGCGCAGCGCGCCCAGCATGTAGTTAATGCTGCAGGCGTCGCAACGCAGCTGCGAGGCGGCCGCCGGAATGTGCGCCACGCCCAGGATGTCCTCCATCACGGTGTCGCTAAACTGGCCCTGGAACGCCACGTTGTGGATCGAGAACACGGTCTTGACGCGGTCGTACAGCGGCAGGCCCTGGTAGAACTCGCGCAAGAACACAGGCGCCAGTGCCGTCTGCCAGTCATTGCAGTGCAGGATGTCGCACTCAAAGCCCTCGGGCAGGTGCTGCAGGCTCTCGGTGATGGCTTTGGAGAAGAACGCAAAGCGCTCGCCGTCGTCAAAGAAGCCGTACGGATAGCCGCGCGCAAAGTAGCGCTCGTTGTCGATGAACATATACGTGACGCCGTCGTGCTCGAGCTTCTCGAGCCCGCAGTATTCATTGCGCCAGCCCAGGCTCACGTAAAAGTCGGAGAAGTGCTCCATTTGCGCCTTGTACTCGTCCTTGATGGTGGCGTACTTGGGCACCATCACGATGACCTCGGCGCCGGCGCGCACAAGCGCCGCAGGCAGCGAGCCCGCCACGTCGCCCAGGCCACCGGTCTTTACAAACGGTGCGCACTCGGCCGAGGCAAACACGATCTGCATCTTTTTGCTGGAATCTGCCATATTGTCTCCCATGTTGCAATTCGAGAATAGCCGCCTGGCGCAAACCGGGCGGCTATTCTACATGTTACGAGCGATGTTGCGGTGCCTACGTTAATGCACGATGGTGGTATCGGGAGTTAACGGGGCCTTGCCCAGCACCAGGATGTTCTCGGGCGTGCCGCGAAGCTCGGTGTTGGTGGGGACCACGTTGTTCTTGTCCAGGATGGCGTTCTCAACGCGGGCGCCGCTCTTGATGATACAGCTCTGGTTGATGATCGAGTTGGTCACCGAGGCGCCTTCCTCGACCACAACGCCGCGCGACAGGATCGAGTTACGCACAGTGCCCTTGATGATGCAGCCGGCCGAGATGATCGAGTTGCATGCGTGGCTGCCGGTCGCATAGCGTGAAGGCGGCACGTCGTGAGCCTTGGTCAGGATTGGGCGCTCGGGGTCAAAGAGCTGGTCGGCCACGGTCTGGTCGAGCAGGTCCATGCTGCGGCGATAGAGCGACTTCTCGCTAAACACGCCAACGACCTCGCCCTTGTACTCGTAGCTGCACACGTCGATGTTGCCAAAGTCGCCCTGGAGTGCCTCGAGCAGGTCCAGATAGTCGGCGGCCTGGTAGTGGTCGATGATCTCGAGCAGCGTCTCGCGGTTGACGATGCAGCAGTCCATAGAGGCGTTGTCGCCGTACACGACGCCGGCGCTCACGCCCGTCAGGCGGCCGTTCTCGTTAATCTCGAGCTTGGTCTCGTCATCGACGTTGCGCGTGGCCTTGCAGTACACCACGGTCATCTGGGCGCCGGAGTTCTCGTGCGCGTCGATGATGGTGTTGAGGTCCATGTTAAAGATGATGTTGGTGCCCATCATCACAACATAGGGCTTGTCCGAGCGCTGGAACAGCGTCTTGTTGGAGATGATGTCGCGCAGCAGGAAGCGCATGCCGCCCTTGGTGGTGCCATACGCGTTGCCGGGCACCATGAACAGGCCGCCCTTCTTGCGGTCCAGGCCCCAGTCCTTACCCGAGCCCACGTGGTCGATCAGCGAGCGGTAGTTTCCCGGCATGACGACACCGACGGTCTTAATGCCGGCATTCATCATGTTGGACAGCGGAAAGTCGATCAGGCGGTAGCGGCCCAAAAACGGGACGGACGCGATGGGGCGGTCCTTGAGCAGCACGCTGCCGTAGGTCGAAGAGTAGTTAGCGGTGATATAACCGATGGCCTTGCGATTGATCATCGGATCATTCCCCCTTCCCGATAACGACGTCATTTCCAACGACGGCCGTATCCTTGGTGGTATCGACAGAGCCGAGCTTCACGCCCTCTTCGACCGTGGAGTTCTCGCCCAAAATAGCGCGGCAGATGTGCGCGCCGCTCTTAACGTGCGCACCCGGCAGCAGCACGGAGTCCTCGACCACGGCGCGCTCCTCGATGATGACATCGGTCGAAAGAATCGAGTGGCGAGCGGTGCCGTAGATCTTGCAGCCGTTGGAGACCAGGCAGTCGTCCAGGCGGCCGTCCGGGCCAATGTAGTGCGGCGGACGCGTGGTGATGTTGGACATGATGGGGAAGTTCTTGTCAAACAGATCGAACTCGGGGTTGTTGCCCAGCAGGTCCATCGAAGTCTCGTGGAAGCTGGCGATGGTGCCGACGTCCTTCCAAAAGCCGTGGAACTCGTAGCTGTACAGGCGCTTGCCCTCGCCGAGTAGCTTGGGGATGATGTCCTTGCCAAAGTCGTGGCTCGAGCGCTGGTCCAAGGCGTCCGCCTCGAGTGCCTCGATCAGCACGTCGGCCGAGAAGATGTAGATGCCCATGGACGCAAGGTTCGAATCGGGCTTCTCGGGCTTCTCGGTAAACTTGGTGATGCGGCCGTCCTCGGGGTCGGTGGTCAGGATGCCAAAGCGGCTGGCCTCCTCCCACGGCACGGGCATAACGCTCACCGTGAGGTCGGCGTTGTTCTCAATGTGCGTCTTGAGCATCTTGCGGTAGTCCATGCGATACAGGTGATCGCCCGAAAGGATCAGGACGTACTTGGGGTCGTTGGCCTTGATGTAGTCGAGGTTCTGCGTAATGGCGTCGGCCGTGCCCGCATACCAGGCACCACCGGTCTGCGTCTCGTACGGCGGCAGGATCGACACGCCGCCGTCGCGGCTGTCCAGATCCCAAGCCTCGCCGGAGCCCACATAGGCATGCAGCAGGTAGGGACGATACTGCGTCAGAACGCCCACCGTGTCGATGCCCGAGTTGGAGCAGTTGGAGAGCGAAAAGTCGATAATGCGGAACTTGCCACCAAAGCTAACCGCCGGCTTAGCGATCTTTTGGGTGAGTGCCCCCAATCGGCTGCCCTGTCCTCCTGCGAGGAGCATCGCGATGCATTCTTTCTTACTCATCGATTTCTCCTTCTGTCATCGATGTTCTTAAACCCATTAGCGACGGGCGCGGCGCTCGGTCGCGCCCGTCGAGTAATGCCGTGCTGGCATAAGGAGGCTTGCGCGCCTTTATGCGTGCCAAATCTCGTCGCGGTACTCGCGAATGGTGCGGTCGCTCGAGAACCAACCGGAGGAGGCGGTGTTGAGCAGCGCCTTGCGGTTCCAAGTCTCCTGGTCGCCGTAGCTGTTCGTGAGCTTCTCCCATGCATCCACGTAGCTGCGGAAATCGGCCATGACCAGATCGGAGTCGTTGTTGTTCATGAGCTCGTTGTAGATGCTCTCGAAGTTGCCCGAAAGACCCGCAAAGGTGTTGTCCTTGAGCTCGTCCATCACGCGGCCCAGACGCTCGCGATCGTTGTTGAGCGTATCCCACGCAAAGTAGCTGTTGGATGCCCAGAGCTGCTCGACCTCGGGAGCGGTCAGGCCAAAGATGGCTTCGTTCTCGCGGCCGGCCAGGTCGGCGATCTCGATGTTGGCGCCGTCGAGGGTGCCCAGCGTAATGGCGCCGTTCATCATGAGCTTCATGTTGGACGTGCCCGAGGCCTCCTTGCCGGCCGTGGAAATCTGCTCCGAGATCTCGGCGGCGGGGTAGATGAGCTGGGCGTTGCTCACGCGGAAGTTGGGGATAAAGCAGACCTTCATGACCTCGTTGACGCGGGCATCGTTGTTGATGACCTCGGCCACCGAGTTGATCAGGCGGATGGTCTCCTTGGCGAAGGTGTAGCTCGAGGCAGCCTTGCCGCTAAAGATGAAGGTCGTCGGCGTCACGTGGAAGTTGGGATCGGCGATGCGACGGTTGTAGATGTCCATCACCTTCATGATGTTCATGAGCTGGCGCTTGTAGGCATGGAAGCGCTTGACCTGAACATCGAAGACGGTGTTGGGGTCAATGACCAGACCGGTCTCGGCCTTAACGTAGGCGGCCAGACGCTCCTTGTTGGCACGCTTGGAGGCACCCACGGCCTTCAGGAACTCGGTGTCGTTCTGGAACTCCTTGAGCTTTTCCAGCTCAAAGGCGTCCTTGAGCCAGCCATCGCCAATGGCATCGGTGACGAGCTTGGCGTAGGTGGGGTTGGCCTCGGCAAAGAAGCGACGGTGCGAGATGCCGTTGGTCTTGTTGTTGAACTTCTCGGGCGTCAGGGCATAGAAGTCCTTGAGCACGATGTTCTTGATGATGTCGGAGTGGATCTTGGCCACGCCGTTGACGCTGTGGCTGCAAATCACGGACAGGTTGGCCATGCGAATCTCGCCGTCCCACAGGATGGCGGTCTGGCGCAGACGCTCCTGCCAGCCCTCCTGCGTGGTGTCAAACGACTCGTGCCAACGACGGCTGATCTCGTCGATGATCTGGTACACGCGGGGGAGGAGCTTAGAGAACGTGCCGATGGGCCACTTCTCCAGGGCCTCGGGCAGGATGGTGTGGTTGGTGTAGCTCACGACCTGTGTCACGATGTTCCAGGCGTCATCCCACTCGAGTTTCTTCTCGTCGATGAGGATGCGCATGAGCTCGGGGCCGCACATAGCGGGGTGGGTGTCGTTGGTGTGGATGGCCACAAACTGCGGCAGCAGCTCCCAGTTCTCGCCGTGCTCCTTCTCAAAGGTGTCGAGCAGGCTGTAGATGCCGGCCGAGACAAACAGGTATTCCTGCTTCAGGCGCAGCAGGCGGCCATGCTCGCCGGCGTCGTTGGGGTAGAGGATGGCGCTGATGGCCTCGGCCTCGGCGCGCTCGGCATCGGCCAGGGCGTAATCGCCGCGGTTGAAGGCCTCAAGGTCAAAGTGCTCCTCGACCGGCTCGGCGGCCCAGACACGCAGCTTGTTGACGGTCTCGCCGGCATAGCCCACCACGGGGATGTCATAAGGGACAGCCAGGATGTCCTGCGTGTCCACCGTGCGGTAGAACGTGCGGCCGTTCTCCTCAAAGCCCTCCACGTGGCCACCAAACTTGATGGTCACGGCCTTGTCCTGACGGCGAACCTCCCAGGGATAGCCGTGGGTGAGCCACTCGTCGGTGGCCTCGACCTGGCTGCCATTGACGATCTCCTGCTTAAACAGGCCGTAGCGGTAGCGCATGCCGTTGCCGTAGCCGGCAATGCCCTCGGCTGCCATGGAATCCAGGAAGCATGCTGCCAGACGGCCCAGACCGCCGTTGCCCAGAGCCGGATCGGGCTCCTGGTTCTCGATGACGGACAGGTCGAAGCCCATGTCGTCGAGCGCCTCGGCGACCATGTCGCGCACGCCAAAGTTGAGCAGGTAGTTGTCGAGCAGGCGGCCGATCAAAAACTCGATCGAGAAGTAGTACACGCGCTTTTTGCCCTCGGCGGTGGCGCGGGCGTCGCTCTTGGTGGCAACGGTGCGTGCCTTCTCGGCCACGAGCTTGGCCAGGGCGTTAAAGCGGTCGAGGTCGCTGGCGGCCTCGACGCTCTTGCCGCTGATGCTCATAACGGCATCGCGATAGAGCTCGGTAAACTCCTGCTTGTTGTCGAAGATCTTATTCATACGTTCCTTTCCCCCGGGGATGTTTCTCCCGGAACGGTTATGACTTGTATCCTACGCCCCGTCGGGGCGGGTAATTACAGCTGTAACGGCTTTGTTACGCATCCTTAGGTGATGACTTAACAGAAGCAGACTTGGCCTTGGTAGCGGCCTTTTTGGCAGTCGGCTTCTTGGCCGCGGTAGCCTTAGCAGCAGGCTTTGCGGCAGCCTTGGCCTTGGTGTTCGTGGCCTTCGCCTTAGCCGGAGCCTTCTTGGTAGCCGCAGGCTTGGGCTTCACCGAGGACGTGCGCTTCTTGGGCGCAGCCTTGGGAGCCTCAACCACCGGCGGCTTGTAGCTGCTGGGACCGCGGCGCTTAAGCACCACGCCTGCCAGGCCGGGTACCTTAATCTCGATAGAGTCCATCTGCCCGTTCCAGGGATAGGGCTCGCTCGAGCAGGTGTAAGGCTCCTCACCGGCATAGCCGCTGCCGCCAAACTCGGGACGGTCGGAGTCAAAGATGACCTCCCAGTCACCCTCGCGCGGCACGCCCACACGGAAGCTCTCGTAGCTCGCCGGATCAAAGTTGATCAGGATCACCAGGTCGTCGTCGATGTCCTCGCCCTGGCGTACAAAGCTCACGATGGACTGCTTGGAGTTGTCCGCATCGATCCAGGTAAAGCCATCGTCGGTGTAGCCGCGCTCGTACAGGGCGGGCTCGGCGGTGTATAGGTGATTGAGCGCCTTGATAAACGCCTGATGATGCTTGTGAGTCTCGTACTCCTCGGTCAGGAACCACTGGATGGACTCGTAGTAGCGCCACTCAATAAACTGGCCGATCTCGTTGCCCATAAAGTTGAGCTTGGCGCCGGGGTGCGTCATCTGGTAGAAGGCGAGCGTGCGCAGGCCGGCAAACTGGCGCCACCAGTCGCCCGGCATGCGGCCGATGAGCGAGCACTTGCCGTGCACGACCTCGTCGTGGCTCAGCGGGCAAATGAAGTTCTCGGTAAAGGCGTACATGATGGAGAACGTGAGTAGGCCGTGGTTGCCGGGGCGCCACGGAAAATCGGTCTGCATGTAGTGCAGGGTGTCGTTCATCCAGCCCATGTCCCACTTGTAATGGAAGCCCAGGCCGCCGTCCTGCGGCGGATAGGTCACGAGCGGCCACGCGGTGGACTCCTCGGCCATCATCATCACGTCAGGGTAGTGCGCCTCAACAGCGCAGTTGACCTGACGGATAAACGCGCTGGCGTCCAGGTCCTCCTCGGTACCGTACTTGTTGAACTTCTTTTGGCCCGGATCGTCGATGCCAAAGTTGAGGTACAGCATGCTGGAAACGCCGTCCATGCGAATGCCGTCCACGTGGAAGTTCTCGAGCCAGTACAGCACGTTGGAGACCAGGAAGGATCTGACCTCACCGCGGGCGAAGTCGAACTTGTGCGTGCCCCAGTTGGGGTGAATTTCGTGCTCAAACAGCATGTGGCCGTTAAAGGTGGCAAGTCCGTGGGAGTCGGCGCAAAAACCGCCGGGTACCCAGTCCATGATCACGCCGATGCCCGCCTCGTGGCACGCATCGATAAAGTGCATAAGCTGCTGCGGGTTGCCGTAGCGCGACGTGGCGGCGTAGTAGCCGGTCGTCTGGTAGCCCCAGGAGCCGTCGAAGGGATGCTCCATAAGTGGCATGACCTCGATATGCGTATAGCCCATGTCGCGCACGTAGTCCACGAGTTCCACCGACAGGTCGTCGTAGGTGTAGAACTCGCCGCGCTGCGCGGGGAAGGGATCCATGGGGCCGGGGTAGTTGCCGTACTCGTCCGGCTCGCCCTGCGGAGCGTCGCCGTGGCGCTTCCACGAGCCAATATGCACTTCGTAGATGTTGAGCGGCTGCGACATATGGTTGTGGCTGGCGCGGCGCTTGAGCCATGCGGCATCGCTCCACTTGTAGCCATCGAGGGTCCACAGCACGCTCGCCGTTCCCGGAGGGCATTCGGCCTTAAAGGCATACGGATCGGCCTTGTAGAGCTTTTCGCCCTCGTTGGTCTCGATAAGGTACTTATAGAGCTGGCCCTGCTCGGCGCCAGGAATAAAGCCTTCCCAAATAGCGCTCGTATGCATGGGCACCAGCGGGTTGGCTTCCTCATCCCAGTCGTTAAATTCGCCAATGACGTGGACGCTCTTTACGTCGGGCGCCCAAACGCAAAAGCGCCAGCCGCGCGTACGGTTCTGCGTGTCGGGATGAGCGCCCATCTTTTCCCAGCTGCGCTCCCACGTGCCGATGCCAAATAGGTAGACATCGTCCTTGGTGAGCTCCGGTGCATGCGGGGCGGCTTTGCGGGTAGCAGGCTTTTTGGTTGCTGGCTTTAGCTTTGTATCGCTCACGTTTGATCCCATCATGACGCGGCAGCGTGTTGCCTTGGTGACTAGATGCGAAAGGTCCAAGGCTGCACGAATCGAAGGGACGGCGATAGTTCTATGATTCGTTCCACCTCGCGTGCTCGGTGGAACTTTCGGCAGAAACTACGATAACACCTGTACGTTAGTTTTATGGACGAAAGCGGATTTGCGAGGGCGTTTAATCGGTAAGCGACATGTTTATACCACTGGCAGAATTGCCGTGGTAAAACCCTTGACAGTTTTACCAATTAGGGTTTCAAAACTGATAGGCTTACGTTTGGTAAAACGTTTTTAGCAGGTTGTTCACCATTTGACATTGAAAGGCTCGTTTATGGACCACATCGCTGCCCCAAGTGTTGCTTTTATTTTCGATTGCGACGGAACACTGGTTAACAGCACCCCCGTCTGGGGCTATGCGCAGCTCGAGTTATTGCGCCGTCATGGCATTGATGGAACTGTCGACGATTTTGCCCAGTTTGAACATCTTTCGCTGGAGGATGAGTGCCAGGCCTACCACGACACGTGGGGCATTGGCGCGAATGGCGAGGAGCTGTATCGCGAGCTGGGCGAGATTTTGATTGATGGGTACTCCAAGGTGCCGCCTCGGGAGGGGCTCCTGGCATTTTTGGAGCAGGCGCAAGTGGCGGGCATTGCCATGTGCGTGGCCACGTCCACGCCGGTCGAACTGGTGCAGTCCGCCCTTGCGGCTGCTGGCCTTGATCGCTATATGGAGTTTATTACCACAACGGGCGAGGCGGGGCGCTCCAAGCAGTTCCCCGATGTGTACGAGCTGGCGTTGCGTCGCTTGGAAGAGCGCCACGGGCACATGTTTGAGCGCCCCTGGGTGTTTGAGGACGCCGTCTTTGGGCTTAAGAGCTCCGGCGCTGCAGGCTTTAAGCGCGTGGGCATCCATGACCCGCACGGCCGTATGGAGCGCGACGAGGTGCGTGCCAACTGCGATATCTTTATCGATAGCTATGAGGACCTGGACCTGGCCCGCGTGCTTTCGTTTGAGGGCTAGGCGAGGGCCGTGGCTTGCAAAGTATTGGTGGTTTGCGGCTCGCCGGTGGTGGCAAGCCCCGAATTGCTGCGCAACCTGGCAGGGGAGTGCGACCACATCGTCGCCGTGGACCGCGGGCTCGACGCGCTGCTGGGCGCCGGGCTGGGCTGCGACGTCTACGTGGGCGACGCCGACACCGTTAGTGATAAGGGACGTGTTCTGGTCGATGCCGCCGAAGCCTTTGAGGTGGAGCGTCACAACCCTTACAAGGACTACACCGATCTGGCACTGGCACTCGATTCTGTCCGCCGCCGTTGGCCGGGTGCCGAAGTGGTAGCAACCTGCGCCACCGGCGGCCGTCCGGACATGGCCTTGTCTGTGTTAGGGCTCCTGGCAGGCTATGCGGACGCCCCCGTCTGGATCGAAGAAGACGAAGTGACGGCCAGAATCCTGCACCAGGACGAGACCTGGACCATCGAGGGCGCCGAGGGCAAAACCTTCTCCATCATCGCCATCGCTCCCAACACAGTGATAAGCGAACACGGCCTAGAGTGGGAACTCGATCACGCCCCGTTAGGCCTTCTGGCCGACACGGGCATCTCTAATGTCGTCAGGAAAACGGCCAAGATTCAAGTCCACCAAGGCGTCGCAATCGGTTATTTATACCGTGAGGGTTTTATCGGGACGGTGGGTTAATTGAATGATTTTGCCGAAGTCAAAATCAGTCAATTCAGCCCCGTCCCAGGAAAACCCGTAAGTGTGAGAATCAACCCAAAAAACTTCTTGCATCCCCGAAGATCTTCCCCTATAGTACTACCACGTCATGGGGGCGTAGCTCAGCTGGGAGAGCGCTTGACTGGCAGTCAAGAGGTCAGGGGTTCGATCCCCCTCGTCTCCACCATCGTGAATGCAAGGCCACTCGATTGAGTGGCCTTTTTTTGCAAAAATTTGCCGTCAGCAGCAGTTGTCGCAAATATTGCGACAACTGAATTATCGTCGCTTAATTCGGTGAACCTCACACTGGGAGACGGGATCGTCAAGCTCGTCCGATAAACCGTACGCCCGCGCCAATACCCGCAAAAAGTTGCGCAATTACCTTCCCGGTTTTGTACAAAGTTTGTTAGCCAAACATAATAGTTTGAGCAATTCACGCCGCCAGCAATACAACTCAAGTAGTGTCCACCAATCCACACACCCCCATAAACCTGCGGCAATGTGTGCAAAACGGCACAATATGCCCCATAACCACGGCAAATAAACAATATGTTGCTCAACACGCCCCAAAACGTATGGGCCACCTGCTATGCTAGGAAAGCTAACTTACATGGGTTCAACTGTGCTCACGGCTCCAGCAAGCCGCAAAGCACAGGGTCGATCGGCATCCGGCCGTAACGGCGGTGCCAGAAAAACCACGAGCTCCAATAGCGTCGTCGTGCATATCGCATCGAATTACTTTGTTCTTGTCTATGTGCAGTTTTTCATTCGATTCGACATTTCATGACAAATCGCAGCAGTCCTACAGCTGTTTGCGTGCGGTCCAGTTTTGTACCCGCTTGACTGGGCTGCACGCAGTCAGCTGGTGACGCGGTCTTTTTGCGATACACGTCCGTGTCCCTAGCGGCTGCGTTCACACATACCGTTCACGGTGGGGCAGAGCCACGTGCTTGTCTAACTGGGCTCAGGGTTTGAATATGGAGCGCCTTCGCGCACAAGCGCCCTGGCGAAGCCATACCCAAACCCCGTGAGCCACACGTAAGACAGTAAGGGGGTGGTGCTCGTGTGGTATGTGATTCAGGTCATTAACGGTCGCGAAGACGTAATGCGCGAGCGCATCGAGCGCATGGTACCGGCTGGCGCCATGCAGGAGCTCTTTTATCCCAAATTTCAAACCGAGATCAAGGTTCACGGCGAATGGGTTAACACGACCAAGCCGCTCTTTCCCGGATATCTTATCTGCGATACGGCAGATCCTCGCACCGTGCAACAGTATCTGCTGCGCATGGACGACTTTGCCCGGGTGTTATCCCAGGACGGTCGGTTTGTGCCGCTGGCAAAAGAAGAGGTCCAGCTTATTGGTGGCTTTACGCATCAGGGAGACCGCGTAGTTCCTATGAGCGAGGCCTTAAAGGACGGCGACCAAGTCGTAGTGACGGCGGGTCCGCTGCTGGGCCATGAAGGCCTTATCAAAACCATTAACAGACGCAAGAGCACTGCTTATTTGGAGCTCGACTTATGCGGCCGACGCGTAACTACCCGCGTTGGCCTTGCCGTGCTTTCGACCGAGCAGCGCGTAATGCGAAACCTTAAAAGGGCGATCGCCTAGCTGCAGGCGACTGTTTAACGGGACAGGGAGGATCCCCGAGGGCGGGGATGTAGGTTTGAAGGAAATTGTGATAGATAATCAAATGGGGGATGCAGCAACTGCTGCTGTAGCGTGCGAGAGCAGGCGCGAGGCCGCCAAGCTCCAAAATGTGGGAAAACACGAGCCGAAGCTAACCGAGAACGGTATTCCGGCGGATGTGTTGGAGAAGTTGCTGCCCGGTAATGACATTGTTGAATTGGAAAAGCCTGTCGTTAATGGTGGACTGTTCTATCGCTTTATTAAGAGATCCTTTGATGTTGTTTCCTGTGGTTGTGCCTTGATTGTTCTCGCCATCCCCATGGCGGTTATTGCCGTAAAGATTAAAAGCGAATCTGAGGGGCCCGTCATTTACGCTCAGCGTCGTGTAGGCAAAGACGGCAAGGTGTTTAACATCTATAAATTCCGTAGCATGTATACCGATGCAGAGTCTCGAGGCGCTCAGTGGGCACAGGATGAAGATCCACGCGTTACGCCCTTTGGCAAGATTATGCGCAAGACACGCCTGGACGAGATTCCACAATTTTGGAACGTCTTTAAGGGCGATATGAGCCTTATTGGGCCGCGCCCTGAGCGCCCTGCTTTCTGTGATGAGTTCGAAAAGCGCATTCATGGGTGGCATTACCGCACCATGGTGCGCCCGGGCATTTCTGGCCTAGCCCAGGTTACAGGCGGCTACGATCTACTTCCCAGTGAGAAGGTCATGTTTGACCTGCAGTACATCAAAACAAGAAATATCAAGATGGACGTAGTGATCATGCTCAAAACGCTTGGCGTTGTGAGCACTGGCGACGGTGCGCGCTAATGAAGATACTTGTTGTTTGCCAGCACTATTGGCCGGAGCCCTTTAACACTTCTGATGTATGTGAGGAACTTGTTAAAAGAGGGCATAGCGTCTCTGTTATCACCGGTCTGCCGAACACCGGAATGCCCAACTCTGACATTCCAGAAGAGTATAAAAACAGGCAAAAGCAGATTGAGCATCATAATGGCGTGACTGTGTATCGCGCCAACTTATACCCTAGAAAAACTGGTGCGCTCAATCGCGTAAAGAACTATATCTCTTTCTGGCATAACGCGAACCAGCTTGCCCGAACGCTTAATGAAGAATTTGATGTTGTCCTTGGGTATCAGTTTTCGCCCGTTATGCAGGTTGATCCCGGTCTTGTCTATGCTCGCAAGCATCATAAAAAGATGCTGTTGTATTGCTTTGATTTGTGGCCAGTGAGCCTTACGGCTGGTGGTTTTTCAGAATCCTCGTTGCCTTACAAATGGATGGAAGCTGTCTCGAAAAGGATTTATAGGCAGTCTGATCGTATCGCCGTTACCTCACCTTTGTTTGACGAATACTTTTCAAACAGTCTTGGAATTAATCGTGAGCCCTCGGCATACCTACCTCAATACGCTGACGACGCCTTTTCCAGCTGTGCTAAGTGCTCCTGCGAAGGCTACGACTCATCGAAAATCAATCTAACGTTTGCCGGAAATGTGGGACAAGCACAGTCCGTTATAACCATTGTCGAAGCCGCCAGCATCTCTCAGAAAGATCAGAACCTCGTATTTCATATTGTTGGGTCTGGGTCTCGCTTGGAGCAATGTAAATCGAGAGCTTCGGAACTGGGCCTAGATAACATTGTGTTCCACGGCCGTAAGCCAATTGAGGATATGCCCAAATATTACGGTGCCTCCGATGCAATGGTTGTCACTTTTGAAGACAGCCCCATGGCCACGTACACCCTTCCTCGAAAAGTAACAACTTATATGGCCGCTGGAAAACCGATTTTGGCAGCGCTTTCAGGTGAAACCAAACGAGTAATTGATGATGCCAAATGCGGTTTCTGCTGCGATATCGAAGATGCCGAAGGCCTTGCACGAATTGCCTTGCAATTTGCTGGACTTTCCGACACAGGGCAGCTTGGCAATAACGCAAAAGCTTATTACGAGCGCTATTTCACGAAGAAGCTGTTCTTCGACAAGCTCGAAAAATTACTTACTCAACTAGTGGAGGATTAATTTATGACAGGCACTTCCGCATTCAAAGACAAGACCCTCATGATCACGGGCGGCACCGGCTCGTTCGGCAACACCGTGCTCAAGCACTTCATGAACACCGACCTGGCCGAGATCCGCATCTTCTCGCGCGACGAGAAGAAGCAGGACGACATGCGCCACCGCCTGCAGGAGAGGTCCCCCGAGCTCGCCTCCAAGGTGCGCTTCTTCATCGGCGACGTCCGCAACGCCCAGAGCGTGCGCGACGCCATGCACGGCGTGGACTACATCTTCCACGCGGCCGCCCTGAAGCAGGTCCCCTCCTGCGAGTTCTTCCCCATGGAGGCCGTCCGCACCAACGTCATCGGCACGGACAACGTCCTGCACGCCGCCATCGAGGAGGGCGTCGACCGCGTCGTGTGCCTGTCCACCGACAAGGCGGCCTACCCCATCAACGCCATGGGCAAGTCCAAGGCCATGATGGAGTCCATCATCTACGCCAACGCCCGCAACGGCGCAGGACGCACCACCATCTGCTGCACCCGCTACGGCAACGTCATGTGCTCGCGCGGCTCGGTGATCCCGCTGTTCATCGACCGCATCCGCAAGGGCGAGCCGCTGACGGTCACCGACCCCAACATGACCCGCTTCCTCATGAACCTGGACGAGGCCGTGGACCTGGTTCAGTTCGCCTTCGAGCACGCGAACCCCGGCGACCTGTTCATCCAGAAGGCGCCGGCCTCCACGATCGGCGACCTCGCCGAGGCCGTGCAGGAGGTCTTCGGCCGCGTGGGCACCCAGGTGATCGGTGTTAGCGTCAATCTATTTTTCACCAGTTTCGCTAAACAGGCGCGCCGTTCGCGC
>CAUEPS010000022.1 GCA_959019775.1 uncultured Collinsella sp.
AGCAGCGCAAATGAACGGCATGATTAGCTATCTGGCCATCTACATTGGCTTTGTACTGGTCGTTGCGTGCGCGGCGATACTGTCGATCCAGCAGCTCTCCAATGTGGCCGACGGCAGCCGCAGCTATCGTGTGCTGGCGCAGATTGGCTGCGATGACCGCCAGATCCGTCATTCGGTGATGGCGCAGCAGGCGGTGTTCTTCCTGTTCCCGCTGGCAGTGGGCCTGGCGCACTCCTTTGTGGCGCTCAAGGTGATTATCGAGCTGGTGAGCATATTCGGAGATATGAGCATCGGCGGCACCGTGGGCCTCACCTGTGCAATCTTCCTGGCAGCATACGGTGGCTACTTCCTGGTGACCTACCTCATGAGCGCCGGCATGGTACAAGCTGCCATCGCCACCCGTTATAGCGAATAACTCGTTCAGCTCGGAATTATCGTAAGTTGAGCATAAGTCAGCGAAAGCGCCCCTAGGCGAACAAGGTGACGTGAAAGAGGAGGGAAGCGTACTTCGGTACGCGACCGACGATTGAACGTCAGATTGCCGCCTAGGGGCGCTTGCAGCGTCGAGCCGTTACGCGGTTTGGTAAAACCGCGTAACTTCATCGTTTCCAAAAATGCAGGATGAGCGTGGTGCGGTTTTGCTGCTCGGTTTTGACCAGGATGTTGTGGATGTGGGTCTTGACGGTGCCCACGGCAAGGAATAGCTCGTCAGCGATCTCTTGGTTCGACTTGCCCAGCACAACCAAGCGCATGACTTCGGTCTCGCGGTTGGAGAGCTTGTAGGCGTTGCGATAGAAAGGCATCTGCTCTTCGATATGCCGGTCAAGATCGCTGACGTTCTTTTCCTCGGGCGCCTCCTGCATGCGGATCGAAAGCACGTGGTAGGAGTAGATAATCAGCAGAATCGCAAAGTAGCACGCAAAGAAGTTCTCGCTGAAGTTGCGCTCGGATAGATACAGCTGCAGCCAAGAGGGCGCCAGACTCATGGGGACAATCAGAATGTTGTAGAAGTCCTCGGCAACGATGCAACCAACCAGAATAGCGCCGATAATCAGGTGCTTTCGTTGGTTGTTAACGCGTGCCTTCAACTCAACTTTCGTGCTTTTATGCGCCGTCCAAAAGATATACAGTCCCACAAAGACAAGGAATACCTGACGCATCGTGTAGTAGAGCCACTGATGCATGGGGCCGGAGGGGACAGCGACGATAATCAGCGACTCGCACAGCAAAAACGTCAAGACGGGGATAGCGAACTGCTTTTTAGAATGTTTGTCGAGCAGGTCCATGGCAATCAGCCAAATAAAAGCCTGCGAAGCGGTCGCCACAAGGGTCCGCATTACAGGCATGGTAATTGAGCAATAGTCGTTGGCCGGAAAACTCTGGTTTTGCAATGTGTATTCAAAAAAGAAGATCTCGGTCATCTCGATGGCATAGCAGATAAATACGCCGCTGCCATAGATAAAGAAGCGTCGACGAGACGAGGCATAGGCGGCAAGCGAAAGCACTGCCGTCACAATACAGATTACGAGTATTGCTAGGGTATAGAAGAACATCAGAGTGTTCATCTGTCACCGTCCCATCTCATTTAATCTATGGCCGAATCCTGTATATCCTGTGGGGTATAGACGTCTCGACCCTTCGTTCCATTGCAGATTAGGCGCCGAGATACAGGATAGCTGTATACCGTTCGCGGTTCTAGATAGTAAACCCCATGCAAGCCAGCTACCTGCGGGTTTATATTGGTTTAGAGGGGGTGTAACTCCGTGAACGGTCTTTAATCCCGAATAAACTAGGTAAAAATTGCATACGGGTGAATAATGGTCTTGTCAACACGAGGCGTGATGTTCGAGCGCCTCATAGTAATAGTCGGCAAGACCGACGGAAAGGAAATCGACATGGCACTGCCTAAGGATTTCATCGACACCAACGAGTTCACCAAAGAGCAGATCCTGGCTATCGAGGATCTTGGCCTGGCAATGAAGAAGGCCATCAAGGTTGACGGTTATTATCCGCACCTGCTCCGCAACCAGAGCCTTGGCATGATCTTCCAGCAGGTCTCCACCCGCACCCGTCTTTCCTTCGAGACCGCTATGACCGACCTCGGCGGCCATGCTCAGTTCTATGGCCCTGGCACCATCCAGCTCGGCGGTCACGAGTCCCTGGGCGACACCGCTCGCGTTATGGGCTCCCTGCTCGACATCATGATGGCCCGTGTTGACCGTCACAAGGACGTCGTCGGCCTCGCCGAGGGCTCCGCTGTGCCCGTCATCAACGGCATGTCCGAGTTCAACCATCCCACGCAGGAGATGGGCGACCTCATGACCATGCTCGAGAACCTCCCCGAGGGCAAGAAGATCGAGGACTGCACCCTGGCCTTCATCGGCGACGCCACCCAGGTCTGCGTCTCCCTCATGTTCATCGCCTCCAAGGTCGGCATGAAGTTTGTCCAGTTTGGACCTAAGGGCCACCAGATCCCCGACGGCGGCCTGCACGTCGGCACCGTCGAGGAGCGCGCCGAGTTCGGCAAGCAGATGATGGCCATCGCCGAGGAGAACTGCAAGGTCTCCGGTGGCTCCATCGTCATCTCCGACGACATCGAGTGCATCAAGGGCGCCGACTTCATCTACACCGACGTGTGGTATGGCCTGTACGACGAGGAGGTCTCGGGCGAGAACTACATGGACGTGTTCTATCCCAAGTATCAGGTCACCATGGACATGATGAACTTCGCCGGTCCCAACTCCAAGTTCATGCACTGCCTGCCGGCCACCCGCAACGAGGAAGTCGTCGACGAGGTCATGGACGATCCCGAGCGCTCCCTGTGCTGGGTCGAGGCCGAGAACCGCAAGCACTCCATCCGTGCTCTCCTTGCCGCCCTGGGCAAGCGCACCCCGCTCAACGACGAGGGCGTCGAGTACTCCGCCAAGGCCGAGCTCCACGCCGCTCTCGAGGCTCTCGAGCAGCTCTAAGCCTCAAGGCTGCTAAACGCACGTTTGCGGGCGGCGGATGCTCGTCTCCTGTCGCCCGCTCACCGAGGCCCAAGCAATTGCCTTAGTCCTTGGGGCCTCGGATCTGTCCAAGACTGAGCGAAGGAGCTCATCATGAGCGACGGAAAGAAAAAGCTTTCCTTCTTGACGGTCATTTCGACCATCATCTGCGTCGTCTTCGTTTGCGAGGCCGCCGCTCCTGCTGCCGCCATTGGCAACCAGCAGTTCTTCTGGTGGATCTTCCTGATCCTGACCTTCCTGCTCCCTTACGGCATGGTTGTCGCCGAGCTCGGCACCACCTATGACGGCGAGGGCGGCATTTACGACTGGGTGCGCGATGGCCTGGGCGACAAGTGGGGCGCCCGCATTTCGTACTACTACTGGGTTAACTACCCGCTGTGGATCGCCTCGCTGGCCACCATGTTCCCCGATATTCTGGGCATGGTCTTTGGCGTCGAGTTCAATCTGATCGCCAAGATGGGTATCGATCTTGCCTTTGTGTGGATCGTCTACCTCATGGGCCGCTCCAAGGCGGCTGACTCCGAGTGGGTCCTTAACGGTGGCGCCATCATCAAGGTCGCCGTTGCCGTTATCGTCGGCGCTCTGGGCATTTGGTATGCCATGGAGAACGGTTTTGCGAACGACATGTCCGCTACCACGTTCCTGCCCGAGCTCACCAACACCAACGCTCTCGGCTACCTGTCGATCATCATCTTTAACTTCATGGGCTTCGAGGTCATCTGCACCATGACCGATGACATGGCCGATCCCGCTCGCGATATCCCCAAGGCCATCATCGTCGGTGGCCTGTCCATCGCCGTGATCTACCTGTTCGCTGGCTTTGGCATTGGCGCTGCGGTGCCGGCCGATTCCATCGACCCCGACTACGGCATGATCGTCGCAGTCCAGACCATGGTGGGCGACTCCATGATCTTTAAGGTCATCTGCATCGCCTTCCTGATCACCCTGTTCGCCAACATGGCCGCCTGGTCCTTCGGCGTTAACTCCGTCGCTCGCTACGCTGCCGAGCACGGCAACATGCCCAAGGTCTTCGCCTCGATGATCTCGGATGACGATATGCCCAACGGCGCCAACCTGGTCAACGCCATCGTTGCCTCCCTGGTGCTGTGCCTGCAGCTGGTTCCCATCGACGCCATCTCCAACGGTGTCTTCTGGATGCTCTTCGGCACCTCCGTCGTCTTCCTGCTGCTGACCTACATCCCGATGTTCCCGGCGTTCCTCAACCTTCGCAAGAACGACCCCGACCGCGAGCGCATCTTCACGTTCCCGTTTAAGGGCGCCATGATGAAGGTCATGCTGGCCATCCCCTGCATCGAGCTGGTCCTGGCCATCGTCGCAACGCTGGTGCCGTTCTCCGCCGCCGAGATTGGCGACAAGCTCGCGATGATCGTTATCTTCATCGTGCTCGTGCTCATCGGTGAGGTCGTCCGCATCGTCAGCGCTAAGGGCCGCGAGACCGAGTACAAGGGCCTCACTCCCGAGCTCGCAGCCCAGCGTCTCGCTGAGGAGGCCGCCGAGGCCGAGGAGAACTAGAGCACCCGGATTCGGGGCTCCAACCCTCCTCGTGTACCAACGCGCGCTTCGTCGGGCTTGTCGCTCCCGACTCCGGGCACTCTAGCCTCTTCGGAGGCGTGCCCAAGCGACAGGTTTGCTAACCATTCCCCCGGGGTGGGTGTGAGCGATAGCTCCGGTAACCACCGCCCACCCCAATCTCTCTTCCGTATCCTTCGTGCGTTTTGTCTCCGCGCACTTGGTTACGTCGTCGCTTGCCGGTGCGATTCCGTGAAAACCGGCACCGGGCGCCCCGACCTTTGCCGGGGAACGGGCGCCTACCATCTCTTGGTTTTAGGCTGCGGGCAACCCGCCCGCAGCAAGCGATCGTTCGATTTGGAGGAAATCTTATGCGTACGATCACCGAGTCCGAGTCCACCCCCAAGGCCGACGGCTTCTTCATGCCCGCCGAGTTCGCCCCGCAGGATCGCGTGTGGATGGGCTGGCCCCACCGCACCGACACTTGGGCCCACGGCGCCAAGCCGGCCCAGAAGCAGTATGCCGCCATCGCCCGCGCCATCTCCGAGTTCACCCCGGTCTATATGTGCGCCAACCAGGTCGACTACGCCAACTGCAAGGCCGTCTTCGAGAACGACGAGAACGTCACCGTCATCGAGATGACCACCGACGACGCTTGGTTCCGCGACACCGCTGCCACCTACGTCATCAACGGCAAGGGCGAGAAGCGCGCCAACCACTGGCACTTCAACGCCTACGGCGGCCTCGTCGACGGCCTGTACTTCCCGTGGGACAAGGACGAGCAGATCGCCCTCAAGATGGCTGAGCTCTCCGGCTGCCGCCGCTATCGTCCCGATGACATGATCCTCGAGGGCGGCTCCATCACCGTCGACGGCGAGGGCACCCTTGTCGTGACCGACCAGTGCCTGCTTTCCCCGGGCCGCACCTGCTCTGCGGTGCTCGAGGAGGAAGAGGATCCCGAGTCCATCTGGCCCAAGTACCACAAGAAGTTTGAGCCCTGGAGCGAGGAGCTTCGCGCCTACATGGACGAGCACCTCAAGGATTACCTGGGTGTCGAGAAGGTCATCTGGGTCAAGGAGGGCATCGACCCCGAGGAGACCAACGGCCACATCGACGACGTCGCCACGTTCATCGCCCCGGGCGTCATGGCCTGCATCTGGACCGACGATCCCGAGTATCCGTTCTACGAGCAGTGCCACGCTGCCTATGAGACCCTCTCCAACGCCGTTGACGCCAAGGGCCGCAAGATGAAGGTCTACAAGCTCTGCATGCCCGTGAACCCGCTGTTCATGGACCAGGCTTCCTGCGACACCATTGACGCCGACGAGAACGCCGAGCCTCGCGTCCCCGACGAGCCGCTGATCGCCTCCTACATGAACTACCTCGTGACCAACCACGGCGTTATCGTCCCGCAGTACGGCGACGAGAACGACCAGCTGGCCGTCGACACGCTCCAGAAGATCTACGACGAGGTCTGGGGCGAGGGCGTCTACAAGTGCGTCGGCGTTCAGTCCGAGCAGGTCGTCTTCGGCGGCGGCAACATCCACTGCATCACGCAGCAGGAGCCGTCCGCGTAATTGTCTGTCTTCCCGAGGTGCGGCACCTTCCCGTTCATTTGTCGCTTGCGTACCCAAAGTACGCGGCGCTCCTATTTCACGGGAATCTGCCGCACCTCAGAAACCCAGCCGGTCAAGCGGACCGACGTAGCTTGTTACCGCATTAGTCATTGGTGCCAACCCTGGCAACGATGCAGGTCGAAAAACGTCAGCGAAAACCCGCCAGAGCGAGCAAGGTGCCTTGAAGCGAGGCGGCATTGACCTTCTGGTCATGCCGTCGAAGCTGAAAGGCAGATTGCCGTTCTGGCGGGTTTGCAGCGTCGAGCCGTTACGCGGTTTGGTAAAACCGCGTAACTAAATACGTTCCGCGATCTCGTGGATGAGGTAGTCGGTCTTTTCCCAGCCCAGGCACGGGTCGGTGATCGATTTACCAAAGACGCCGCCGTCGACCGGCTGGTTGCCGTCCTCCAGGTAGGACTCGATCATAAAGCCCTTGACTAGCTTGGAGATGGACTCGTTGCGGCGGCAGCTGTCGAGCACCTCCTTGCAAATGCGATACTGCTCCAGCGGACGCTTGCCCGAGTTGTCATGGTTGCAGTCGATGACCGCTGCCGGATTGGCATAGCCGGCGTGCTCGGTATAGCGCTCAGCCAGGCGCTCCAGGTGCTCGTAGTGGTAGTTGGGGTAGGTGCGCCCATCGAGACCGATGTAGCCACGCATAACGGCGTGCGCGAGCGGATTGCCGTCGCACTCGACCTCCCAGTTGCGGAAGATGAAGCTCTGGTGCGCCTGCGCGGCGTAAATGGAGTTGAGCATAACGGTGGTAGAGCCGGCAGTGGGATTCTTCATGCCAACGGGTACCGAAATGCCGCTCGACACCAGGCGATGCTCCTGGTTTTCGACCGAGCGTGCGCCCACGGCAACATAGCTCAGCAGGTCGACGAGGTATTGGTAGTTGGACGGATAGAGCATCTCGTCGGCGGTGAAGAAGCCCGTTTCCTCAATAACGCGCAGGTGCATATGGCGGATGGCCTTGACGCCCTCGAGCAGATCGTCGGGAGCCTCGGGGTTGGGGTTGTGCAGCAGGCCCTTGTAGCCGGTGCCCTTGGTGCGCGGCTTGTTGGTGTAGACGCGCGGAATGATGATGAGCTTGTCCTTGACCTCCTCGGCGGTCTTGGCCAGTCGGTTCATGTACTCAAGCACCGAATCCTCGCGGTCGGCAGAGCACGGGCCGATGATGAGCACCTTGCGTGCGTCCTCGCCGGTAAAGACTTTGGCGACCTCGGCGTCAAATGCCTGCTTTTTGGCGGTAAGCTCGGCAGAAAGTGGCATTTCCTCGCGGATCTCCATGGGGATCGGCAGCCTGCGTTTGAATTCCATGGCCATAGGGGTCTCCTCAATCTATAGAAAGAGCAATAAGCGTATTGTCGAATGCTCGGCATTATCCGCTGTCGCACGCTAAAGTGCAACCCCTTGTCACCCCGAAACCTACCAAAAAGGGACAGGTTTATTTTGGTCGGTTTTATCTGGGAAAATGTCGGCACTCGCCGGAAGGGGGTCGGCGTACGGCACGCTGGAGCAAGTTGGATCTTCTGCGGCATACCCCGTGGGCAAAAAATGGCAAATATGAGTACTGTTGCTGGCGTAGTCTCATATCGAGCTTACAAGATAATAGGCATAACAGCAAATATGTTCATTAACGTTGGCACACAGAAGCATGTTAACGGGCGTTTTGATTAATTTGAAGGCGTATAGAAGCCGCAAAGAGGTCATTTGAGGCGGTTTTGGCTGCTACTAAAAATGTAACAGTACTCATATTTGACCTTTTTTGGCCACAGGGTCCGGAAGGGGCTGTCAATCGGGCCCCAAGAGAGCTAATTCGAGTGCCGTGGACGAAAAAACGGGGGCGCAGGTTGTCCTGCGTCCCCGTTCTCGGGCGTTATTCGTTCCCTGCAGCAGAATTTACGCCGCCTCGTCGAATTGCGAGTTATATAGGTCGGCGTAGAAGCCGCCCTGGGCGAGCAACTCGTCGTGCGTGCCCTTCTCGACGATATCGCCGTCGCGAATCACCAAGATCACGTCGGCGTTGCGGATCGTGGACAGGCGGTGTGCGATGACAAAGCTGGTACGGCCCTGCATCAGCGCATCCATGGCGCGCTGAATAAGCTCCTCGGTGCGGGTATCGACGTTGGAAGTCGCCTCGTCCAGAATCAGTGCCGGGCGGTCGGCCAAAATGGCGCGGGCGATGGTCACGAGCTGGCGCTGGCCCTGTGAGAGGTTAGTGCCCTCCTCGTTGATCATAAAGTCGTAACCGCCGGCGAGCGTATGGATAAAGTGGTCGCAGCGTGCGGCGCGTGCGGCGGCCTCGACCTCGGCGTCGGTCGCATCGGGGCGTCCGTAGCGGATGTTCTCGCGGATGGTGCCGTTAAACAGCCAGGTGTCCTGCAGCACCATGGCAAACTCGCCGCGCAGCGCCGCGCGGTCCCAGTCGCGCACGTCGACGCCCTCGACGCGCAGCGAACCGCCGTCCACGTCGTAGAAGCGCTGCAGCAGCTTAATGAGCGTGGTCTTGCCGGCGCCGGTGGGGCCGACGATGGCGATGGTCTGGCCGGGCTGCGCCTCGCAGCTAAAGTCGTGGATGATGGTCTTGTCGGGCGTGTAGCCAAACTTGACGTGGTCAAACTCCACGTGGCCGGGGCGCTTCTCGGGAATCTGCGCGTCAGCTTTCTGTTCCTCCTCGGGCGCGGCCAGGAACTCAAACACGCGCTCGGTGGCGGCGGCCATCGACTGCATCGTATTGCTCACGTTGCCCAGCTGCTGCACCGGCTGCGTAAAGTTGCGAACGTACTGGATAAAGCTCTGGATGTCGCCGGGCGTGGCATTGCCGGTCAGCGCGAGCTGCGCGCCTACCACGACGACGCCCACGTAGCCCATGTTGCCCACCAAGCTCATAAGCGGCATCATCAGGCCCGACAGGAACTGCGAGCGCCAGCCACTAATAAAGAGGCGGTCGTTTTGACGGTCGAACTCCTCGATTGAGGCCTCGGCGCGGTCGAACACCTGGATGACGTTCTGGCCGGCAAAGTCCTCCTCGATAATGCCGTTGACGGCGCCCAGGACTTGCTGTTGCTCGCGGAAGTACGGTTGCGAGAAGTGAATCATCACGGTCAGGATAATCGCGGCGGCCGGCAGCGTGAGCACGGTGACGCCGGTGAGCGGCAGGCTGATCGACAGCATCATGACGAGCACGCCGATAATCTGCGTCACCGACGTGATGAGCTGCGTCACGCTCTGGTTGAGCGACTGGCCGAGCGTATCGACGTCGTTGGTGATGCGACTGAGCACGTCGCCCTTGCTGTGTCCGTTAAAGTAGCTCATCGGAACGACGGCGATCTTGGCGGCGATCTCCTTGCGCATGCGATAGCAGATCTTTTGCGTGACGCCGGTCATGAGCCAGCCCTGGATGAGGCTGCAGACAGAGCTCGCCAGATACAGGCAGAGCAAAAAGCCGAGCGTCTTGGCAATCCAGGCAAAGTCGACATCGCCGGTGCCGTTGACCTTGGCAACTAAGCCCTCGAACAGTTTGGTGGTAACCTGACCGAGCACCTTGGGCCCCACAATGTTAAAGATGACCGAGCACACGGCAAAGGCGACGGCGGCAAACACGGCAATCTTGTGCTGGCCGATATAGCCGAGCAGCTGCCTCATGGTGCCCTTAAAGTCCTTGGCCTTTTCGCCACGACGCATGCCGCCCATGCGGCCCATGGGACCACGCTGGCGGGTGGGCTTGGGAATCTGAGTCTTGGTCTCGTCTGCCATTAGCGCTCGCCTCCTTCCATGACGGCTGCAATTTCTTTTTGGGTAAGCCCCAGCTCCTCGGCGGAAAGCTGCGACTGTGCGATCTCCAGGTACGCCGGGCAGCTGCGTAGCAGCTCCTCGTGCGTGCCGGTGCCCACTACGTGGCCGTCATCGAGCACGATGATCTGGTCGGCGTGCATGATGGTCGCGATGCGCTGGGCCACGACCACGAGTGCGGCGTCGGTAACGTTTTTGGCCAGCTCCTCGCGCAGGCGCGCGTCGGTCTTGTAGTCGAGGGCGCTAAACGAGTCATCGAACACCACGACCTCGGGCTTTTTGGCCAATGCGCGGGCGATGGCCAAGCGCTGGCGCTGACCGCCCGAGACATTGGAGCCTCCCTGGCTGATGGGGGAGTCGTAGCCGCCCTCGCGCTCGGCGATAAAGTCCTCGGCTTGTGCGATGCGCGCTGCTTGGTGCATGTCCTCGTCGCTCACCATGTCGCCGGCAAACTTGAGGTTGCTCTCGACAGTGCCCGAGAACAGGCGCCCCTGCTGCGGGATGTAACCAATGCGGCGACGCAGCTCGGAGAGAGTCATGTCACGCACGTCGACGCCGTCAAGCGAAATGCTGCCGCCTGTGACGTCGTACAGGCGCGGAATCAGCTGCACGAGCGTGGACTTGCCCGAGCCCGTGGAGCCGATGATGCCGAGCATCTGACCGGCATGTGTGGTGAAGTTCACGCCGCTGATGACATCGGCGCGGGCATCGGGGTACTGGAAGCTCACGTCGCGGAAGGTGAGCTCACCGCGCGGCGCGCTGGCTGCGGGCAGTTTGGGCGAGGCAGGGTCGTTGATGCTCGTGGGGCAGGTGATGACCTCTTCCACGCGCTCGGCTGCGACCTCGGCACGGGGCAGGATGACCGAAACCATGGTGAGGATCATAAACGCCATGACGATCTGCATGGTGTAGGAGATAAACGCCATCATGTTGCCGACCTGCATCACGCCGTCGGACACGCCCTGCGCGCCAAACCACACGATGAGCACGGTGATGCAGTTCATGACGAGCATCATGAGTGGCATCATAAAGCTCATAGCGCGGTTGGTGTAGAGCTGCGTGGTCATCAGGTCGAGCGAAGCCTTGTCAAAACGCTCGAGCTCATGCTCCTCGCGGTTGAATGAGCGGATGGGCATAAGGCCGTCGAGCAGCTCGCGGGCGGTAAGGTTCACGCGGTCCACAAAGCTCTGCATCTTTTTGAACTTGGGCATGGTGAGGCCCATAAGCACGCCGACGACGGCCGAGACGGCGATGATGGCCACGGCGATGGTCCACTCCAGGCCGGTGTGGTTGGCCAGGACGCGCATGACGGCGACGATGCCCATGACGGGGGCCATCAGGCACATGCGGATAAACAGGGTTGCGGCCATCTGGATCTGCTGAATGTCGTTGGTGCAGCGGGTGATGAGCGAGGCCTGGCTAAACTTGCCCACCTCGGCCGGCGAGAAGTGCATAACCTTGTTGAAGGTCTCGCGGCGCAGGTCGCGTGCGATGGAACAGGCGGTGCGCGAGGCCACGGCGCCGGTCAGGATTGTGGCGACGAGCGAGATCAGGCACAGGCCAAACATCGTGGTCGCCATGCGGCCCAGGTAGGCGTTCTGCACGTCGGCGGGGTCGATGCCCTGCGCCTTGTACTCGTCCTGCACATAGCTCACGGCGCGTTGGGTCACGATGGAGCCCGACATGGAGCCCATTTTGTCTGCCATATCGTTGGCGCCCTCGACGAGCTTGCCCTGATCGATAAGACCGCCTTCAACGCCTAGGCGCAGGCTCTTCATGGTGATCTTACCGCCATCGGCATCAATCTGCTTTTGCATGTTCTGCGCCGCTGCGGCCTTCTGCTGCATCTCGGCGAGCTGCTCGGGCGTCATCGCCGCCATCTGCTCGGGGGTGGGCATGGCCTGAGCGGCGCCGCCATTGCTTGCCTCGGTGGATGCGCCGGTCATGTCGCCCATGGAGTCAGCGTCGATGCCCTGGTTGAACGAAAGGACGACAGTTTCGGGCAGGCTCATGATGTCGGCAATCTTGCCGCCGTCGCCGCGCTCCTCCTCGGTGCCCTTGTACGTTCGAATGCCGTTATTGTCCGCCTTGCTAAACACGGCCTCCACAGCTTTGGCGCCCTTGGCGCTCATAAAGAGCTCGAGGTCGTCGAGCGATTCGGCGCGAATGGTATCGGGCACGGGCGAGGCGATACCGCCTTGCTGCACGCCCACGTCGACGATATCGCTCATATAGGTAGGCAGCGCCAGGTCGGCGTTGCAGCTGATTACGATGAGTACGATAGCTGTGAACAGTGCCAGGATATGCTTTTTAAAGAGCTTGAGAATCCTCACTCGGCATCTCTCCTTTCTTGATTGCGGTCGATAATTTCGTTGGCACGTCTAAGAAGGCGCACCATCTCTTGGGTATCTGTTTCGCCGAGCTGCTCGAGGAAAGCCGCGGTGCGGTCCTCGAATTCCCGGCGTTTGATTTCGAGATCCTGGAATCCCTTGTCGGTCACTATGACGTGTACGCGACGACGGTCGGTCTTTGAGTGCTCACGCTCAACCCAACCCTTGGCTTCGAGAGCGCGTAGGATATTGGCGATGCGGGCGTTCGAGACCCAGGCGCGATCAGCGAGTTCGCTCGGCGTGAGCGAACCGCCAGCGAGCATAAGGGCGCGCATGACAGCCATCTCGCCGCTGAGAGCTTTGTCCACAAAGCGCGAAACGCGCTGGTGAATGCCGCCAAACTCGGTAAGGAGCTGACGCCCAAGCTCATGGAAGTCGGTATCTTCCACCGAAAACCCCTAACACTAGAAACTATTTTCGGTGAAAGATGATACCCTTGCACGCGCGCCCTATACGGTAGATTTTGAGACATGCCTAGAAAACTACCTTTAGGCGACCTCCGTACACCGTCGGTGCCAGTAAAGTTTGGGGCAGATCGTTAGGCATGTCCTAAAGCCTACTCAGAGGCACTTTACCCTGCTAAAGCTGGCATAACAGCTAGAGCGAACGTCGTACAAAGGCAAGGAAAAATAACATACAAATCGGTGAACGGTAGTTGTTCGCGCTCGCATTTCCTGCGGGTTTGTAAAAAACGCCCTTATGATATAAAAAAAGAAACATATAACAGCCCAGATGGAGAGGGTCGCTATGTTATCCTTCTCAAACGGGTGAAATCTTGGGTTTTGGGTTGTAGTTCCAAGGTGGACAAACGTTTTTCCTGCACCAACGTGTGGTGAAGAACGGAAGAAGCCGGTAGTGCAAGCCGAACATTCAAGAATTCAATAAGCAGCGGTGTGAGAGAGCGCCGCATTACACGTAACTAGGAGCGTGGTTACACAATGCAGGAGGCATGGGAAGGCTTCAAGGAAGGTATCTGGACGGGAGAGGTTGACGTCCGAGACTTCATCCAGAAGAACTACACCCCCTACGAGGGCGATGAGTCGTTCCTCGTAGGTCCGACCGAGCGTACCAAGGAGCTGTGGGGCGAGGTTCTCGACCTGCTGCTTAAGGAGCGCGAGCAGGGTGGTGTCCTCGATATGGACACCAAGACCGTCACGGGTATCGTGAGCCACCCCGCTGGCTACATCGATAATGCCCATCGCGACAAGGAGACCATTGTTGGCCTCCAGACCGACAAGCCGCTCAAGCGCGCGCTGCACGTCAACGGTGGTATCCGCATCGCTTGCCAGGCTGCCAGCCAGCACGGCTACAAGGTCGACGAGAACGTTGTCGAGCGCTACACCTTCGAGCGCAAGACCCACAACGCTGGCGTCTTCGATGTCTACACCCCCGAGATGCGTGCTTGCCGCTCGGCTCACATCATCACCGGTCTGCCCGATGGCTATGGCCGCGGCCGCATCATCGGCGACTACCGTCGTGTTGCCCTGTACGGCGTCGACTACCTGATCAAGGACAAGGAGGCCCAGAAGGCTTCCACTCCGACGGTCATGACCGCCGACAACATCCGCGATCGCGAGGAGCTGCAGGAGCAGATCCGCGCCCTCGGCGAGCTCAAGATGATGGCCGAGACCTATGGTTTCGATATTTCCAACCCTGCTACCAACACGCAGGAGGCCATCCAGTGGATGTACTTCGCCTACCTTGCTGCCGTCAAGGAGCAGAACGGCGCCGCTATGTCCATCGGCCGTACCTCTACGTTCATCGACATCTACGCTGAGCGCGACCTTGCCAACGGCACCTTCACCGAGGAGCAGATCCAGGAGTTCGTGGATCACTTCATCATGAAGCTCCGCATGGTCAAGTTTGCCCGTACCCCCGAGTACCAGGCCCTGTTCACCGGCGACCCGCAGTGGGTCACCGAGTCCATCGGCGGCATGGGTGTTGACGGCCGTACGCTCGTTACCAAGATGAGCTACCGCTATCTGCACACGCTCGAGAACATGGGCACCAGCCCCGAGCCCAACATGACCGTTCTGTGGTCGACCCGTCTGCCCGAGAACTTCAAGAAGTTCTGCGCCAAGACTTCCGTCGCCAGCTCCTCGATCCAGTACGAGAACGACGACCTCATGCGCGTCTATCACGGCGACGACTACGGCATTGCCTGCTGCGTGTCCTCCATGCGCATCGGCAAGGAGATGCAGTTCTTCGGCGCTCGCGCCAACCTGGCCAAGTGCCTGCTGTACGCACTCAACGGCGGTGTTGACGAGGTCTCCAAGAAGCAGGTCGGCCCCAAGTATCGCGCCGTCGAGGGCGATACGCTCGATTACGACGACGTTGTGGCCAAGTACAACGACATGATGAAGTGGCTCGCTGGCGTGTACGTCAACTCGCTGAACATCATTCACTACATGCACGACAAGTATTGCTACGAGCGTATCCAGATGGCTCTGCACGACAAGCACGTGCACCGCTGGTTCGCTACGGGCATCGCTGGCCTTTCCGTCGTGGCTGACTCCCTGTCCGCCATCAAGTACGCCAAGGTCCACCCCGTCCGTGACGAGAACGGCATCATCGTCGACTTCGAGACCGAGGGCGAGTTCCCCAAGTACGGTAACGACGACGACCGCGTCGACCAGATCGCTCACGACGTTGTGCACCAGTTCATGGAGTACATCCGCATGAACGACACCTACCGCAACTCCGTGCCCACGACCTCGGTTCTGACCATTACCTCCAACGTCGTGTACGGTAAGAAGACCGGTTCCACGCCTGACGGCCGCAAGGCTGGTCAGCCGTTCGCCCCGGGTGCTAACCCTATGCACAAGCGCGATAGCCACGGCGCCATCGCTTCGCTGTCTTCGGTTTCCAAGCTCCCGTTCCGCGATGCTCAGGACGGCATCTCCAACACCTTCTCCATTATCCCGAGTGCGCTCGGCAAGGAGGACCAGGTGTTCTTTGGCGATATCGACCTTGATCAGCTGGGCGAGTAACTATTGTTAGTGCTATACTAACAATAACGATTACTGATTAGCGCGCCGGTTTCGGCCGGCGCCTATCGATCGAAGGAGACACATTATGAAGGTTTCTGAAGTTTCCGAGACTCAGGCCGATAACCTGGTCCACATGCTCGACGCTTACGCCGAGAAGGGTGGCCATCACCTGAACATCAACGTCTTCAACCGTGAGACGTTGCTCGATGCTCAGGCTCACCCCGAGAAGTACCCGCAGCTGACCATCCGCGTTTCCGGCTATGCCGTGAACTTCCACACGCTCACCAAGGAGCAGCAGGACGAGGTCATTTCGCGTACCTTCCACGACAAGTTCTAAAGGGATTTAACTCCCGCAGGATCGCCGGGGCTGTTTGGGCTACCTCCCAAAATGTCCTCGGACATGCAAGAAGCCCTCGCTGCGCACTTCGTGCGGCGAGGGCTTCTTGCGTCCTGCAGAATATATTGGGAGGTAGCCCAAACAGCCCCGGCGGGGGTCCTGTGTAGTCACCCTTTAGGCGGAACTCTCCTAATTATTTGGATGAGTCATTTACTTACTTGTGCTGTTACCGTCTTCCCGCTGTTGTTGGGGTATGCTTTGTTCGTATGTAAACGTTTGACATGTTGATGGGGGAGGGTGCTATGGCTCGCGAGGGCGCTCGTTCTAAGGATTCTGCTAAGCCTGGCATCAAGGAAGTTGCAGCGGTGGCGGGGGTTTCGCCTACTACGGTATCTCGCGTGCTTAATAATCGCGGCTATATTAGCCAAGAGACCCGCGATAAGGTCCATGCCGCGATGGAGCGCATCAACTATACGCCCAACGATATCGCCCGTGCCATGCTCAACGGTCGCCTGAATCTTATCGGTATGATCGTTCCCTTTGTGAGCAGCCCGTTCCATGCTCAGGTTGTGCAGGCGGTCGAGCGCACGTTAGCGGAAAACGGCTTTAAGATGTTGCTGTGCAACAGCGCCAATCGACCCGATCTTGAGCGTTCCTATATTGACATGCTCCGCCGCAATATGGTCGACGGTGTCATCGTCAACTCCCTCAATATCGGTGCCGAGGCATATGCCGAGATGGGCTTGAGCCTGGTTGGCATCGACTGCGATCTCGGCGAGGGCTCTGTCCAGATTGCAAGCGACAGCTATAGCATCGGCGAACTTGCCACGCGTCGCCTGATCGATGACGGATGTTCACGCATCCTGTGCCTGCGCAGCAATAGCCGCATGCGCATGCCTGCCAATAAGCGTACCGATGCCTACCTCGATGTTGTTGAGCAGGCCGGTTTGTCCGCGCTTGTCCGTGAGGTCGAGTTCGTTAAGCCCGACGACGAAAAGGGCGCGGTCGTTGCGAAGATCCTCGATGAGAACCCCGATATTGACGGCATCTTTGCGGGAGACGACACGATGGCGGCCATCTGTCTCAACGTGATGAAGCAGCGCGGCTTGAGCGCTCCAGACGATATTAAGGTCGTGGGCGCGGATGGTGCCCGCCGAACTATGACGTTTATGCCTGACTTAACAACCGTACGCCAAGATATCGATCGCATCGGAGAGCTCGCGGCGCAATCCATCATCGCTCTTATTAACGGCGATAATCCCGAATCGAATATCAAGCTCCCCGTTGAACTCATTGAGGGCAAAACCGCGTAGTTCATCCCGTGCCAAAAGAATTCCTCAAACGCCTCTGATGACCGTTCACCGGCATATGTCAACCGTTTGCCGACGACTGGAACTGCGAAAAGACGTATTGGTGTGAAAACGTTTGACATATGAAAACGATTGACATATCTTGCCATTGTACCGAGTTAGTATGTCGTGGAAAGGAAGTCTCGGATGCACAAGGTGTATTACCAGCCTGAGGGAATTTGGGTAGGCGACATCATGCCGTACGGCGAGGACGGCACGTTCTATCTCTATCATCAGCGTGACACGCGTAACCCCGAACCTTTCGGAGAGCCGTTTGGCTGGGCACTCGCTACGACCAAGGATTTCGTCAACTACAAGGACTTTGGCGAGAGCCTTGAGCGCGGCGGCGACGAGGAAGTCGACCAGTACATTTATGCCGGCACGGTGTTTAAGGTGGGCGACAAGTACCATGCGCTCTACACTGGTTGCAATCGCGATAAGGTCCGCGCACGTTTGATGAAGCAGGTTCTTCTTCACGCGACGAGCGACGACGCCGTCAAGTGGGAGAAGAACATCGCCGAGACGCTGCTTCCGCCCCAGGAGGGTTACGATGACCGCAACTGGCGCGATCCCTTTGTGCTTTGGGATGAGGAGAACGAAGAGTACATGCTCATCCTCGGCACGCGTGTGGGCGAGGACAAGCGTCTGATGACCGGCCGCCTGGTCAAGTTCACCTCCAAGGACCTGGATACCTGGGAGTTCCAGGGCGACTGGTGGAACCCGGGCCTGTACACCATGTTCGAGATGCCTGATCTCTTTAAGATGGGCGACTGGTGGTACCTCGTCTTTTCCGAGTACAGCGACGGCAACAAGACCCGTTACCGCATGTCCAAGTCCATCAACGGTCCTTGGATTACCCCCGCTGACGACTCCTTCGACGGCCGCGCGTACTACGCCGCTCGCACCGCATTCGATGGCGAGCGCCGCGTTCTCTTTGGTTGGGTCCCGACGCGCGACGAGGGCGGCGACCCCAGCTCTTACCTGTGGGGTGGCACCTTTATGCCTCTCGAGATCGTTCAGCGTGCCGACGGAACGCTCGGCACCAAGCTCCCCGACAGCATGCTTGGCGCCTTTGGCGAGGCTAAGGCAGTCGAGACCTTTGAGCTTTCCTGCGAGTCGGGCAAGGTCGAGCAGGTGCTCGCCGCGGATGCCGGCTCCACCTACTTGCTCGATGCCGACATCGAGCTCGGCGGTAACGCTGCCGGCTTCTCGGTCAAGTTCGCCGAGGACGCCGAGTCCGGTCTTGCCTATGAGTTCCGCGCCAACCTGCGCGAGGGCAAGCTCGAGTTCACGCCGGCCCCCCAGTACCCGTGGTTCCAGGTCAACAACATGGGCCTCGAGCGTCCGTTGTTCTTTAAGGGCGAGGGCACTCACCATGTGCGCCTGGTCGTCGACGACGACATCGCGACCATCTTTGTCGATGATGTTGCGCTCAACGCTCGCTTCTGCAACAAGCAGGGCCAGGGTGTGGCGCTTACCGTCACCGACGGTGCGCTCAAGTGCGCAAACGCAACGATCGCGTCTCTGTAGCGGCAACGAACCGTTTTATGATTTAGAAAAGGAATGGAGAGGAACATGGACTACAAGGCAGTGTCCCAGCAAGTCGTCGACAACGTCGGCGGACTGGAGAACATCGAGGGCGCCACGCATTGCGTGACCCGTCTGCGTCTGGTGCTCAAGGATACGAGCAAATACAACAAGGCCGAGCTCGAGAACATCGATGGCGTCAAGGGCGTGCTGTACAACAGCGGCCAGCTCATGATCATCTTCGGTACCGGTACCGTCAACAAGGTCTACGATGAGTTTATGGCTCTGACGGGCGTTAAGGAGATCAGCGCTTCCGAGGTCAAGGGCGCCGAGGCGGACAAGAAGGGCAAGTTCTTCTCGGTCCTCAAGGTATTCTCGGACATCTTTATCCCCATCATTCCCGCCTTCGTCGGCGCCGCTATCATCATCGGCCTTAAGTCGCTGATCGTTGCCAACGGCCTCTTTGGCATGGAGGGCAGCCTTGCCGATCACAGCGAGTTCCTCAAGAACCTCGCAAGCTTCTTTGCCATTATCGCCACCACGTTTGACTACCTGCCTGTCCTGGTTATGTACAGCGCGGTGAAGCGTTTTGGCGGTAACCCGATTCTGGGCATCCTCGTCGGTATCGTCATGGTTCACCCGAGCCTTATGAACCGCAACACGTTCGTTATGGACCCGACGGGTGCTGAGTACTGGAACTTTGGTCCGCTCTCCATTCCCATGGTTGCTTTCCAGGGTGGCGTGTTCCCTGCAATCCTGACTGCCTGGTTTATGGCCAAGGTCGAAAAGATTGCCCAGAAGTACATCCCCGAGGTCGTTTCGTTCGTCTTTGTCCCGACCGTTACCCTGATTCTTGCTAACGTCGCCCTGTTCACCGTGTTCGGCCCGCTCGGCAACCTGATCGGCGACGTCCTCGCCGGCGTAATCGATATCCTGTACAACAGGATGGGCGTCTTTGGTGCCTTTGTCTTCGCCGCGTTCCTGCAGCCGCTTGTCGTTACCGGTACGCATCAGTTCATCCAGGGTATCGAGGCAAACCTCGTTGCCACGACTGGCTTCAACTACATCCAGGCCATCTGGTCGGTTTCCATCATCGCCCAGGGCGGCGGCGCCATCGGCATGTACCTCATTCACAAGAAGCATTCCAAAGAGCGCAACATCTGCATGTCGTCCTTTATCCCGACGCTGGTCGGTATCTCCGAGCCCGCAATCTTTGCTGCAAACATGCGCTACTCGATCATCCCGTTCATCTGCGCTTGCATCGGTGCAGGCTGCGGCGGTGCCTTCGTGAAGCTCTTTGAGGTGCGCGCCATCGGTCAGGGTCTGACCGGCGTGCTTGGCCTGCTCATCGTCACGCCCGAGACGCTCGTGTGGTATGTGGCTGGCAATCTCATCGCCTTCATCGTGCCGATCGTCTTGATCTTTGCCTACAACAAGGCAAAGGGCGTGCCGACCACCGATGAAGAGGGCGCTGGCGCTGGCTTCGACGTTAGCTTCTAGTTGAGCCGTTCAGCGTAATGTGCGGATAAGTCCATTTGGGGAAGGGCGTTCGGCTCGTGCGAGTCGAGCGTCCTTCCCTATAGACGAGAAAGTCAACGGCGATGTTTAATCAAAAAAATAAGGTGACACGCGCGGACTATGAGCAGTGGCGTGCCGGACAGGATGAGACGGCGGCTCGCATCGCATCCGACCCCGATAGGCTTTTGTTCCATGTGGAGCCTGAGCTTGGCTGGCTCAACGACCCCAATGGTTTGGTTCAGATTGGTGATACGTATCACATCTATCATCAATACGATCCGTTCGATGCTGCGCATGGCGGTCCAGTGCTTTGGAACCATCTGACGACAAAGGATTTTGTGACGTACGAGAATCACGGCCCCGTGCTGTTCCCCGATTCCGATTTGGATTCGAGTGGAGCGTATTCTGGTTCTGCCTTTGTACGCGATGGCAAGATTCACTACTTCTATACCGGCAACGTTAAGCATTTTGACCGTGATGATTACGACTACGTGTTGACGGGCCGTGAGCAAAACCAAATTCATATGGTTGCCGAGAATCCCGACGAATTGGGCGAGAAGCGCATAGCTGTTGGGCCGGTCGATTACCCCGACGATATCGGTACGCACGTGCGCGACCCCAAGATCCTTGAACACGACGGTATCTACTACATGGTTCTCGGCGCTCGTACGAAAGACGATCGCGGGTGCGTGCTTGTCTATACCTCGCGTGATCTAGAGGACTGGGGCTATGCGACGCGCATTGAGCTGGGCGAGAAGTTTGGCTTTATGTGGGAGTGTCCTGATCTGTTTGAGCTCGATGGCGAGCTTATTCTCGTTTGCTGTCCGCAGGGCGTGCCCGCCGATGGCTGGCGTTACCGCAATCCGCATCAGTGCGTGTGGTTCTCCATCGAGGCCGATTGGGGGGCGCCGAGCTTTAAGATCGTCGGCCAGGGCATGCCTCCGATGGTTGATGCCGGTTTTGATTTCTATGCCCCGCAGTTCTTTGAGGACGCTGCGGGTCGGCGTTTGATGATCGGATGGTCGGGTTGCCCCGATGCGACGACAGAAAGCCCGACGGTGGCGCGCGGGTGGCAGTGCGCGCTGACGGTGCCGAGAGAGCTGAGCATGCGCGGCGGCAAGCTCTGCCAGTGGCCGGCGCACGAGATTGAGAGGATGCGCGGCGATTGCGTTCGTGCTGTAGGCGGTGAGACCGTTGAGGAGCCGGGACGCCTGTTTGATGTCGTGGTTTCCTGCGAGGGAGCCAAGATGATCGAGCTCGAAATCCGCAAGGGTGTCTTTGTGCGTTATACGGACGGGATGCTTACCCTCGATATGGGCGACGAAGGCTATGGACGCGACCAGAGGTCGATCGAGCTCGGCGAACTTCGCGACCTGCGCGTGCTTTCGGACACTACGATGGTCGAGATTTTTGCCAACGGTGGCGAGGCGGCACTTACGAGCCGTACCTATTCGCCGGCGGTTCCGGCGATGGAGCTGCACACCGAGGGTGCGGCGTCGATGGATTTCTACCGCCTCGCTCATTAACCGTGCATGGAGCACGATTGGACTTGTTGGGCGGAATGTGTCGCAGTTGCCGCGGCCAGCTACCGCTTATCGCGTATAGCGACCGTTTGCGGAATAAGTAACACTCCTTCATAAACCGTGTAGAATCTCAGATAAGCATGGAGTTTTCCAGGGAGACGCTGTCCTTTGTTGTGTGCAAGGGACGGCGTCTCTTTGGCGCTTGGACGCCGTTCTGCAGCAGGACGGTGGACGTGCGTCACATATTAAAAAGCCAACGTCGAGATGGGTCGTGATGATAATGGGCAAGTACGTAATCGTGGTTGAGTCTGGGTCGGATGTGACGCCGGAGCTCTGCGAGCGCTACGGCATCGTGCGCGTGCCTATGCATGTCACGATTGGTGACGAGACCGTCGAGGACGGCTCGATCGATCCGCTCGAGATTTATTCGCGCTGCAACGAGTTTGGCGTGATGCCCAAGACCAGTGGCTGCGCGCCGGCGGATTTTGCTCACGTGTACGACCGCATTCACGCTGAGCAGCCCGACGCGACTATTTTGCATCTTGCATATTCCGAGGCCACGACCTGTTCGCATCAGTCCTCAAAGATTGCGGCCCAGGGGCGCGACTACGTGTTCTCCATGGACACGCGCTTTGTCTCGGTAGGCCAGTCGCTTGTTGTCGTCGAGACCGCCAAATACATCGAGGCTCACCCCGATGCCACCGTCGACGAGATCTTTGCCTTTACGAACTCCGTCATGGACCGCGTGCTGTTGGGCTTTGTCCCAACCGATCTCGCCTTCCTTAAGGCCGGCGGTCGTTTGTCCAACGTGGCATTCCTCGGTGCCCATCTGCTCAAGATTAAGCCCTGCATTGAGGTGACGGGTGGTAAGTTCGTGGCGACCAAGAAGTTCCGCGGTTCTATGCTTAAGTGCGCCCGTGCCTTTATTGATCACATGGTTGCCAAGGGCGAGATTGACTACTCGCGCATTGGCCTGGCGTATTCGGTAGGTCTTTCCGAGGAGCTGCGCGACGACATGGAAGTCTATGCGCACGACCTGGGCTTTAAGGACATTACCTGGACTCAGGTCGGCGGCGTCATCTCGAGCCATTGCGGCCCGACCGCCTTCGGCGCGGTGCTTACGCTTAAGGCGTAAGGCCTGGCGTCTATCGATATCTATTGCCTCGGCGGCGAGTGGGTTGTGACAACCTTCCCGCCGCTTTTGTGTGGGGCCAAATAGAACAACCCAATTGACCACTAAACCGTTTCACCATCATGCGTATGGGCTAGAATGGCTCTGGCATTTATGTAACTAAAACCAATGAGAGGCAAGGTAGCGGGAATGGCTGAGATGACGCTCGAGGGTGTGGACGCTCGTCCCGAGGACTCCGCGTTTGCCCTGGGCCGCGTACATTCGATTGAAACGATGGGTACGGTCGACGGACCCGGCATCCGCTTTGTGGTGTTTGTCCAGGGCTGTCCCATGCGCTGCGCGTATTGCCACAATCCCGATACCTGGTCGGTCAACGGCGGCACGATGGTGACCGTCGAGCACCTCATGGATGAGTTCCAGAGTAACCACGAGTTCTATCGCAGCGGCGGAATTACGGTTTCGGGCGGCGAGCCGCTTCTGCAGCCCGAGTTTTTGGCCGACCTGTTCCGTGCAATGCACAACAACCCCGATGGTCGTGTGCATACCTGCCTGGATAGCTGTGGCTACGCCTTCGACCCTCAGCATCCCGAGAAGTTCGATGCCGTGCTCAACGAGACCGACATGGTACTGCTCGATATTAAGCATGCCGACCCGGTCGAGCATAAAAAGCTGACCGGTTGTGATCCCGCACGCATCCTGGCGTTTGGCGATGAGCTTGCACGTCGCAATATCAAGGTCGTTATCCGCCACGTGGTTGTGCCGGGCATTACCGACACGGTGGAGGAATGCGAGAAGCTCGGTTGCCTCATCGCTCCATGGCACAACGTTGTGGGCCTGGAAATGCTGCCGTATCACACGATGGGTGTCGTCAAGTACGAGCAACTGGGCATTCCCTATAAGCTCGAGGGCGTGCCCCAGATGGATACCGCGCGCATGCCCGAG
>CAUEPS010000023.1 GCA_959019775.1 uncultured Collinsella sp.
CGTAAATCATCACATGAATCCCGATGGCCCACGACAGCCCCCTTCAGTTGCGGTGGAATAGTTCCTGTTTTGCCCCTATTCTGCCGCAAACAGGAACTATTCCACCGCAAGTTATAAAAGGGGCATCAGGAGCGCGTTTTGCAAAAGGCTTTAAGCGCAGCCGTTACGGGGCCAGGCTGGAAACGTCGGCGCACATCGTCGAGACGCTCGGGAATATCGATGTGCTGCGGGCAGTGACGCGCGCATTTGCCGCATTTGATGCAATTGCTCACCAGCTTGGGCTCGTTCGTCCGCACCGCGCTTGCCGTAAAGTATTGAGACAGCCCCGTAAACCAACTATGCGCGTAGCTCGCGTTGTAGGCGCCAAAGCAACCGGGAATATTGATGCCCTTGGGGCACGGCATGCAGTAGCCGCACCCCGTACACGGCACGCGATTCGATTTCTCAAACTCTCCCAGCACACGTGCGATGGTATCGAGCTGCTCTGTCGTCATCGAATCCGGCAGTGCGCGATCCGCCAATGCCGCGTTCTCGTCCACCTGCGCGGTATCGGTCATGCCCGAAAGCAGCATCGTGACTTGAGGATGGTTCCACACCCACGAAAGGCCCCAAGCAGCCGGCGTCTTCAGGTACGGATCGCGTACGCCATCGAACACGGCGCGGGCACGCGGAGGCAGTTTGCCCGCTAAACGTCCGCCCAACAGCGGCTCCATCACAAACACCGCGAGCCCGCGCTCCGCAGCCGCCATGAGTCCCGCCGTTCCCGCTTGGTAGCGCTCTCCAGCGTAGTTGTACTGGATCTGGCAAAAGTCCCAGTCATACGCGTCAAGCATCGTGAAGAAGTCCGCCGCACTGCCGTGGTACGAAAAACCTATCTGGCGAATACGCCCCGCAGCCTTTTGGTGCGCGATCCAGTCCTCGATACCCAAAGCTGCCACGCGCTCCCACTGCGCGGGCGAGGTAATGTTGTGCATGAGGTAGTAGTCGATATGGTCAGTCCGCAAACGGTGCAGTTGCTCGTCAAAAAAGCGGTCGAAATCCTCCGCGCATTTGCACGAAGCATGCGGCAGCTTGGTCGCGAGCAAAACCTGGTCGCGTAGGCCCAGGCGCTCAAGCGAAGCGCCCACGCAAGCCTCGTTGCCGGGATAGAGATAGGCCGTGTCCAGGTAGTTAATCCCTTGCTCCACCGCACGGGAAATGATGGCATCGGCTGTCTTCGCATCCGGGCGTCCCGGCGCACCGGGAAACCTCATGCAACCCAGCCCCAGCGCCGAGATACGGTTGCCGCTTTTGGGGTCAACGCGATATTGCACTGCCTTTCCTCTCCCCTCGAAGCCCTAATGAGGCGAAACACAATGGTCACGTCATCGAAACACATTGGAATCGTAATCGAGAACGTATCGTAACGTAGCAGAAATCGAGCCGTCACGGCACCGCTTTAACATCAGCAAAAAGCCCGATGAAAGGAGGCGAGCGTGACCACGCGTGAGGACGCCTACCCCTACCCCGGTGAACAATACATCCTCTCGGTCGACCGTTATCAGATCGAGGTCATGGACCATCTGGACGAGCTTCCCGCCACAGGCGCTGTCATCTTCTGCACCTTCCCCAAGGTGCGCGATGGCGTTGGATATCCCGCACGCGTTTTCGCGGTCTGCCCTGCGGCATAAGCGCACAGCGCAATAGTTTCTTTTTCTTAACAGCAGCCCCGCGCGCTCACCAAACGTCCCGGCGACATACAATCCATCAGGCGCCCCTTACGCGGGCGCCTTATATATGGGGAGATGATTCACGTGCAGATCAACAAGGTCGCCTTTATCGGCAAGGGCGGCGTCGGCCTGCTCTACGGCAGCATGATTGCCAAGGCCCTCGGCAATGACGCCGTCGAATACGTTATGGATGACGCCCGTTTTGAGCGTCACGCGGGCGACGCGCTCACCGTCAACGGCAAGCCCTGTGCGCTAAAATCCGTCCGCGTCAGCGAGGCAACGCCCGCCGATCTGGTCATTCTTACGGTCAAGACGACGGGACTCAACCAAGCGCTCAAGACTATGGAGCGCGTCGTGGGACCCAACACGCTCATCGCCTCGCTGTGCAACGGCATTACGAGCGAGCAAAAGACTGCCGAGCGCTTTGGCTGGAAGCACACCGTCCTGGGTATCTGCCAGGGCATGGACGCCGTATTCCTCGACGGCGCGCTCACCTTTACCAATGCGGGCGAAATCCGCTTTGGCGCGGCGGCCGGCACGGATCCCGCAACCATCACCGCAATCGACGAGCTCTACACGCGCTGCGGCATCGCCCATACCGTCGAGAGCGACATTGCGCACCGCATGTGGGCCAAACTCATGCTCAACGACGGCATCAACCAGACCTGCATGGCCTACGGCGGGACCTACGGAAGCGCCACGGAGCCGGGCTCCGAGCAGCGCCGCTGCTTTGTTTCCGCCATGCGAGAGACGCTTGCGGTCGCCAACGCCGAGGGCATTGAGCTGATCGAGGCAGACCTGACGCAGATGGTGCACCTCATCGAGGGGATCGACCCTGCCGGTATGCCCTCGATGGCGCAGGACCGCATCGCAAGGCGCAAAACCGAAGTCGAGGAATTCGCGGGCACCATTTGCCGCCTGGCCGCCAAACACGATATCCAAGTGCCGCAGAACGAATGGCTCTATCAGAGGATTCGCGAAATAGAAAGCAGCTGGTAGCCTCGGTCGCATCGCGACGCGCGCAATACAAGCAGACAGGCCTTCGCGAGGATTCCGTCATTCGCGAAGGCCTGTTGCATTTAGCCCGAGGCTAAAACTAAGGTTTATTTTGCGATTCCGGAACCTCGTCCTCGTCATCACGGCAAAGTAGCACGCCGGCGCTTCCCAGCAACGTCACTGCAATCAAGGCGCCCACAACCACAGGAGCGGCGCCTGTAGCGGACTGCAAGCCGGCAGCTAACGCCGCCGTCGGACCAAGACATCCGATCAAAAGGGCAACGGCGGTAACGGCGATATCTCGAGCGTTCATGGGACCACTTCCTCCACGAGAAAGACTTTGTTTCTCGTGGCTTAGTGTGCCCCGCGCCCATATGCGCGGCGTACTGCCACGGTAAGCGCTCTGTTAACTCAAGCACGCACAAAAAAACGGGCGCCCTTACGTTGCCCAAAGGCTCGGTAAAGACGCCCGCCCGTCATGTCCTATTGGCTTATGGCAGATTACCAACCGGTATAGTAGTCGGTGGTTCCGGCTGCGCAGCCGGAGTCATAGACCTTGCACTCGCCCTTGGAACCGGTAAACGTGGAGCCTTGGGCCTTATCGCCCGCGGCCACGACGTAGTAACCATCGGAATCGCGCCAAAAGCCCTCGGAATCCTGCGTCCATTCGCCCGTGCGGTGGTGATACAACACGTTGCTGCTGTAATAAGTCTCGCGGCGGCCGTTATAGTTATTGACGCCGCTCGAGCGCGTCAGGCCCGAGCCGTTCGCGTAATACGCAGCAGACGCGTAAGACGAGCCGGAGCCGGCGTTGTAATACGAAGCCTGAACGGCCTCAGCGGCCTCGGCTTCGGCTGCGGCAGCCTCGAGCGCCTCGCGCTTGGCATCCTCGAGCGTGGAGCGAAGCTCGTCGAGCTCGGTCGACTTGGCGTCGACCTCCCCCATCGTCAACAGGCTACCCGCACCGTCGATGCAACCCTGCAGCACAGCGCGCTCGCCATCGGTAGCATAGTCGCCATACATATTCATAATGATCTGAGCGCGCATCTCCAGGGAATCGCGCTTCGCCCCCATCGAGGCGTTCCACTCCTGCATAGAGCCATAACCGTCACCGCGGTAGTCGACGGGCTGCACCAGCGTCGCCTCGGACGGCGTAGATCCGACCGTATCGGATAGTGTTGCCGCGTGGGCATCAGTTGCGCCGACGCCCGCCAAAAGTGCCACGGTCAGAGCGGCGGAAAGGGCAGCGGCTTTCGGTTTTCGTGAATCGATCCTCATGTAGCTGGAAACCTCCGTAGTGTGTTTTTGCTGCGTTTGAGCTGCGTGTGATTCGATCGCGCTGCATAGTACCCCGAGTAAATCGCGACCTGCGGTTTTACTCAAAAGTCGCACGTCAATTGCGTAAAACTCACATCCCCTTAACAGGAGTTTTCCACAACTCGAATGCATAAAGCGTGCCAAAAACCCTGTTTTTGCGCCCTCTCTATGCAAAAAAGGCGCCTGTGCAACCATTGTTCGCACAGGCGCCTTGAGCAGGCATTTTATGCAGTTATACCTATCGAGTCGCAAGGGGTCCTTGCACAAGTCGCCTTACTCGTCCAGCGCGGCGAAGGCCTGCTTCAGATCCCAAATGATATCCTCGGCGTTCTCGGTACCGATGGAAAGACGGATCGTGGAGGGCGTGATGTTCTGCTCGGCGAGCTCCTCGGCAGAGAGCTGGGAGTGCGTGGTGGTAGCCGGGTGCACGACGAGCGACTTGACGTCGGCCACGTTAGCGAGCAGCGAGAACACCTGCAGATGATCGATGAACTTCCAAGCTGCCTCCTGGCCACCCTTAATCTCAAAGGTAAAGATCGAGGCACCGCCGTTGGGGAAGTACTTCTGATAGAGCTCGTGATCGGGGTGCTCAGGCAGGCTCGGGTGGTTCACCCTGGCGACGTGGCTGTCACCAGCTAGGAACTCAACGACCTTCTTGGTGTTCTCGACATGGCGGTCAACGCGCAGCGACAGAGTCTCGGTGCCCTGGAGCAGGACCCAGGCGTTGAACGGACTGATGCAAGCGCCCTCGTCACGCAGCAGGATAGCGCGGACATAGGTTGCAAAGGCGGCGGGACCGGCAGCCTCGGCAAACGAGACACCGTGGTAGGAGGGGTTGGGCTCAGCAATCTGGGCGTACTTTCCGCTCGCCTTCCAATCGAAGTTACCGCCGTCGACGATCACACCGCCCAGCGAGGTGCCGTGGCCGCCGATGAACTTGGTTGCGGAGTGGACGACGATATTGGCACCATGCTCCAGCGGACGGAACAGATACGGGGTGCCGAAGGTGTTGTCGACGACAACCGGCAGACCGTGCTTCTTGGCGATCTCGGAGATGGCGTCGATGTTGGGGATGTCGGAGTTGGGGTTGCCGAGCGTCTCGAGATAGATGACCGTGGTGTTGTCCTTGATGGCACCCTCGACCTCTTCAAGGTTATGGGCATCGACAAACGTGGTCTCGACGCCAAACTGGGAGAGCGTATGCTCCAGCAGGTTGTAGGAGCCACCGTAGATGGTCTTCTGAGCCACCACGTGGTCACCGGCCTGGGCAAGAGCCTGCAGGGTATAGGTGATGGCAGCAGCACCGGAGGCGACGGCAAGACCTGCCACGCCACCCTCGAGGGCGGCGATACGGTCCTCGAAGACGCCCTGGGTGGAGTTGGTCAGACGGCCGTAGATGTTACCGGCGTCGGCAAGACCAAAGCGGTCGGCGGCGTGCTGGGAGTTGCGGAACACATAGCTCGTGGTCTGGTAGATAGGCACGGCGCGGGAGTCGGATGCAGGATCGGCGCTCTCCTGGCCAACGTGCAGCTGCAGGGTATCGAAACCAAAGGTGTGCTCGGGGTTGTTGATAAACTGGCTCATGATGATCTCCTTGATCGAACAAAAGTAATAAGAGTAAGAGAAGTAAGTCGCTGTCTCCTGATCACGCCGACGGGCGCAAACAGGAGCCCGGCATTCGTCTTGGTAAGCAATTCATATGCGGGCCTCCTTTCGCATCCCGGTTCCGTAGTTGGCTTAATTACCTACCGTCTTTGTGTGTTTTGAATAGTACGAGCATTGTTTTCCTCGGTCAATCACTTAAAAGCGCTAAACTGTTATCGGTTTTATAGATAACACTCGAAAGGACGGGCGCCGATGACCCTCCAACAGCTTCGCTTTTTGATCGCCGTGGCAGAGTCCGGTTCGATCAACGCCGCAGCCCAGCGCCTCTATACCGCTCAGTCCAACATCTCAAACGCCGTCAAAAGCCTGGAACAGGAGCTCCATCTGGAAATCTTTACGCGCTCCAGCCGCGGCGTCACGCTCACCAACGACGGCACCGAGCTTTTGGGTTATGCACGCCAGGTCGTAGAGCAGGCCGACATGCTCGAGGCCCGCTACGAGGACGGCGGTACCCCGCACGCCCGCCTCGCCATTTCCGCCCAACACTACGCCTTTTCGGTCGAGGCCTTTGTCAACGTAGTCGAGCGCTGCCGCGACAGCAAGTTCGAGTTCATCATGCGCGAGACCACCACAGCGCAGATTATCGACGACGTGCGCGCGTTTCGCAGCGATATCGGCATCCTCTATCTGGATGACTTTAATACCCGTGTCTTGCAGAAGGCCTTTACCGATGCCCGAGCGAGCTTTCATCCCCTCTTTGATGCAAAAGTCCACGTGTTCGTCAGCGAACGCCACCCGCTCGCACGCCGTTCGCAGCTGTCCCTTGCCGACCTCACGCCCTATACGCGCTACAGCTTTGAGCAAGGCACCTCGAACTCCTTCTATTACGCCGAGGAACCGTTTAGCTATATTCCCTGCAACCGCAATATCCGCGTATCCGACCGCGGGACGCTCACCAACCTGCTTATCACCTCGAACGGCTATGCGCTGTCGACCGGCGTACTCTCCAGCGAAATGCAGTGGGGCATGGCCTCGATCCCCCTGGCAGACGCCCCAACGATGCACGTAGGCTATATCATGCACGACGAGCGCAAGCCCTCTCCCCTCTTGCAGCAATACCTCGATGAGCTCAACCGCATCATCCATGCCAACCAACTGTCGGAAGACGGGGTAGAAATCGTAGATTGCTAGCCCCCGGCGGGCATGGCGCTACAATGGTCACTCGCACGAAACATACCCAACGAAAGGAACCATGTGAAGGTCATCATCTATACCGACGGCTCGGCCCGATCAAATCCGGGACGCGGCGGCTACGGCGCCGTGCTCAAATACACCAACCCCGCCGGCAAGACCTTCACCTCCGAGCTTTCGCGCGGCTATGCCAAGACCACCAACAACCGCATGGAGCTCATGGCCGTTATCGTGGCGCTCGAGGCACTCAACCGCCCCTGCGACGTCGAAGTCCATTCCGATTCGCAGTACGTCGTCAACGCCTTCAACAAGCACTGGATTGACGGATGGAAAAAACGCGGCTGGAAGACTGCCAACAAGCAGCCCGTCAAGAACCGCGATCTGTGGGAGCGCCTGCTCACCGCAAAGAGCAAGCACAAAGTGGAGTTCATCTGGGTTAAGGGCCACGCCGGCCATGAGCTCAACGAGCGCTGCGACGAGCTTGCCACCACGGCGGCCGACGGCAGCAACCTCGATATCGACGCCGGCTTTAACGAGAGCGACCTGTAACGGCGTTTTCGCACGCTATTTCCTGTCCCCTCGCGCTACACTCATCCTGTAAACCGAACGGCACGAGGGGGATACATGCTGCGTATAGCGACCATCGGCACATCCATGATTACCGACGACTTTATCCAGGTCGTCAACGCCAACGACCAAGCTGCGTTTGTGGGCACGCTCTCGCGCGATGCAAATCGCGGCGCCGCCTTCACCGCTAAGCATGGTGGCGAGCGTAACTTCACCGTGCTTGACGAGCTTGCGTCCGCTGCCGACGTCGACGCCGTCTACATCGGCAGCCCCAATGCGCTCCACTACGAGCAGGCGCTCGCCTGTATCGCCGGCGGCAAGCACGTTATCGTCGAAAAGCCTTTTTGTGCCACCGAGGCACAGGCGTTCGAGGTCTTTCGCGCAGCCGAGGCGGCGGGCGTCGTAGCCCTCGAGGCCATGCGCCCGCTCCATGACCCCGCTTTCCACGCCATCGAGGACGCCCTGGGTGAGATCGCCCCCATCCGCCGCGCCTCATTGCGCTTTGGCAAATATTCCTCGCGCTACAACGAGATTCTCGCGGGACACGCCACCAATATCTTCGACTGCAATATGGCATCGGGTTCCCTCATGGATATTGGCGTCTACACCGTCGAGCCCATGGTCGAGATCTTCGGCATGCCCTCCGGCCTTACGAGCATGGCTACTCTGCTCGACCCCACCACGCAAGAGCTCACCCATGGCCCCATCGATGGCTGCGGTTCCATCCTCGCCAGCTACGGCGGTGGCCGCATCTCCGTCGAGCTCGCGCACTCCAAAATTACGAATGACCTGCTGCCCTCGCAGATCGAAGGCGAGCGTGGCACTATCCAGATCGACCATCTGTCCACGCCCCGCAACGTCCGCATCGACTATCGCGGCGACGTCGTACGCGGCTCGGCGACCGAGGCGCCGCGCGAACAGGGCGATAACGGCCGCGTGCTCGACCTGCCCAAATCGAGCAACACCATGGAATACGAACTCACAGACTTCATCACCGCCATCGGCGGCATCGATAACGTCAAGGAAGAGATTTGGGAGACCCCGGCGGGACGCCACGAGCTTGGCCACTACCGCGATGTCACGCTCGTCTCACTGCGCATCATGGATGCCGTGCGCCAGCAGGCCGGCATAACCTTCCCGGCCGACGCAGGCAAGCAGGCATAGCGATGGGCTTCTTCGATACGTTCTTCTCCAGCGTCACCAGCGGCAGTCGAGAGCCTCAAAAACCGTCAAACGTCGAGCTCGAGCTGCGCCGCAGGCTTACTGTGCTCGCAAGCGACGAGGCCACTCAAGACGCCCCGCAGCGCTATTTCCTGCGGTGGGAGGGGCAGGTCCAGGGCGTCGGTTTCCGCTTCACCAACACCAACCTCGCACAGGCGCGCTCCCTCACCGGCTGGGTGCGTAACATGGAAGACGGCTCAGTCGAGATGGAGATACAGGGAGCTCCGGCAAACATCCTATCTCATCTCGAGACGCTTCATGCCTCCTACGAGCGCATGGGAACGCGTTTTCGCCTCGCAGACGCCCAGGCCCGAGCCCCACTTGCTAATGGAGACGGTTTCACTCCTCATTATTAGTATTGTGTGCTAAATACGGTATCATTTACCTACGACCGTTGATAGAAAAGAGGCGAGGCGCATGGCGGTGCAAAGAAGGAATACCAAGCAGCGAAAGCTGGTTCTTGACGCCGTGCGCCAAAGCTATAACCATCCCACCGCCGACGAAATCTACAACGTCGTGCGCGCGCAGGATGACAAAATCAGCCGCGGTACGGTCTACCGCAATCTCAATCTCTTGGCCGACGCCGGCGAGATTCTCTCCATCAAGACACCGGGCGGCAGTCGCTTCGATCGCACCATCGAGCCGCACGCGCATATTATCTGCACCTCGTGCAGCCGCGTCATCGACGTACCGCTCCCCTTCGATGCCCAGCTCGACGCCAAAGCGTCCGAGCAAATCGGCTGGCACGCCACGTCGCACTACACCATCTTCGAGGGTCTCTGCCCCGACTGCCGATAGATGTTTGGGACATGCCTTAAAATCCACCTTTCCGCACTCTGCAGCAAAAAGTAGATTTCTAGACATGTCCCAAATGTCTACTCAGCAAGTAGACGACGCAGCTCTTCTTCGACCGTGCGCACGTAGCGGACGCGGTCGTTGATGCCACGCATAGAGGGATTGCAGCTCTCCATCAGATAGGGATGGCCCACGACGTTAAGCATGTCGCGATCGTTCTCATTGTCGCCAAACGCCATCATCTCATCGGGCGAAATACCCAGGGCACGACCGTAATCGGCAAGCGCGGAGCCCTTGCCCGAACCGAAACCGATAAAGTCCGTCCATTCGGTTCCCGACGTCATCACGTCGACACGGTCGCTGAAGAGGCGCTCAAAATGCTCCAGCGCCGCCGGCTGATCCACCTCGGGCGTCTGGAAGGCAATCTTAATGACGTCCTCGTCGATGTCCTCGGGACGGTCGACCACCGCCACATCGCAGTGGACCTCATAGCGCAAATGGTCGACGAACGCATCGTTGCCGCTCATGGTGTAGAGGTGCCCCTCACACGAAAGGGTCACGTCGGCATGGGGATACGCAACCACGGCATTCGCGATATCCATAGCAAGGCTACGCTCCATGGAACGCTTGACGACGGCACGCCCCTCGCTCATCACCAGGGCTCCGTTTTCGCATACATAGGCGAGCTCATCGGCCACCGGGGCAAACAGGTAGCGCAAGCTCGCATATTGACGGCCGCTCGCCGGCATAAACACGATACCGCGACGATGTAGCTCATCGATAAGCTCAAAGGCCTCGGAACGCGGCTCGCGCTCCCCCGGATGCAGCAACGTGCCGTCCAAATCGCATGCAATCAGCTTGATTCCCTCAAGACCCATATGCTTTCCCCCAAAGCACCTCATCAACAGTAAGACGGACTTTGAATAGCTGCCTCTCAAAGTCCGTCTTACTCATACGCACGTTAACCGCGCGCCTTCTTTACGATGGTAAAGTCCGGAGCCATGCTAACGACGACCTCCGCCGCACTCGACGCAAAGCGCCGGTCCGTATCGAGTTCACGGGTAACCACCGAGAGGCGAACGCCCTCGATACCCCGGAGCATGCGGCCCAAAACAGGCTGCACCGGCGTATACATGCGCACGGTATGCTCGTCCGAGTCGCCCCGGAAGAGCGGCGCATGCATGTTGCCGATCTCCCAGCACGCATGCGCGAGCGCAATCGGATCCATGCGGTCGACTTCGACCAAATAAACCTCGGCGCTGCGCAGGCGCACGACAACCGCCACGGGCACCACGCCCGAACGGTCAATGGCGAGCACGTCGCCGTCGGCAAGACGACCACCGTCGGTAGCATCCGGCCGAACATCGATCGTGCGCCCCAGCTCCGTCACGCCCGCAAACGCGCATACATCAGCCTGGTCCCAATCGAGCAGTAGCTCATCGACCTCAAAGACACCGCCCAGCTCCCGGCGAAGCAGGAGTTCATAGGACGGATCGTTGAGATTTCCCAAACATGTCGTCGAAACCAAGCGTTCAGGCATACTCTAACCCTCGACCTCGACGAGCTCGATATCAAAGTTGAGGTCCTTGCCGGCCAGCTCGTGGTTGGCGTCGAGCGTCACGGCCTCGGGCGTCACGTCAATGACGACGGCGGGGACAGGCATGCCACTCGGCGTGGACAGGAAGAGCTTCATGCCCTTCTCGATCTGCTCGATGTTGGGAACCTGCTCGGCCGGGAAGGTCAGAACCATCTCGGGATTGTGCTCGCCGTAGGCATCGGCAGCCGGGATGTGCACGGTCTTCTTCTCGCCCACCTGCATGTCGACAACAGCGGCGTCGAAGCCCTTGATCATCTGACCGGCGCCGCAGGTGAACTCCAGCGGCTCGCCGCGATCGTAGGAGCTATCGAACTGCGTGCCGTCGTCGAGCGTGCCGCGATAATGGGTCTTGACCTTCTTGCCCTGGTTGGACATGGTAACCTCCGTGATAAGGGCGGCGCACAACGCAGGCCGCCGTGAACATATGGCGCTAACTATACCCTAGTCATACAATTCAATGACAGTTTGCAAAGAAACGCTGCAACCGGAGGAACCATGGCATATCCCGTATTTGACCTACACTGCGACACCGCCGACCGAATCGGCTGGGCCACGCTCGATCTCGACCTGCGCTTTACCGCCGGCACCGACGGTTATTTCCCCGGCGACGAAACGCATCCGCAAGATTTCGACCTCATCGAGGGCAACGCCTGCGCCATCTCGCTCGCAAAGATCGGCAACACGCCGTGGGCACAGTGCTTCGCCACGTTTGTCCCCGACGAGATTCCCACCGCCCACGCCGCGCGCTTCCAGGCGCAAATCATGGCGCATATGAGCGGCCAGGCAATGCTCAACCACGACCGCATGGTCAACGTACGCAGCGCCGCAGACATTCGCCCCGCGCTCAAGGACGGTAAGGTCGCTTGCATCCACACCATCGAAAACGCCACGTTCTTTGCCGAGGACCCCGCACTGATCGAGGTGCTCAAGAGCTTGGGCGTGCTTATGTCGTCACTCAGTTGGAACGCGCAGGGACCGCTCGCGAGCGGACACGATACCCACGCCGGCCTCACCGCCGCCGGCATCGAGGCACTTACGCAGATGGAGCACGCCGGAATGGTACTCGACGTCTCCCACCTCAACGATGAGTGCTTTGACGAGGTTGTCGCCCACGCCACGCGCCCCTTCGTCGCCAGCCACTCCAACTCCCGTGCGGTTTGCGGCGTCAAGCGCAACCTCACCGACGACCAGTTCCGCACCATTCGCGACATGGGCGGCATCGTCGGCCTCAACTACTGCAGCGAGTTCCTATCCAACGACGCAACCGACAAGACCGCCGCAGACGTCACCTTCGACCAGCTGGCGGCACATATCGAGCACTGGCTCGACCTGGGCGGCGAGGACGTCATCGCGCTCGGCGGCGACTGGGACGGTGCCACGGTGCCCGCTTTCCTCTCCGATGCCAGCATGATGCCCGAGTTCCAGAACATGCTTTCCAAGCATTTTGGCAAGACCGTGATGCAGAAGCTCTGCAGCGACAACGCGCTTGCCTTCTTTGAGCGTTATTAATTTCACATCCCTTGAGCGGGCCGGCATGCCGAACGGTCGACATGCCGGCCCGTCCCCAATCTGAAGGACCGCTTTTGACGCAGCAGTTTACGATTTCTGTATCCCGGCCGGATGGGACGCCCATCTCCGTCGTCGTTACCAAAAAGCGCGTCAAAAACTTCAACCTACGCGTCACATCAAGCGGTGAGGTCCACGCCAGCGCACCGATCGGCGCCAGCCGTGAGCGTATCGAAGCATTTGTGAAGCGCAACAGCGCCTGGATTATCAGCCGACTTGCCCAGCGCGAGCAACGTCAGGCGACGGCGCGAGAGCCGCTCAGCACCTCGTCCGTCATTGCACTTTGGGGCAAGCCCATCACGGTACAGGATGCACTCGATCACAACTTTGCATCACCCGCGCCGCGGCCCAAGCAGGCCACCTTCGCAAGCTTTATGGGTACCGACGAATCGGACGAAGGCCCACAGGCCAAGCGGCGCGTAATCCTCGACGGCCTAACGTCCGACGAGCTCCAAGCCCACATCAGCCAGCTTTATACGACCGAGGTCACCGCAGCGCTACGCGACATCGTGCACGCATACGAAATCACAATGAGTGTCGCCGTTTCCCGCGTCTCCGTGCGCAGCATGAAAACGCGCTGGGGATCATGCACGCCCAAGACCGGAGCCATTCGCATCGCACGCGAACTTGCCGCTTATCCCATCGAGTGTCTCGACATGGTTGTCGCCCACGAGCTCGTCCACTTGCTCGAGCCAAGCCACAATCAGCGGTTTCACGCCCTGCTCGACAGGTACTGCCCCAACAATAGAGCGCTGTCGCAGCGGCTCAAGCAGCCACCCATAGAGACGTATTAGAACCGGTTAGCGCACGCGCTCGATCTCGACGCCGCAGCTTGCCAGGGGAAGACCGACGGGCGCCCAAGGCTTATCGAGCTTAACACGCACGCCAAGCAGCAAGGGGTAACGACGCAGCAGCATCTGGGCCACACCCTCGGCTGCCGCCTCGATGAGTTTAAACGTATGCTCGCGCAGATAGCCATCGACATCGTGGCACACCGAGCCGTAGTCAATCGAAGCGTCCAGGTTATCGTGCTCCCCCGCTGCACGCAGGTCGGCATAGAGCACCAAGGACACGATGAACTTCTGGCCCAGCGCGTTCTCTTCGGGATACACGCCGTGGTTGGCAAAGACCTCGAGACCGTCGATAGTAATACGGTCGGCATGGCGCAGATCGTCATAGCTCACGTGGGGAACCGCCGTTGCGGTGGATATTTCGCCCCTTCCACGGCGGGCGAGCTCGGCGCCTTCAGTCTTGGTTGCATTCTCGGGCAGTTTCTTGTTGCTCATCGCGATCGTCTCCTTCGTTTAGAACCCCGACCGCGCAAACCAACTACACGCGAATCGACAGGTTCTTTTTATCATCGCTCCAGTTGCAAGCATTGCGCGCGGGGCATGCAAAGCAGGCGCGCGACGCTTTGTCGGCTGCATAGAGCAAACGCTCAAGCGGTTGGCTGTTCACGCGCAGCTTTCGATGGCCCAGAATGGCCGTCTTAATGGCTGCGGCATCGGCCGGCTCAAACGCCACGTCATCAGGCATGCCGCCGAGAATTGCATCAGCGACGCGTTCGCTTGCAACATCATGGGATATACCCGATTCATACTGTTCATCTTTGCCGATATCGTGAAGAAGTGCCGTGGCGTAGATGACCTCGCGGTCAAACTCGAGATCTTCCTCGAGATTCTTAATCCACATAATGCGAGCGACATCGAGCAGATGGTCGATACCGTGGCGGCAGAAGATGCGCCCCGATTCCAGCTGAGCAATGTTGCCCAGGTGGCGCCGGAACAGGCCGTTGGCACAGATGTAATCGATACGAGGCATGACGCCAAAAGGCGCCAGGCCCGAAGCCATAAAACCGCGACGCGGCGTTCCCTCGTCAGTATTCGATGTAAAGTCGTTGACGACTCTCATAGTTAGCGTCCCAGCATCCTAAAGAAACGCTCTTCGAGCGCGGGGTCGGTCTCAAAGACGCCGCGGCGAGCGAGCGTCACGGTCTTGGTGCCGGGCTTTTGCACGCCGCGCATGGTCATGCACATATGCTCAGCTTCCATGAGCACAATCGCTCCCTGGGGAGCGAGATAATCCATGAGGGCGTCGGCAACCTGCGCACACAGCTGCTCCTGCAGCTGCAGACGGCGGGCATAAACCTCAACCGTGCGAGCAAGCTTAGAGAGCCCTGCGACACGGCCGTTGGGGATATAGCCAATGGTAGCCTTGCCATAAAACGGCAGCAGATGATGTTCGCACAGCGAGTAGAACGTGATGTCGCGCTCGATAACCAAATCGTTCGAAGCGACGGCAAACGTTTTGGACAGGTGCTCCTCGGCACTCTGGTCCATACCGCCGGCGATTTCGCCATACATACGGGCAACGCGCGCCGGGGTCTCCAGCAGGCCCTCCCGAGTTGGGTCCTCGCCTATGCCCTCAAGCAACAGCTTAATGGCGGCCTCGACTTTTTCCTGATCGACCATCTGGGCCTCACTTTTCCGATTTTGCGTTCGCGCTATGGTACCACGCCCTCCGGCATCGGCCACAAGCTACATAGTATGGGTCGAATAGACCGGATCATCACGCCAAAGTTCAACCGCATCACAAAGCGCAACGCCCTCGCGCTCAGCACGGGCGCGCGTAGCGTTCATATCGATCACGCGCTGATTGCTCGAGCCTCTGAAGCGCAACGAGATATCGTACAAATCCTGAACGAACGGACCGTCCACCAACATATCGAGGCAGGTAAGGATACGGTCCGTGACCTCGGTATGGTGGCAACCGCCCGGCATAAGCTCCTCGAGCACATCGCCGGTAAAGCACCAAATGGTCTTGCCCGACCCCGATGGATAGGCCGCACGCACGCGTTCGATAAAGTCGACAAGCCCCGCTTGATTCTCAGGTTCCATAGGCTCGCCACCCAGAATCGTCAGGCCATCGATAAAGGGATGATCGAGACTCTCGATAATTTTGTCCTCGACGGCGCTATCGAACGGCTCGCCAGCGGCAAAGTCCCACGCGACAGAGTTAAAACAATTCTTGCACCCACGACGGCACCCGCTCACAAACAGAGAAGTACGAACGCCTTCTCCATCAGCAATGTCGAAATACTTAATGTTCGCGTAGTTCATAGGTAACTCTCCCGGGAGGCCGGGACATATCATCCCGTCCTCAAACATTCTCGGCCTTCGGCCTGCGAAACTGCGGGCGGGACGATATGTCCCGGCCTCATGCAAAGGGTAACTCAATGAACGAAGCGAACATCGAGCATAGGGTTCGAGGTCCAATAAAAACTGGGTTGCGGCTCAACCGCCATCGCAAGTAAATCGCAGCTGCAGCTCAAATTATTTCCGCTAAGAACTTCGAGGAGTGAGCAGACCGCGCGCTGCATCTCAGCTACGTTAACTTGGCTGAACCGAGAGGGCCGCTTGGGCTTTTGCTCGATATGAGTTCCGCACGCAAAGAAGGCCACTTAATGTGGCCTTCGTCTTGCGCAGGACTGTCCGAAATAGCGAGCAAATGCCCAAGCGTCCCTCTCGGTTCATCCCCGGAGCGGTATTAGAGATGCAGCACGCGGTCGCGGATCTCCTCGGTTCGACCCTGGTTCCAGAACTGGGTACCGATGTAGCCGCACGTACGACGAGCGACGTTCATCTTCTCCTGGTCGCGGTTGCCGCAGTTGGGGCACTCCCACACCAGCTTGCCATCGTCCTCGACAATCTTGATCTCGCCATCGTAGCCGCACACCTGGCAGTAGTCGCTCTTGGTGTTGAGCTCGGCGTACATGATGTTGTCGTAGATGTACTGCATCACGCGAATGACAGCCTTGAGGTTGTCCTGCATGTTGGGAACCTCAACGTAGGAGATGGCGCCGCCCGGCGAAAGCTGCTGGAACATACCCTCGAACTTGAGCTTATCGAAAGCATCAATCTCCTCGGACACATGAACGTGATAGCTGTTAGTAATGTAGCCCTTGTCCGTAACGCCCGGGATAATGCCAAAACGGCGCTGCAGGCACTTGGCGAACTTGTAGGTCGTCGACTCCAACGGCGTGCCGTACAGCGAGAAGTCGATATCGCTTTCGGCCTTCCACTCGGCGCACTTGTCGTTCATGCGCTGCATGACGGCCATGGCAAACGGCGTGCCCTCCTTCTCGGTGTGGCTGTGGCCCGTCATGTACTTGACGCACTCATACAGGCCGGCATAACCCAGGCTGATGGTGGAGTAACCGCCCACGAGCAGCTTATCGATCGTCTCGCCCTTCTTCAGACGCGCCAGGGCACCGTACTGCCAAAGAATCGGCGCGGCATCCGAAAGCGTGCCCATCAGGCGCTCATGACGGCACAGCAGGGCACGATGGCACAGCTCAAGGCGCTCGTCGAAGATCTTCCAGAACTTGTCCATGTCCTGATGCGAGCTCAGCGCGACATCGGGCAGGTTAATGGTCACAACGCCCTGGTTAAAGCGACCATAGTACTTGGGCTTGTTCGGGTCGTAGTTCAGCGCGTTGGCAACATTGTTAAAGCCGTTGCCCGAACGGTCGGGCGTCAGGAAGCTGCGGCAACCCATGCAGGTGTAGCAGTCGCCGTTGCCGGCGGTCTCGCCCTTCGACAGCTTGAGCTCGCGCATCTTCTTCTCGGAGATGTAATCGGGCACCATGCGCTTGGCGGTGCACTTGGCAGCCAGCTGGGTCAGGTAGAAGTACGGGGAATCCTCGTGAACGTTATCGTCCTCGAGTACATAGATAAGCTTGGGGAATGCCGGGGTAATCCAAACGCCGGCCTCGTTCTTAACGCCCTCGTAGCGCTGGCGAAGCGTCTCCTCCACGATCATGGCAAGGTCGTGCTTCTCCTGAGGCGTACGGGCCTCGTTAAGATACATAAAGACCGTCACGAACGGCGCCTGGCCATTGGTGGTCATAAGGGTCACGACCTGATACTGAATCGTCTGGACGCCACGACGGATCTCGTCACGCAGGCGATCCTCAACAACCTCGCGGACCTTCTCGGCAGATGCAGAGACGCCGAGCTCCTCAAGCTCGCGAGCGACCTCGCCGCGAATCTTTTGACGACTCACCTCAACGAACGGGGCGAGATGGGTCAGCGAGATAGACTGGCCGCCATACTGGGAGGAAGCAACCTGGGCGATGATCTGCGTCGCGATATTGCAGGCAGTCGAGAAGCTGTGCGGCTTCTCGATTAGCGTGCCCGAAATAACAGTGCCGTTCTGGAGCATGTCCTCCAGGTTCACCAGGTCGCAGTTATGCATGTGCTGAGCAAAGTAATCCGAATCGTGGAAGTGGATCAGGCCCTCATTGTGGGCATCCACGATCTCCTGGGGCAGCAGCACGCGCTGGGTCAGGTCCTTGGAAATCTCGCCGGCCATGTAGTCGCGCTGAACGGAATTGACGGTCGGGTTCTTGTTGGAGTTCTCCTGCTTGACCTCTTCGTTATTGCACTCGATCAGCGACAGGATCTTGTCATCGGTCGTGTTCTTCTGGCGCTTCAGGCTCTGAACGTAGCGATAGATGATGTAGTGGCGGGCGACCTCGTAGCAGTCGAGACGCATGATCTCGTCCTCGACCAAATCCTGGATCTCCTCGACCGAAACGGTGTGGCCCGCGTTCTCGCATGCCTCGGCGACGTTTTGCGCCGCATAAACCACCTGGCGGTCGGTTAGACGAGAGCTCTCCTCGACCTCCAAGTTGGCGGCGCGGATGGCATTGACGATCTTATCGATGTCAAAGACAACCTCGGTGCCGCTGCGCTTGATGATCTTCATCCTCTTGCCTCTTTCGCGTCGTAGCCTCATTGCGCTTCAGAGCCAAACGATGCCCGGCAGGGCTTGCCCCTGTCTTGCGGCGCCGTCGCGCAATCTGTGTTCTCGATAAACCATAGGTCCTCATGCGGACAATCCTCGCGGCCGATCAAGCGGCTCAAAGGCGTGTCCAAATGGGGCGAATAAGGTCCTCGTTCTCTGTCCGCCATCTATCATACGACAAAGAGGCATCTATATCCTGTATTCTTTTTTTAGGTCAAACACAACATATAGTGTTTCAGCAGGTCAAAGCAATTGGTTAATTTACAGACGCATTAAAAATGAGAGGTCATAGATGAGCCAATCGACCTCCGTCAGCCCAACTACCTGCATGGCAGTTTTTAAGCCCCCTCGCGGGGCTGCTGGAAAATCCTACCAAAACCAAACCGCTCACGCCAAAAGAATCCAAAAGATTGTGCTTGACCTAGATGTTGCGGTCGAAGCCGATCCAGATTTATGCGATGGCCCAACGATGCCGGGGCAACACAAAAGCATCGCGGGCAGGCCGTTAATTCTACCAGCGGTTTAAACTCTGGCAGACCGTAATCGAGGCGCACCTGCATTGGTAGGGGCGGTTGCCGGGCGTGGGGCCCAACGGCCTTAATTTCAGGTCTAATACTTTTCCGCGAAGTGAACGAGTCAAAACGGACCCCCGGAGCATCGGCATTTTTAGGGGTCCATTTCCTGCGGTTTTCCCATTGGAATCCTGCGGTTTTGGTCTTTAAAAGTGTGGATGCTTCGGGGGTCCAAATTAGCTCGTTCACTTCGCGGAAAAGTATTAGACCTGATTATAGGAAGGTCGCTCAGAAGCGGCCCCGAGGCTCGTCAGAGCCTGATCGAGGCGATCGTCGGAGCTGTTTGGGCGGTTTTTGGTTTGGCTGGAATGATAGCCGGCGTTGCCGAAGCGGTTTTGGGCTTGGCTGGCGTGGCTGCTGGCACAGTCGTGGCTGATTTTATGGCGTGGCTTGTCGGCGTAAAAGGGCGGCGCGCCGCGAGATTAACTCGCTCCCGCCGAAAAGCAGAGACCCAATCCGCTTGTTGCAGATTGGGCTTTAGCGACATGGGTATCGGCGCAACGGGTTTACGCGCGCTCGAATTGGGAACAATGGATTCAACGGCGTAGGCGACCTCCTTTTTGCTGGCAACCGTCCAGCCTTGAACCCTACTGAAGGAGGAAAGATGAACCGTTGGCCTAGTGACGAGGTCGTGCTCGCCGTCATCGACGCGCTGAGGGAGATTGCTCTCGCGCTCATCGCGAAGTGACGGCAAGGGGCGAGCGCCGTGGGGCGCGCATTCAACGAATGCGCGCCCCTATTTTTATGCGATGAATACCTCTCGCCCATCATGCCTTATGAACCATATGCTTTTCGGCATATTCTCTTTCGTGACGAGCACGTCGCAGTCCTCCAAGCGAACGCGGTCGGGGACAATGGTATCTCGTCCCGTTGTCCTCATGAACAGTAGCGGGGTCACGATGTTTCCCGACTCGTCGTGCTCTATAAGCTGCCTCTCAAACGGCCTCACCGCGTATATCGAGGCTCCGTCCGCGAACTCGAGCCTGAGACGGCGGCATCCTCTCGGCACGCCCTCCATCCGGTTGAACAGGCGGTCGTACTCAATCGCTTCGCGGTCGATTCCCAGCCACTCTTGCAGCGGAATCTCGGCAGCGCCTCCCCGGTAGCCACCAAGAAGCAGGTAGGCGGCAAGGAGCGTGTTGCCCCTGATTCGCTCGACCTCGGCCAGACTGTCGATGTTATCCTTGTGGAAGTGACTGTTTCGGCAGTCCCTGACGTATTGCCTGAGGACCCACAGCACATAGTGCCTCCCACTTTGGGAGAGCGCCCACGCTTCAGTGTCATCGTTGAGAAAATTGGCGAGGGATCCGAGGCTTGTATCGAAGCATTCCTCGTTCTCCGGCTCGAACGTCACATGGTCGCTCTTGCCCATCTTATAGGGACGGCGACCTTGGATGGGACCGACGCGCGGCATCTTGCGCGGTTTCTTCTTGATGAACAGGTCCCTGCGACAGGGTGACGAGAGACGGTACCTCATCAGGGTGTCTGCGAGTTGCTCAATCGACTTCAGGTACCCACAGACGATTGAGGTGTAATCGAAGCACCCGCCTCGCGAGAAAGCCTTCCTGAGATACTCGGCGGTCACGAAGCACCGAGCAAAGCCGGACGACCCCACAAGCGCGTAGCGGAGCCCCTCGCCGTAGTACGTCTCGTCGAGCGTGCGCCTGTCATCGTCGGACAGCGAGCCAAACGGCCTGCCCATCTTCTCATGGGAGGCAGGCACGTATTCGCCCACCGTCCCTCGCGCCGCCCTAAGCTCGCCAAGAACTTCCGCCCTGAAGCTCGCCGTCCGGTCAAGCGAAAGGCGAGTCACCGCCTGCATGCCGATGATGTCGTTCGCCTTTTCCACCGCCTCTCGTGCAGCAGAGAGAAAGGTCTCGAATTCCGCCACTGAGAAGAATCGGCGGAACATCTCGCGAATAGAAACCGACTCCACCTTGAAAGGCCACGAATCGGACGCAGGCCGTCTGGCAATGCATCTCGCCTCCGGTGAATCGGACCAGTCCACGGAGAGGACCTTGCTGAGTTGGTACCTGCGTGAGACGTCGATGAGCGTTTGGTCGCCGGTGAGTACATCGGTATACCTAATCCCCAGCCGCTGGCCATCAACGGTGGTAACGAACTCGACCCCGACCATATCCTCAAACCACTCATTGCTTGCCATGGAGAGTCTGAGCCTGGGTTTAACTTGCTCGACGCTATATCCGTGCAACTGGAAAAGGTCGAACAGGATCGGGTTGACCAACATCTCGCGAATGCTGGAAACAAGCGCGCGCTCGTGGCTCCTATACCGATAAAAATCGGGTCTTGCTACGTCAAGAATGGGGAAGTCTCCGCACTCGCTACGCGCGCCCCGATACACCCATGATTGGACCTGCGCGAGGAACGCTGACGCGTTCCTGTCAATAGATTCCTCAAGCGTCGACACGTTAGCGCTCATCATTACCCCCAGACAAGACGGGCGAGCCGTCCTACTGTCCCAGCATCTCGAAGAAGGTGTCTGCGTCGATGATCTCGATGTCGGCTCCCTTTGCCTTGTACTCGAGGGCCTTCCTGTGCTTGCCGGACATGCCCCCCTTGATGGTCCGGCACTTGCTGTAGTCGGCGACGACCAAGTAGTCCGTCGTTTTCTTCTTGAGGCTCTTGGCAAACGTCCCGCCGCAGTTCACGACCGCCTGAGCGGCGTCGCGCTTAGTCCAGCCGTCGCCGAGGCTCCCGGTGACGACGACCTCCTTGCCGTAGAAGGGGTGTGAGTCGTCGAAGTCGGCGACCGTCGGCGCGATGTCGCTGTAGTCCTCCGCATGGCCGGAGCTCGTCCGCACGCGCTTCGTCGCAGCCTCGCAGAACTCCTCGACGGAGCCGTAGATTTCCGTAGCCTCTCGGCGCATATATTCGAGCGCGTCGGAGGTCGCGAGTGCATCCGCGAGTGCCCGATGGGCACCGTTGTCGGCGATGCCAAACGCCTCACGGAGGTCACCCAGCCTGTGGTGCTCCCAGTCCTTGTGCAGCTTGCGGGCCAGCCGCATGGTATCGACGAAGTCGTTGGTTACCGGTTCGCCGACGCGCGCTCCGGCGTCGTAGAGGAAGTTCGCGTCGAAGCCCGCGATGTTGTGGCCGACCATGACGGCATCGCCGAGGAACGACGTGAAACCGGGCAGCACGTCTGCTATTGGCGGAGCATCGGACACCGTCTCGTTCGTGATGCCTGTGAGCCCGACGATGAAGGGGTCAATCTCAAACCCCGGATTCACCAACTGCTGATAGGTTTCCACGACCTCGCCGCCGCTCACGCGTGCGGCGCCAATCTCGATAATCTCGTCCCAAACCGGGCTCGTTCCCGTGGTCTCGAGGTCAACCGCGACGTACACGTCCGGGAACGCCACGAGGCTCTGCCCCTTGCCGGGGCGTTTGCTCTTGGAATTGGCCATTATTGCCTCCACTCCATAGGCCAGCTCGCCGTCTGCGGCAGCTCGACGAGCGGCGGCAGCGACTCCACGCAATCAATTTTACCGTCCCCAGAAAGCTCGCCAGCCTCATACCGTTCGCCGATATTTCTAAGCCGCTCGGCAAGTTAGTGGACCATTTAGTGGACTACGAAAAAGAGGCCAACCGCCTAAGCCGTTGACCTCGCACTTTGTGGTGAGCGTTACAAGATTTGAACTTGTAACCTCTTCCGTGCCAGCCGAACAGCAGACGCTCATCTTGGGTTTTGCCCTTCATCAATCCTGCTTCCAAATAGTCCGGTTAGTCCGTCTAGCACGGCAAATACAAAGGTCGGCGATTCCGGCTAGTCTGCCAAGTATGTTGAGTCCGGAATGAATTTGGACAGCGTTCGGACAAAACGGCCCTGAATCTGGACAGAGCCCGGAGGTGCATCAAGATGGCGACATACTCAAAGGGAAGTCTAAGACACCAAGAGTGACATGCCTTGGCGACTTATAATAAAACAGCCCAGAGACATAGCCTCTGAGCTGCGAACATTTGGTGGGCGTTAGAAGATTTGAACTTCTGACCTCTTCCGTGTCAGGGAAGCGCTCTCCCCCTGAGCTAAACGCCCAAATGGAGCGGACAACGGGGCTCGAACCCGCGACCCCAACCTTGGCAAGGTTGTGCTC
>CAUEPS010000024.1 GCA_959019775.1 uncultured Collinsella sp.
TCCTGCTTTCTACGGCCAGGGAAGCGGCCCTTACACCAACATTCGGCACGCGATCAGCCCCCGAAGCATCGACACTTTTCAGACGCCGCTTCCTGCGGTTTCGCCAAGTTTTTCCTGCAGTTTTGGCGTCAAAAAGTGTGGATGCTTCGGGGGTCCAAAATAGGTCGTTCACTTCGCGGAAAAGTATTCACCTTCGTTTTTCGCGCAGACACGGATCCGGCCGCCGCAACGCAAAACGGGGCCCGCGCGCAGCGCAGACCCCGTCGTGAGAGGTTATTCCCGGAATATTAGTACTGCTCGATGCCCATGTAGCGACGAACCTCGGGGCTGTGGTCAAACACCTTGCCGCGCGCGGCGCGCAGCTCGCAGCTCATGTTGTAGAAGAAGATCGGCTCCAGGTACGAACGCACGCTGGCGGGCACCTCGCCCACGCCGTACTCAAGTGCGTCGAGCACCATAATCGCATCGGTGTGCGTGTTGAGGAATGCAAGTGCGCGCTCCTCCATGGGGCGGCACTCGCCCGATCCGAGCTGCACAAAGTAGAACACGCCGGGCTCGGTGGCCTCGAACGGGCCGTGGAAGTACTCGCCGGAGTGGATGTAGCAGCAGTGCTGCCACTGCATCTCCATGAGCGAGCAGATGGCCATGGCGTAGGTCTGGCTAAAGTTGGGGCCAGAGCCCAGGATATAGAAGAACTTGTGCTGCTGGCAGAGCTCGGCAAAGCGGGCGCCCAGCTCGGCGTTGACCTTCTCGCGGGCGGCGGGCAGCAGCGCATCCATCTTCTTGAGGCCCTCGTACATGTCGGCAAGCGCCTCGTAACCCTCCTGCTGGTCGAGCAGCTCGGCAGCGATCAGAGCGCCGATGCCCTGCGGCACCTCGGCCTGCGGCACGCCCTCGCCCCAGGGGTAGACCCAGGTGGTCCACTTGCCGTTGTCGATCTTGGAGCCCTCGCAGTCGGTCATGGCGACGACCTCGGCACCGGCGGCCAGCGCCATCTCGCAGCCGTCGACGACCTCCTGCGTGTTGCCGCTGTGGCTGCAGGCGATGACGAGCGACTTCTCGCCAAGACTCTTGGGAGCCATCAGGCAAAACTCGCGTGCCGTGTAGACTGTCGAGGTAAACGTGGTGGCCTCGCGCTTGAGCAGTTCGTTAGCCGGCATCAGGTCGATCATCGAACCGCCGCAGGCGATCCAAAAGACGTTCTCGATCTTGCCCTTGCGCTCGATGACTTCCTGAACCAGATCATATGCGTTCATCCTGATGTTCCTCCTTGTGGGGTGGCTTTGAGCGACGGCAGCTCGTACCTGCTGTCATTCTATGTTGTCCTATTTATAACACGCGTAACAACGCCCGTGAAGTCATCTCGGCAAATTTGTTCTATGTTGTTCTATCTGTGGACGTTAGATGTCGAAGACGTAGCGCGAGCCCACAATCTTTTGGCGACCGAGCAACAGAGGGTGCCCACCGGCGTCGGTAAAGTAGGCCTCCATATAGAAGAGCGGCTCACCGACCGGCACCTCCAGCAGCGGGGCCGTTTGGGCATCGGCAAGCGCAATCTCCACGGTGCAGGGGTCGGACTTGAGCGGCGCGCGACCCGAATGCTCGGCAACGAGCGCAAAGATGGAATTGTCCGTGAGGTTCTTGTCGGCAAGCGTCTGCAGATAGGGATGGTCGGCGAGCACAAAGGCGTTGTTCTCAAGCATGACAGGGATGCCGTCGGCTGTGCGCACGCGTTCGACCACGATAAGCTCGCAGCCGGGCTCCACGCCAAAGAACGCCGCATCCTCGTGCGTCGCTGCGACCACCGTGCGCGACACCAGACGCGCACCCGGCACCATGTCGTTGGCAGCACAACCCTCAGTAAAGCTCTGGACGTCACCCTTCTGGCGAATCTTGCGCTTGAGCTTGGGAGCGCACACAAAGGTGCCCCTCCCCTGCTGGCGGTTGAGATACCCCGCACGCGACAGCTCCTCGATGGCGCGACGCACGGTGACGCGCCCCACGCCGTAGGACTTCGCGAGCTCCATCTCGGAAGGAATGCGCGAGCCGGCAGCGTACACGCCGCGCGCGATCTCGCCCTTTAGGTCGTCCATGACCTGCTGGTACAGCGGCACGGCGGACACGTCAGTACGGTCGGTCTTGCTATCGAAAGCCATCGTTACGCTCCATCCCGCGCATGCTCGGACTCAAACTCTTCAATCGCCGCCATAAACTGCTCGCCAAAGGCGTCGGCCTTTTTCTCGCCAATGCCGTTGACCTGGATCAGCTCGTCGCGCGTCTGCGGGCGCAGGCGGCACAGGCCGCGCAGGGCCTTGTCGGAGAAGACCATGTACGGCGCCATCTCCAGCTCCGTCGAGATCTCCTTGCGGAGGGCACGCAGGCGCTCGAACAGCTCGGCATCGTCGCCCACGCGCGGGCGTTGATCCAGCTCGGCCTCCTCGCGCAGCAGATCCACCGCACGGCGGGCGCGGGCCGAGGCCTTGCGCTTGGACGCGCGACGCTTAACGGTAAAGGCAAACGCCTCATCCTCGACCTCGGTGGCACGCGGGCCCAGCCCCACGACCGGGTATTGCCCCTGCGAGGTGGCCAGGTAGCCGCGGCCGCACAGTTGGCCGATGATGTCCTTGATGCGCCCAACCGATTCACTCGACAGCTCACCGTAGCCGCGGTCCTCGTCCAGATGCATCTGGCGAATGCGCTCGGTGTTGCCGCCGTGGAGCACGTCGGCGATGAGCGACTTGCCAAAACGCATGGGACGCGTGGCCACATAGCGCACAGCGGCGCGGGCCATATCGGTGACGTCCTCGACCTCGAACTGCGTGAGGCAGTTGCTGCAGTTGCCGCAGCCCTCGGCGTCGTCCGTGGCGGTGGCGCCCGCACCGGCCGCGGCCTCGTCGCCAAAGTAGCGCAGCATGTATTCGCGCAGGCAGCCGGTGGTATTGCAGTAGCCCTCCATTTGGCTGAGCAGACGATATCGATTCTGGAGCGCCCACGCGCGCTGCTCGTCGTCGAGCGCCTCATCGGCGGCATCGCCGCGATCGATCAGAAAGCGACGCATGCGAAAATCGTTGCCGTTCCACAGCAGGTGGCAGCTGGCCGGGTCGCCATCGCGGCCGGCGCGGCCCGCCTCCTGGTAGTAGACCTCGATGCTCTCGGGCACGTTGTTGTGGATCACGTAGCGCACGTTGGGCTTGTCGATGCCCATGCCAAAGGCGTTGGTGGCAACCATCACCTGGATATCGTCGTCGATAAAGGCGCGCTGGCTTTGGCGGCGGGCGTCATTACCCATGCCGGCATGGTAGCGGCCAATGCGAATGCCGCTGGGGCCCAGCGCTTCGGCAAGCTCCGCGGCCAGCGCGTCGACCGTCTTGCGGGTCGAGCAATACACGATGCCGCTCTCGCTCGAATGCGCGATCACGTAGTCGCGCACCCAGGCGGTCTTGGCCTTGTCGCCCATCTCCTCGCAACCAAAGTAGAGGTTCTTGCGATCGAAGCCCGTCACTACCGTCGCGGGATTTTGCAGGCCGAGCATCTGCTGAATGTCCGCGCGCACGCGCTCGGTCGCCGTGGCGGTAAACGCCGCCACGATCGGGCGCCGCGGCAGCGAATCGATAAACTCACGAATCTGCAGGTAGGCGGGACGAAAATCCTGGCCCCACTGGCTCACGCAGTGGGCCTCGTCAATGGCCACGAGCGGCACGCCAATGCCACCGTCCGCCGCGGCTTCCTGCGCAAAGGCTAAAAAGCGCGGCTCGAGCAGACGCTCGGGTGCCACATACATAAGCTGATAGCGGCCCTCGCGCGCCCGCTTGAGCACGGTATTTTGCTGAGCCGGCGTAAGGCTGGAGTTGAGATAGCTGGGCCGCGCACCCGCCGCGAGCAACGCACGGGTCTGGTCCTCCATAAGCGACAGCAACGGGCTCACCACAAAGGTGATGCCGGGCAGCATGAGCGCGGGCACCTGGTAGCAGATAGACTTGCCGGCGCCTGTGGGCATAACGCCGAGCGCATCGCGGCCAGCAAGAATCGCATCCACCATGCGGTCCTGCCCCGGGCGAAACGAGGTGTAGCCAAAATAGGCGCCGAGCGTGTCGAGCGCCATCTGCTGCATGCTATCGGTCATGGTTTCCTAACGTCTAAGTCATCTGCCGCCGATTATACGCCGCCACGCGGACCGGCGTCGCCCGGCTGTCAGCCACGCTCATTCTGCGGGTAGTCATTGGGAACGTTCTTGAATGACTAGCCATTTAAGAACGTCCCCAATGACTAAAGAGTGTCCCCAGGTGCCGGCAGAAGAGGAACGTCTCCAAGTGCCGGCCCGGCAACGTCGATGTTTTGGCAATGTCAGCGAAAGCCCGCCAGAGCGAGCAAGGTGCCTTGAAACGAGGCGGCATTGACCTTCTGGTCATGCCGCCGAAGCTGAAAGGCAGATTGCCGCTCTGGCGGGCTTGCAGCGCCTCTGGTTCCGCCGTTCGTTAGGACGGCGGAACCAGAGGCGCAGCGTCGAGCCGTTACGCGGTTTGGTAAAACCGCGTAACCTACATGACCATAACGTAGCGCGATCCCACGTAGTACTGCTTACCCATCAGGACCGGCTCGCCATTGGGGCCGATAAAGCCGGCACGCAGGTTGAGCAGTGGATCGTGCGGAGCGATGCCCAGCTCGGCCGCCTGCTCGGTATTGGCACGAACGGCCTCGACCGTGCGGTAGCCAACCGAGACAATCGGCGTTCCGCCAACACGCTCGACCTCGGAAAAAATCGACTTGTCCTCAAGATCGGCCGTCAACAGCTCACGGTAGGCGTCAAACGGCACAAAGATGTTCTCCTCAAAAATGGGCTCGCCGTCGGCCGTACGCACGCGCTTGATGTGCAGCAGCAGCGCGTCCTTCTGCAGGCCAAAGAACTCCATCTCGTTTTGACGTGCCGGCACAATCTGGCGATCGACCACATGCGCGCCCGCCTTCATGTCATTATCGGCACACAGCGCGGTAAACGTCTGCAGCGTCGAAGCGTGGAACTGGCGGTTGATGTGCGGCGTGGAGACAAAGGTGCCACGGCCCTGCTGCTTAACCAGGTAGCCATCGGAGCACAGCTCCTCGACGGCGCGGCGCACCGTAATGCGGCTCACGTCGTACTGCTCGGCTAGCTCAAGCTCGGACGGAATACGCTCCTTGGGTGCATAAACACCTTTCTCGATCGCGTCCTTGATTTCGTCATAAATCTGCTGGTAAAGCGGTGCATTTTTGGGCGTAGGCATATCTAATCACTCTTATCGAAATATTGAAATAACTAATACGTATATAACGTCTAGTTTCATGTTACCTCATAATGATAAAACGATACACCGCATACAGCAAATCCTTACCTGCCGTCGTCCTGCTGCAGGCTGTCCTGCTCGCTGAGGCGCGCCTGCCTGCTGGCCATGCGTGCGGGCTTGTCGGGATCGGGAACGGCCGTGGGCATGGGCTCGTCGACATGACCGCCCCACCAGCCGCCTACAAAGTTGAGCGTGTGGAACACATTGATCACGGCGCCGGGATCAATGTCGCACACCAGCTTGATAATGTCCTGGCTCTCGTAGGTCGATACAACGGCGTGCAGCAGGTACATCTTCTCGCGGCTGTATCCGCCAATGACCTCGGCGCAGCTAATGCCATGCTGAAAATGGTCAACATAGGCGGTCATGACCTCGTCCGCCTTGCGCGTCGTGATCTGCAGCGTCACGCGGTCGTAGCGACGATAGAAGCTGTCGATTGTCTTGGTCGAAATAAACTGGAACACGATGGAGTACGCCGCCTTGTCCCAGCCAAACATAAAGCCAAAGATCGCCAGGATAAAGCAGTTGAAACCAAAGATGACGCCCCAGATGGTCTTGCCCGTGTGGTTGGAGACCCACAGCGCGATAAAGTCGGTGCCGCCGGTGGATGCGCCGGACTTAAGCGCGATGGCAGCGCCCAGACCCGAGACCACGCCGCCAAAAATGATGAGCATGATCTTGTCGCCCAAAAACGGGGCAAAGTGAAAGATGTTGAGGAACAGCGACGAGAGCACGACCTGCATCATCGAGAAGATGACGAAACGCTTGCTAATGCCGCTCCAGCACAGCAGCGCCACCGGAATATTGAGCGCGAGCATGCCGAGCGAGGTGTCGATATGGATGCCGCCGAGAGAGGTTATGCGATCGAGCAGGACCGCGACGCCGGTAAGACCGCTCGGCAGCAAATCAGCGGGTCGGATGAAGGCTTGAATCAGAAACGTCTGAATAATGGCAGATATGGTGACCGCCACGGCGGTGATGACGCGGCGGACGATGGTGAGGCGGCCGAGCACGAGCACTCGATCCGTGAGCTGGTCGATGGCGTTCGCCACGTAGGCTCCTTTCGCAGGCAGATGCAATTGTGGGGCATGCTCGCGATTGTAGCATGGAGCGTACGGGGGCTCTTCAATTCACCCTCCCTCGACAACCAAAGCGGGACCAGCAACCCCCACGACCAGAGGCCCAAATTACAAGTGAGTAGACTTTTTACGATCTGCCGAGCACACCCAAAACCGCCACCCCTGTGACCTGCGGTTTTACAAAGGAAGATATGCATTGTGCTCGGCCTACGCCAAAAAGTCTACTCACTTAGCCCGAATCGAAGCCAAACGGATCAAAATCGAAACCAAATTGAGCCAATCCACCGCAAAAAACGTTTGAACCCGTGCTTCTCGCGGCGGATTGACACTACAAAGCGGCCAAAATGTCGGTCAGATTATCGATAACGGCATCGGCTCGCGATTGATCGAGGTTGACGCCCTCGTGCGGACGCAGCGCCAGGACGCGGGCGCCGGAGCATTTGCCGGCCTCGATACCCAAAGGCGAGTCCTCGATAACCAGGCACTCGGCAGGTTCCACCCCCAGCGCCTCCATGGCGCGCAGGTAGATCTCGGGATCGGGCTTAAACGCGCTGCACTCGTGGCCGCTGATGGTGTAATCCAGCACGTCGGCGATGCCGGCAATCTCCACCAGCTCGTCGATCAGCTCGCGATAGGACGAGCTCGCGATGGCGCACTTCACGCCGCGCTCGTGCAACTCACGCATCACCGGCTCCGTCTGCTCGTTGAGCAGCTCGGCATACGGAACGGGGTGGTCCGGGCTGTAGACCTGCTTGTACTCCACGCGCAGGCGCTCGCGCAGCTCGACATCGTCGGGCACCAGCGACTTCCAAATGGCAGGCTCGTTAGACCCCGAAAGATCGGGGATCTCGTCAAAGTGGAACCCCTTCTCCTCCATAAACGCCACGCGACGACGGTTGTAGAACCACTCGGTATCGACCAGCACGCCATCCATATCAAACAGCACTGCCTTGATCATACGCATCTCCTCCCACCTGCCAAGAAGGGACAGGTTTATTTTGGTAGGTTTTATCTGGGGTTTATGACGCGACAGACACGCCCTCCCCAGAGCAAAAAAAGGGGACGGGGCGCAAACCCCATCCCCTCTCAATCAACCCGTAAGGTCTACTTACTTGCGATTAGTAGGAAAGCTTCCACATGTAGCGACGCATGGTCAGCGGGTGCTGACGGGCCTCGGCGATCTGGTTGCCGTACTCGCGCATAACGGCGAGGTGCAGCAGCGGGTTGAAGTAGGTGAGGACGCTAGCCGGCACAGCGTCGGCCAGGCCGTAGTCCTTGGAGTCAATCAGAGCGACCTTGGCACCCATACGCTGCAGGAAGGTGAGGGCACGAGCGTCCATCGGACGGGTAGCACCGTCGGACATGAGGAAGACGTAGGGCTTACCCTCGGTGGAAACCTCGAACGGGCCGTGGAAGTACTCGCCGGTGTTGTAGGAAGCAGCGTCGATCCACTGCATCTCGGTGAACAGGAAGGCGGCGTTAGAATAAGCCATCTTCTCGGAGGCACCGGAGGCCATGAAGTAGATCATCTTGTCGTCCTTGAAGTCCTGAGCGAACTGCTTGGCCAGGCCCTTGGCAGACTGAGCAGCGTTCTCGATCAGCTCGAAGATGTTGTTGAGGCCGGTGATCATGTCCTCGTAGTGATCATAGCCCTCGGTCTGCTGAAGGATCTCGAGAGCAAGAGCGATGGCGTAGGCGGGCTTCTCGGCCTTGGCGGCATAGTTGGCATGGAAGCCGTGGACGATGACGTGGTCGGCGTCGACGGTCAGAGCGGAGCCAGCCTTGTTGGTGAGGGAGACGACCGGGCAGTTGTGCTTCTTGGCGGTCTTGTTGGCCTCGACGGTCTCGGGGGTGGAGCCACCGAGGGAGCAGGTGATCACGAAGGTGTGCTCGTTGACCCAAGAAGGCGTGTCGTAGTTGAACTCGTTAGCGGTGAAGATCTGAACGTTCAGCTTGTCCGTGTTGTTGGCCAGGAAGTACTTGGCGGGGTACAGGTCGGACATGGAGGCACCGCAGCCGACGAAAGCGACGCTGTGGATCTCGTGGTTGGACAGGACGTCAGCGACGATCTGCTTAGGGAGGTTAAGGTCGATCTCGTACATCTGACACATTCCTTTCGAATTTTTGCGGCGCCACATTGCCGGGCGCTCGCAGGGTTACCGTGGTTTGGGCCGAGTCGCCGGCCCGTTGAGGATGCGACAAAGGGACTGTCCCATTGTCGCATTTTGGGGATGGAAGCCTGCCTGGGGTATGGGATGCCAGGCAGGCCCCCGGGGGAAAGCGGTTAGGCGCTTAGTCGCGACTAAGCCAGGATGCCGACCGCGGAGAGGGCGATGCCGCCCACAATGGCGATCACGAGAAGCCAACCGGTGTTGACGTTCTTCTTGATGAGCCAGTACATAAGGCCGGTGAGGCCAAGGGAGATCATCTGGGGCATCATGCTGTCCAGGATGTCCTGGATAACGACGGTGCCGTCAGCGAACTGCAGCGGGGTGGTGGCGCCGATCAGCGTGGCGATCATGCCGCCCACGGACATAAGACCCACGATGCCGCAGACATACATGAGCTTCTCCATGAGGTCGCCGCCCTGAAGCTTGCTCAGGTACTCGTGGCCGCCCTGATAGCCCATCTTGGCTGCGAACCAAGTAATCAGCACGGAGGGGACGATGGAGATGAGAAGGGCCAGGATCGGGCCCATGATGGAGCCCTGCTGAGCCAGCTGAACGCCCAAGCCAAAGGCGATAACGCGGATGGTGCCCTGGAAGAAGGAGTCACCGATGCCGGAAAGCGGGCCCATAAGGGAGGTCTTGACCGCATTAATCGAATCGGGGTTGAAGTTCTCGGGATCCTTGGCGTACTCCTCCTCCATGGAGGCGGCGAGGCCCAGGATGAAAGCGCTCGTCTGCGGGGTGCAGTTGTAGAACGCCATGTGACGGTGGTAAGCCTCTTTCTTAGCAGCAAGCTGCTTGGGGTCGGACTCGTCCGGATAGAGGCGATCGAGCGTGGGAACCATACCGTAGAGGAAGCCCATGTTCATCTGACGCTCGTAGTTCCAAGAGGCCTGGATGGCCCAGGAGCGCCAGAAGAACTGGCTGACCTTCTTGTTCAGGGACACGTCCTTGGTTGCGGTTGCCATAGTGTGTTCCTCCTTAGTCTTCGTCGTCTTCGAGCGGATCGTAGTCGGAATCGACACCGGCGGCTGCATGGGAACCGTTGAACTTGAAGCCCATGAAGACGACAGCCAGGCACACACCGATCAGAGCGACCGCGATGACGGACAGGTTGAGGTAAGCGGCGAGCAGGAAACCGATGAACAGGAACGGAGTCATACCCTTCTTGATCATCATGGTGAGCAGCAGAGCCAAGCCGTAGGCGGTCATGATCTTGGTCGAAACGTTAAGACCAGTGGACAGCCACTCGGGAACCATGTTGACGATGGCCTGAACCAGGTCGGTGCCAACAAAGACGGCGAGGAAAATCGGCAGGAAGTACATGATGGCGTACAAACCGGAGCCGGCGCAGATGTGCATACGGTAGGCGGTCTTGAACTTTCCGTTATCAATCGCGTTATCTGCCACATGGGTGAGGACGGCGATGATGGAACGGAACACGATGCCGAGGAGCTGACCCAGGACGGCGACCGGGATGGCGATCGTCATGGCGGTCTCGGCGGAAGCATCGGTCAGGCACGCAAAGGCAGCGGCCACGATGCCGCCCAGGACCATATCGGGCGGAACGGCGGCACCGACCTGCACCAGGCCCATGGACACGAGCTCGACGGCGGCACCGACGGCAAGGCCGGTGGGCACATCGCCCAGCAGCAGACCGACGAGCGTAGCGCCAACGAGGGGCTGCTCGAAGTTAAGACGACCGAGCAGGCGGGAGTCCCACATGCAGAACACGCCGACGAGGCCGACGAGCACCGCACTGATGAACGTATTCATACCCTTCTCCTTTCAGTCAGGCAAAAGCCTGGTTGATTACAGCTTGGCGTCGATGTCGACGCTCTGATACGTAGGGGTCTGCTGGACGTAGAGCTTGATGCCCATGTCGAGCAGCTGGTTGACGTCGGCCTTCTGGGTGGCGTCGAAGAAGACGGAGCTGTCCTTGCCGCCAATCTGATCGGCACCGTCGTGGTTGGCGGTGGCGCCCAGGTTGATGGCGTCGAGCTTGTAGCCCTGGCAGAACTGCAGCATCTCGGCAGTGTTGCCAAAGACAAACATGACGCGCTCGCCGAGGGTGTTGAGCTTGTCCATCTTGGCGAGGGCACGCTCGACGGTGAAGACGTTCAGGCGCACGCCCTGGGGCTTGGCCAGCTTAAGAGCGCCCTTCTTGATGTCATCGTTGGCGGCAGCGTTGTCGACGACGATGATGCGCTCGGCCTGAACCTTGGCGGTCCAGGTAAAGACGACCTGGCCGTGCAGCAGACGGTAGTCAAGACGTGCGAGGACGATCTTGGCGGGACCAGAGCTGTGACGGGACGCCTTGGCCTTCTTGGCGGGAGCCGCGACGGCCTCGACCGGTGCGTTGGGGTTGGTCAGACCGGTACGGGCCTCGTTGATGAGGGCCGCGAGCTCGGCGCCCTTGATGGGGACGGGGCTCATAGCGAGCGTCAGTGCCAGCGGAATGTTGAAACCGCTGACAACCGTGAACTTCGTGCCGTTCTTGGAAAGCTCGACCATGTTGTTGTTGACCGAGCTGCCGAGCATATCGGTCAGCACATAGACGGTGTCGTCCGCGTTGAACGTGGCGATCATGGCGTCCACCTTATTGGTGATGGGCTCCTTGTCGTCACGAGCAAGCGACACGACGTGGACGTTCGACACGTCGCCGAGAACCATCTCGAGCGTGTCTTTGGCGCCTGCGGCCAGGCCGCCATGAGATGCGAGAATGATCTGATTCATCTTGCCTCCTCCTTTTCGTTATGGTCATTATAACGTCTTATATGTTGCTTATATTGCTAATTAGTATAAAGACCGTTCGCGGGTGAAAATCGACCGTTGACGGGTTTAACGTACTTGAAACGTTGGCGCAGGGTAGGCCGGCGCTGGCTGGATAACCCGAGGTCAGACCCTGCGCGCAATCCTCTATCGCACAAAGTACCAGGGGCTTTCCTGCACGGTGGGCTCCAGCGCGATGCCGGTGCGCTCCTTAAACAGATCCATGTCCTGCGATTTCTCCGTCCACCACGCGTTAGGCTTAAAGGTCATGCTCTCAACAACATGACCGACAAACACACTGTTGCGCAGCTTGGAGAAGTCGGTGTTCATGATCAGGATGGACGCGAGCACCAGCACGATGCCCAGGACCTTGATCGCGCCGGCGGGCTCGGCGTAGATGCCAATGCCCACCAGTACGGTGACGACCGTCTCGAAAGACATTACGACGGGAACTTTCGACGTCTCGAGCCCCATGGACAGACCCTGCATATATAAGATGTAAGCCACGGCTGTGGGGATGAGTCCAAAGCCAAGGAACAGCAGCAGCAGCCGTGGCGACATTGCCGCGGCAACATCCGGCCACGGAGCCGCGATAGCCGCCATAACCGCACCGCCAAAAACAAAGCCCCAAAACGTGACAGCCAGCGGGTGGACCGTCTTGGTTGCTATCCGGCTAAACACCGCGAGCGACGCACCACAAAGGCCCGCAATCACGCCCGACGTGACGCCCCAAACCGAAAAATGGAAACCGGAAAGGTCGCCATTGGTCACTGCAAGCACGCAGCCAACGATGTTAAAGGCAATGGCAACGAGCTTGTTGGGGGTCACGTCCTCGCGATAAAGCACGCGGCCGAGCACGACGCCAAACACCGGCGAGGTGTAGAGCAGCACCGAGGCCGTGGACATGCCCACTTCGCCCATGCACTCGTAATAGCAGGTGTTGGCGGCGGCCAAACCGACGATACCGACAAGCGCGCAGGGAACAAGCTCTTTAGGGCTCGCCTTGAACAGGGCCAGCGGACCCTGAGCCACGGTAGACCCCTCACCCGGACGACAGCCCATAAACATCAGGACCGGCGCCAAGATAAGCGCTCCGACCAACAAGCGAAAGGCAGCCATGCTCTGGGACGAAACGCCCATGGCCGAGATGCCGTTTACAAAGATTCCGATGCTGCCCCACATAAGCGCGGCGACCAGCACCAGCACATAGCCCAGATTGCTTTTCTTCAACGCAGCCTCCTCGGTATTGTTTCCAATATGTTTCACACTACGTTATAGTCGTTATATACATTTTTCAAGACACAAATCGCCGAACGGGTAAATGATCCGCTGGGGACGGAGGAAAACGGATCACTGAGGGGCTGGTCTGAGTCAGTGATCCGTTTTCCTCCGTCCCCAGCGGATCATTTGGCGATTGCGGTGAAATAGTTCCTAAATAGAGGCCTCAAGCCCCCAAACAGGAACTACTCCACCGCAACTTATGAGGACATCGAGCTGTTAGGCCGCCCTATCCCCTAGTAGTCCAGCTTCCACATGTAGCGGCGCGTCATGTAGTCCTTGTGAGTTACGGCAGAGAGCGCACGCATGTACACGTTGTTGAGGATCGGGGCAAAGATCAGGTGGTTGAAGTACTCGCTCACGCTGTCCTTGATGTCGTTGAGGCCGAGCTCCTTGGCGTCGAGCTGATAGACGCGCTCGCCACCGTACTGGTTGACGAAGCGGATGCCGCGCTCGTCGTTGCAGCGGCTGCGACCGACGCTGATGAGCTGGAACAGCGAGGTGCGCTTGTCTAGGATCTCGAAGGGGCCATGGAAGAAGTCGCAGGTGTTGATGGTGCAGGAGTCGATCTGCAGCATCTCCTGCACGTTGCAGATGCTAAAGACGTAGGCGGCACCAAAGAGCGGGCCCTGGGCCATGACGTTGATGCAGGGCTTGTCGGCGTTCTGCTCGGCCCACTTGGCAGCGAGCGGACGGGTGTACTCGACGGCCTTGCGATAGATGGGGTCGACCAAGTCGAACGCGGCCATAGCGGTCTCGTACTCGGCATAGCCCTCGGTCTGCTGCGTAAGCTCCATGGCGATCATGGTCACGACGGCGGAGTTGGTGCGGCCCATGCAGGACTCATCGACGGCCAGGCTATCGTACTGGATCTTGTAGTCGCAGACCTCGGTAAGGCCGGACTCGTCGACATAGATGGCGATGGTGCTGGCGCCGTGGTCCTTGGCGACCTGGGCGGCGACGATGGTCTCCTTGGTGCCGCGCATGGACACGACCACGGCCAGGGTGTTCTCGTTGACGTAGGCAGGGGTTGCGTGCACGAACTCGTTGCTGGTGTAGCTGGAGCTCACGACCTGCGTGGCCTCGTGCTCCATAAAGTACTGGGCAGGATAGTTGCCGCCGTTGGATCCGCCAGCGCCAATCCACACGACGCGCTTGATGCCGCCCTTGTCTGCCTTGTCAGCCAAAACCTGGGAGACGACATCCTTAACCTGTTCCTGAGTAGTCATCGTGCATCAGCCTTTCTTCTCGTTTGATGCTCTCGATGGCATACAAGTTACATACATGTTTTGGTTATGTCGACTAGTTGTATGCTATATTTGTCCTAGAAATTTTGCTGATGCGGTTTTCGATAGCTAGCTACCAGCGGTTTTGTTGTTGTATTGAATACATGCTTGATTAGATACGCATACAAGTTAGATACAGGTTGATCGCATGAACGCTTCGTCTAAAAAGAAACTGGCCCAATACGAGCGCTTGGCGGGTACGCTTCGCGACCGCATCGCCGCCGGCATCTACGCACGCGGAGACAAGCTGCCGTCCGAGATGGAGCTTATGGACGAATCGGGGCTGTCGCGCAGCACCGTGCGCCACGCCCTTAAGGTGCTCGTTGATGAGGGCCTGGTGCGCACCGAGCGCGGGCGTGGCGCCTTTGTGGCCGACACGCCCGCGCTCCACGAGAACAACCTGGTGTTTTCGAGCTATACCAAGCAGGTCGAAGGCCAGGGCATGAAGCCCACCACGCGCACCGTGGATTCGGGCTTTGCCAAGGCGGCCGGCAGCATAGCTAAGTTCTTTGACGCCGCCGTGGGCAGCAAGCTCGTCAAACTTGTCCGCCTGCGTTATCTGGACGATGCGCCGCTGTGCCTGGAGACCACTTATCTGCCGCCAAGCTTCGAGGCACTCATCGATCGCGATATCAACGGTTCGCTCTACGCCACGCTGCGACAGGAGTTCCATCGCGCGCCGGCACAGGGGCATAAGACCTTTGAGGTGTGCTACGCCTCGCAAAACGAGGCGTTTTTGCTCAACGTCGAGCGCGGGCAGGCGCTGATCCTGATCACCGACTACGTCTACGACACCGACGGCCGCCCGCTCCACGTCTCCAAGCGCATCCAGCGCACCGACCGCGCCAAATACACCGAGCCCATCGGCTAACCTGCCAAAATAAACCTGTCCCTAAATGGTAGGTTTGGGAAGGTCGGGGAACCAGGTTGGTTTGGGTTGGTTGGGTGTGCGCTCAGCCAGGACCAGCTCCATCCAGCACATGTCGTACCAGCGGCCGAACTTTTGGGCGCAGCGGTCGAAGGCGCCCACCAGGCGATATCCCATATGGGCATGGAAATCCTGACTGTTGTGCGTCAGATACTCGTCGTCCTTATCGTGCGGCACGGCAATGAGCGCGCACATGTTGGTGATGTCCATCGCGACCAGGCATTGCTTGAGCGCGTCGTGCAGCTTGCGACCCAGCCCGCCATGGCGCACATCGCGTGCCAGGTAGATCGACGTCTCGACCGACCAGTCGTATGCCTCGCGGCTGTTAAGCGGACTCACATAGGCATAGCCTACCGGACGCCCGTCCAACTCCATCACCAGATACGGATAGCGCTTGAGCGTACGCTCAATACGCCCGGCGAACTCCTCAACGCTCGGCACCTCGTATTCGCAGGTAATCGCCGTCTGGCGCACATACGGCTCATAGATGGCAAGCAACGCCGACGCGTCTTCGGGCGTCGCCAGGCGAATTGTCGGCTCGGACATCTCGGTCATACAACCCTTCTCCCTCAAAAACAAAGGCCGCCTTGCGCCAAACCCAGCGCAAGGCGGCCCCCCGTCATTACATCAGGCTACAGAACCGCCGCCAACGCGTCGATATCCTCCTGCGTCGTGGCCCAGCTGGTGCAAAAACGCACCACCGTGTGGGTCTCGTCGTACTTTTCCCAGTACTCGACCGAGGCATGCTCGCGAATGCGGGCCATGTCCTCGTTGGGCAGAATCACAAACTGCTGGTTTGTGGGCGTCTCCAAGAAGAACTGGTAGCCGCGCTCGTGCAGCACGCGACGAAGCGCCTGCGCGGTTTCGATGGCCTGGCGACCAATCTCAAAATACAGGCCATCGGTAAAAAGGGCCTCGAACTGCACGCCCGTCAGGCGGCCCTTGGCCAGCAACGCGCCATGCTGTTTAATACGCGGAATGGGATGCGCCGGAGCGTGCATGCCGCTAAACACCACAGCCTCGCCGCAGAGCGCGCCGCACTTGGTGCCGCCGATGTAGAACACGTCGCACAGCTGCGCCAGCTCGGGCAGAGTAATGTCGCACTCATCGGCCGCCAGCGCATAGGCCAGGCGGGCGCCATCCACAAACAGCGGAATCTCACGCTTCTGGCACACTGAGTGAATCGCCGCGAGCTCGGCCTTGGAGTACAGCGTGCCGTACTCAGTCGACAGGCTCACGTACACGGCGCCCGGGAACACCGTGTGCTTGTAGCTCTCGTTTTCGTAGAACACCTGGATATAGCTCTCGAGGTCCTCGGCGTGCATCTTGCCCTCGTAGCCGGGGATGGTGAGCACCTTGTGGCCGCCAAACTCGATGGCCCCCGCCTCGTGGCAGGCGACGTGGCCAGTCTCAGCAGCAACGACGCCCTCGTACGGCGCGAGCAACATGTCGATCACCGTCGCGTTGGCCTGCGTGCCGCCCACCAGAAAAAACACGTCGGCATCGGGGGCCTGACAGGCCTCGCGGATAAGCTGCTTGGCACGCTCGGTGTGCGCATCGGTACCGTAGCCGGGCTGCGGCTCCATATTGGTGTCGACGAGCGCCTGCAGCACTGCCGGATGTGCGCCGTGGGAATAGTCGTTGTTAAACGCGAGCATGGCAATCCTCTCTTACCGGGTATCGGCCAGATGATTCAAACGGAGCTATTGTACGCCGTTGGGATAGGCAATGCGTGCGGCAAGGCACTCAAGTGCCAGTACCAGGGCAAAACCGCAGCTCACGTCACTCAAAAAGTGCGCGCCGATCACGATGCGCCCAAAGGCGACGAACGCTGCAACAACAACCGCCGCCCAAAAGATCACGCGGCGACGCGAAGGTTTTTCCTTAAAGGCTGCCGCGGGAAGCCCGGCGAGCATAAGGCCGATCGCCGCATGCGCCGTGTGTCCGCTCGCAAACGACTTGAACCCGTCCTTGATCACGCCGGCGGCGATATAAGCCCACTTGTCGGGGTTGCCGATCACCCACCACGGCTGAAAATTGAGCCCCGGCGTGACCTCGATCACGCGCATGCGCGGGCGCGACCATAACGGCTTAACAATGACGTTGAGGATGATGGCCTGAGCGACCCACACGGCCAGCACCATCAACGCCCAGCGCGTAAGCTCGTCGGGCTCGGTCGTGCGCGTGAGGCGGTAGGCGATGAAGTTGGCTGCGATGACCAACGCAAACGTCAGAACCAGCTGAAACGCAATAAGCTTGCCGCCGACGCGCAGCGATCCGATAATCTCGTAGCCGACCAGACCCACGTTGATCAAAACGCCCAGCGCAGCGAGCCACTTGCTCGCCTTGGAATCGGGGCGTACCGAGCGCACGAGCATGACGCCCGCGATGCTCGCCGTCAGCTCGAACGGCAGCTCGCCGGCCGCCTCGATAAAGCGGCCGTACATGCTGCCGATGTTGAACAGCACACTCGAGATCTGATAATCAAAGAAGCTGCCCACGCCCAGACAAAGGCACAGGACGGCCGCGATAATAGCGACATCTTTCTTATAGATGTATCCGAACATGCTTTCCTTTCGATGGAGCCAGAGTGCCCAAATGGGGTGTTTGCAGCGTCGACTTGCTAGTCATCATCACTAGCACCCAGCTGCTGCAGCAGCATGAGTGCCGCGGCAACGGGGCCGGTGCCGTCGTTGGCGTCGAGACCGCGGCCCAGGCCGCTGCCCGCGCCGGCGCCCGCCTTGTAGGGCACCGACAGTTTGCGGCTCTTGGGGAAGTTCACCGCACCGTAGCGAGTCTTAAGTTCAAAGGCCACCTTCTTGGGCACTTCGACGCCCAAAAACGTGATGCGTCTGCCGCTGAGCGTGACGCTCTCGAGCCCCAGGCGCTCGCCGCGAATACGGATGCGCGCGCGGTTGAACAGGTTGAGTCCCGCCAACGGCAGCTCGCCGTGCGCGGCCTCGGTCTCCTCCTGCACCTCGTCGATGCTCTCCAGGTCCTCGGCTGCCGCGAGCTTACGGTACACGAGCACGCGCTGGTCCACCGCCGGCATATACTCCTCGGACAAGAAGTAGTCGGCCGGCAGGTTGATGCCCACGCTCGCCGCCTCCACGCCGGCATCGTCGTCGCCGCGCGCCTCGGCCACAGCCTGGCCCAACATCTGCGTAAACAGGTCAAAGCCCACGCTCGACAGGTTGCCGTGCTGCTCGGCGCCCATAAGCGAACCGGCGCCGCGGATCTCCAGGTCGCGCATGGCGATGCGCATGCCGCTGCCCAGGTCCTGGAACTCGGAAAGCGCGGTCAGGCGTGCCGTGGCCTCCTCGGTGAGCGGCAGCTCACCCGGGAACATAAAGTACGCGTATGCCTGCGTGGCCGAGCGGCCCACGCGGCCCTTGAGCTGGTAGAGCTGCGCCAGACCCAAACGCTGCGAGTCCTCGATGATAAGCGTGTTGGCCGTTGCGTTGTCGATACCGCTCTCCACGATGGTCGTAGCGATAAGCACGTCGATCTTCTTGGTCGCGAACTCGATCATCACGTCCTCGACCTCGCGCGGGCTCATCTTGCCGTGTGCCACGCCCACGCGCGCCTCGGGCGCGGCCTCGTGCACGCGCGCCACGGCATCGTCGATGGTCTTGACGCGGTTGGACACGTAGTACACCTGGCCGCCGCGGCCCACCTCCAGGCGAATCGCCGCACTCACTACGTCGGGGTCGTACTCCCCCACGTGCACGATCACGGGACGACGCCCGGTCGGCGGTGTGGTGATCAGGCTCATGTCGCGCACGCCGCTCGTGGCCATCTGCATGGTTCGCGGAATAGGCGTTGCCGAGAGCGTGAGCACGTCGATTTGCTCGCGCAGGTTCTTGAGCTGCTCCTTGTGCTGCACACCAAAGCGCTGCTCTTCGTCGATGATCACCATGCCCAGGTTCTTGGGGTTCACATCGGCAGAAAGCAAGCGGTGCGTGCCGATCAGCACATCAATCGTGCCCTCGGCAAACGCCTTGAGCGCGCGCTTTTGCTGCGCCGGGGTGCGGAAGCGGCTGAGCACCTCGACCTCCAGGCCAAACGGGGCAAAGCGCTCAAAGAATGTCTCGTAGTGCTGTTGGGCCAGAATGGTCGTGGGGCAGAGCACCATGACCTGGCGACCGGAGTCCACGCACTTAAAAGCCGCGCGCAGGGCGACCTCGGTCTTGCCGAAACCCACGTCGCCGCACAGCAGGCGGTCCATGGGCTTGGGCGCCTCCATGTCGGCCTTGATGTCGGCGATGGCCTCCAGCTGGTCGCGCGTCTCGTCGTAGGGGAAGCTCTGCTCCATCTCGATCTGCTCAGGCGTATCGGGCGGACAGGCGATACCGGTAATCGACGAGCGGCGCGTATACAGGTCGACCAGGTCAAACGCCAGCTTTTTGGCATTCTTGTGCGCCTTGTTGGTGGCCCGCGTCCAGTCGGCGGTGTTGAGCCTGGTCAAGCGCGGTTTATCGCCGTCGGGACCAACGTAGCGCGTAATGCGATCAACCTGCTCCAGCGGTACGTAGAGCTTGTCGCCGTCGGCATATTCCAGCAAAAAGTAGTCGCGTTCCTTGCCGCCCACTTCCTGGCGCGCGACCTCACTAAAGAGCGCGATACCGTGGGTAGCGTGCACCACGTAGTCGCCCGGTTTAAACGGGAAGGTGATCTGCGTAATGTCAACCTTGCGGCGGCTGCGCGCGCGGTTGGCATCCATGCGGGCGTTGAGGTCGGCAATCGAGAACACGGCCAGGTTGGCATCGGGCACCACCACGCCCTGCGGCAGGGCAGCGTCCACAAAGGTCACGCGCCCGCGCGAGATGGTGGGCACGGCGGCGCCGGCGGCAGCCTGGGCGGCACCCGCCTCGAGCGAGCGGGCGTTGAGCGCGTCGGCCTTGCGCTCGCGAATGGAAGCATGGGCCTCCTGGCGTGCGGCACGGTCGGCGGAATCCGCCGCTGCCACGCGCACGCGGTCGCCAATGACGCCTGCGTTTTCGGGCGCGGCCGTCAGCGATTCCTCAAAGGTAATGCCCTCGTCGCCAAAGGTGAGCTCCATCGACTCGCGCGCACCGCGGTCGGGGATGGCAAACACGCAGGCATAGCGCTTGCCCACGACCTCCTGGATGCGCGTCATAAAGCGATTGTCCGAGCCCGCGATGGCCGGCTGCTCAATCTTGAGCTCGGCCGTCACCGCACCGCCGGCACGGATCAGGCTCACATAGTTCAGGCGTTGCTGGGAACCAAAGTCGAGTTGCTGGGCACGCACGTACAGGCCGTCCAGACGGTCGACCCCCGCCTCGCCGGCACGGGCCTCGATATCCTCGTAGGCACGCAGGCAGTCGTCGAACAGCGAGCGCGGCTCGGACAAAACCACGAGCGCCTTGCCGCCCACGTGCGCCAGCGGGCTCACGGTCTGGCCGTACATCACCGGCAAAAAGCGGTCGAGCTCGGGCGTGACGATGCGCGCATCCACCATCTCGAGCAATGCGGCCAGTTTGCTGTCGTCCTGGCTGGCGCGATAAAGCGCCACATGCATGTTGTGGACGGCCTCATCGGTAAGCGCCAGCTCACGGCAGGGGAAGATCTCGATGCTGTCCTCGTTGCCGATGGTCTGGCCCGTTGAACTCACCATGCGGCGGATGCGGTCGATCTCGTCGCCAAAGAACTCAATGCGCACGGGCGCCTTTTCCTGCGCGGGAAACACCTCGACGGTGTCGCCGTGCACACGGAACAGGCCGGGCGCGTCAACGGCGCCGGCATTGGTGTAGCCCATGCCCACCAGACGCTGCGGCACCTCGTCAAAGGGAATCTCCTCGCCCACAGCAAAAGTAGTGGACTCCCAGTAGTGGCTCTCGACCGGCGGCACGCAGCGCAGCAGCGCGCGGGCCGAGGCGACCATGATGCAGTTGTCCCCGCGCACGATGCGCCCGAGCGCCTCGCAGCGCTGAGCAACCACGGCGTCGTCGGGCGCCTGCTCGCGCCAAGGGTAGTCCTTGCGCTCGGGAAAGCGGCACACGTGCGCCAGGCCCACATAGGCGGCCAGACTGCGTGCGGCGCGATCGGCCGCATCCTCGCCACTCACGATGTAGACCGTGGGGCGCGGACGACGCGCAAACTGGGCGGCAGCCATAAGCGTTCGGCCCGACTGAGACACGGCCAGCGTCACGTCCTCGCCAGAATCGAGCCCGGCCTCGACGGTCTGCAGTGCCTCGGCAGTGTAGAGCTGCGCGGCTATACGGTGAATGAGCATGCTGTTCCTCCGGCATTGCAACGCCAAAAGCCCGCCGAGGCAAGCTCGGCGGGTCGTTCGTCAAAGATCATTGACGTTTATGGTACCGCACGGCCCCGTGACCAAAAGCCAAAGCGACATCATGCCAAATGTTGCCCACAACGGGTTTGCCAACGCGTTTTCCCAGCTTATTAATCCGCTTCCGCTTTTTGATTTGCCGTCTTCCGGCAGCGATTTACACCGTCCGGTTGATTTCCGATCTCAGCCGAACACATTAGGCGGACAGGCCGTTCCCGCAGCTAGCCGAACGCCCCCGAGGCCCCATCCGGGCCCCGGGGGCGCCGTTTTCCCAGTTGAAGGAACGGTGGAGATGTGTTTCGATGGGTCCGGTGGCCATGCTCCGCCCTCCGCCCGGCACCTCTTCCCAGACTCAGCCGGACGGTCGGTCCGTCTATTCCGTTTTCGCCCTTAGGCTAGGCCAGCGGGGCATCGCCCCTCTCTGCGCGCGCCCTCTCGATGAGTCCCGGCGTCAGGTCGAGCTCGGCCAGAGGCACATCCTCCACGCCGTAGGCGTCAAGCAGCGCCGCCGCATCGTCCCCGAGCATCGCCCTGAAGGCGCGCGCGGGCGTCGAGAAGCCGAGCGCGCCGCGGGGCTCGGAGTTCACGTGCGACATGGCGAGCGCCATGTCGGCCGGGGATAGCCGGTCGAACCTGAGCCCGGCGCCCTTGGGCAGCAGCTTCCTGATCTCGACGTGGTTGCGCTCGCAGGCGCCCTTCTGGTCGCTGCGGCGCGGGTCGCAGTAGAACAGCCTCGTCTCGCCGGGCCCCTCGCCGAGGAGCGCGGCGATCGCGCCCTCGTCGGAGAACTCGGCGCCGTTGTCGGTGAGCACGGCGCGGAACACGCGGCGCGTCCCGTCTGCGCCGAGGACCGCCCGGACGCCCTCCAGGGCGGCCGCGACGCACCCGGAGGTCTTCTCCCCGAGCAGGAGCGCCAGCTGGAGCCTGCTGGGGCGGTGGAGCAGCGTGAGCAGGCAGGCCGAGTCCTCCCGGGCGCCCTCGACGGTGTCCATCTCCCAGGCCGCGGCGCACGCGTCCTCCCCGAGGGCGAGGAACGCGGCGTATGACCTGCGGGCGGAGTGGCGCGTGGCCGCCCGGACGGCGGCGCGCCTCCTCGGCCTGTAGCCGACCTTGCGCCTGAGCTCCATGTTGGTCATGCCGTCGTAGCCCGCCGCGACCCAGCGGTAGATGGTCGACGGCGACAGGTGTTAGCGCTAATCTAAAATTGACCACTTTCGCAAACGCATCTCGCCGAATG
>CAUEPS010000025.1 GCA_959019775.1 uncultured Collinsella sp.
AGCGCGTAATTATCGACTGCATCGATGAGCCGAGTGACGTTGAGGCCTATGCACGCAACCGCACCGCGCTTACCGGTGCATTGGCGGAGTATGGCTACACGTATGTTGAGCCGGATGGCGCGTTCTACCTATGGGTGAAAGCGCTGGAGCCCGATGCGAACGCCTTCTGCGAGCGCGCGAAGAAGTATGAGCTGCTCGCGGTGCCCTCGGACAGCTTTGGCATGCCGGGCTGGTTCCGCTTGGGCTACTGCGTGAGCTACGAGACTATCGTCAACTCACTGCCCGCCTGGAAGCAGCTGGCCGACGAGTATCGTCAAAAGTAAAGCGCTCTGCTTACAATGTTTTACGTGAAACGGGGTTTGGCTTTAAGCCAGACCCCGTTGTCATGGACGTTGTGTCGTTGGGATGGAGCGGTTTTACGACCATCGAATGCTATGCGTACAATGAATATACGCGACGGCCATACCGGATAAGGAGACCCGATGCCCTACCTGCTTTCTTGTGATATCCATACTCATACGATGTTCTCTGCGCATGCGTATTCAACCATCGAGGAGAACATATATTGGGCGGCAGAGCGCGGCCTTCAGGTGCTCGGTTCCGCCGATCATTTAAGCTCGATGGTTACGCCTTGCCCCAATGACCTGCGCAGTTTCCAGTTCTTTATTAACCAGGATATCTGGCCGCGTATTTGGAGCGGCGTGCTGGTGCTTCGCGGCGCCGAGGCCGATATCGTTTCGCTGGACGGAAGCTTGTTTGGCGAGGACATTCCCGTTTCGCTCGATATTGCCGGCGATTCGTACAGTCACCAGCATTCGCTGTTCGAATTGGTGACGCGCAATTTGGATTATTTGGTGGCAAGCGTGCATAATCCGCAGTTTGCCGAAGGCGCGACGCTCGCCCAAACGACCCAGATGTACATCAATGCCCTGGAGCACCCCAAGGTGTTCATGCTGGGGCATACGGGGCGCTCGGGCGTGCCGTTCGATATCGATGAGGTGCTGTTGGCGGCTAAGGCGAAGCACAAGATTATCGAGATCAACAACCATAGTCTTGAGCACGGTGCCGACACTGAGCATTGGGCCGTATGCCGCAAGATTGCCGAGCGTTGCGCCGAGCTGGGCGTGGGCATTGGCGTGTCGACTGATGCGCACATTGGTATGGCCATTGGCAAGCTCGATCACGCGCGCAAGATGCTCGACGAGATTCACTTCCCGCTGGATTTGATTGTGACGCGCGATCGCGAGACGCTGCTTCGCGAGATGGCAGCAGCCGGCGTCTGCGACCTGCGCAAGGGCATGTAACGGCGTCCATAAACCAAGTGAAGGGGGCGGTCCAGACGGGCCGCCCCCTTCTTGTCCCATAAATCTACCGGGGTGGATTAGCGGCGCTCGAGGACCGCGACGGTCTCGGTGTGGTCGGTATGAGGGAACATGTCGACCGGCGTGATCTTGAGCAGGCGATAGCCACCGTCGAGGAGCTGGTGCAGGTCGCGCTCTTGGGTCACGGGATTGCAGCTGATATAGGTGATGCGGCGCGGCTTAAGTACGCAGGCGGCCTCAAGAAACTCGGGCGTGGAGCCGGCGCGCGGCGGGTCGATGGAGAGAACGTCGACGCGCTCGTTGTTATCGGCGGCGTCCAAGATGTAGTCGGTGGCGTCGTCGGCCATAAACCAAGCGCTGCGGGTGAGGCCGTTGAGCTCGGCATTGCGACGTGCGTCGGCAATGCCCGCCGGGTTGCGTTCCACGCCGAGCAGCATAATGCCGACACCTCTGTCCCGGGCATCCTTCGCGGCGCACAGACCGATGGTGCCGCTGCCGCAGTAAGCGTCCATAAGAATGTCACCCTGCTGCAGGTCCATGCCGTCAATCGCGAGCTGATAGAGCAGCTCGGTCTGCTGCGGATTGGTCTGATAGAACGCGGTAGGGGAGATATCGAATTCGCAACCGAGCAGCTGGTCGCGCATGCACTCGGCGCCATAGACGATACGAGTCTCCTCACCCAAGATGGCGTTACCGGGACGGCCATTGATATTTTGGGCAACGGTGACGATATGCGGATCGAGCGCCGCGACGGCCCCAAAGAACTCCTGCGCATGCGGTAAGTCACGCTGGGCGGTCACGAGCGTAATCATGACCTGGTCGGTACGCCAACCGCAGCGGACGACGGCATAGCGAAGCAAACCAAGATGCTTGTCCTCATTAAAGGCGGGAATATGCAACCGCTCAGCTTCGCGTGCGATGCCGTTGAGAATCTGACGAGCGCCCGACGCCTCGACAGGACACTCGGGTACGGCAACGATCTTGTGCGTGCCGCGCTCAAAGAAACCGCAACGGACAGCGCCCTCTTTGCCGGGGGCAAAGGGAGTGGCGGCCTTATGGCGAAAACCGCGCGGTGCAGGATATTTGCCCGGGTCGCCCAGGGTGACACCCATACCACGAATAGGATCTACAGCAATGCCTTCACGCTCACAAAGCGAAGCAAAAAGCTCCTCCATAGCAGCCTGCTTGGTCGCCAACTGCTTCTTATAAGGACGATTGAGCGCCGTGCACCCACCGCAAGCTTTCATGGTGGAACAAGGAGACTTGGGATCAACGGCCTTGCGCGCAGACGGAACCGGATTCTTATACGGGCGCTTGGAGCGAGTCTGAGATGCCTTATCCTCGTTCCGACGAGAGCCGGGACGCTTGGCCTTAGCCTTGCCCTTTGCATTCAGAGACGACTTGGATTTCTTAGAAGATTTTTTTTCCCCCGACCCCTCAGCCGCCTCGATCAAAGCACGACGAGCCTTACGCTCCGCACGAGATTCTGCCATCAATAACTCCACTAATTCATGAATTAAAGCTGCAAGTATTGTACCGTGCCAAGCCAGCAGACGATATACAAGCGGTTTAATCGTGTCAGCGATAAGCCCAACGACGGTTGCCCGCCGCGTGAGGGGTGTGGGGGTTAAGTTTATCGCGAGTTCCGCACGAACAGGAGGCCACTTAATGTGGCCTCCGTCGTGAGCAGGACTGTAGAGCAGGAAACTTAACCCCCACACCCCTCACGCGGCGGGCAAACCCTCCCTTGTACTCCATCTCACTAAAGTGTATGATTCTGAACGTTACACGACTCACTTTACTTAACTAAAGTGCCATCAAGGGGGGATACCATGAACACCGATATGTCTCGTCGTCAGTTTGTTGGTCTAGCCGGCTCGCTCGCCACGGTGCTTGGCCTTGGTCTTGTCGGTTGCGGCGGTGGTGCCGGCAAGGGTTCCGCTGCCGGTTCTGCTGCAGCCAAGGACGTGAAGGGCGCTGCGGAGTCCAAGAAGCTCGTGGTGGGCTTTGATAAGTCCTATCCTCCGTACGGCTTTGTGGGCGACGATGGCGAGTACACCGGCTTTGATCTCGATCTGGCCAAGGCTGTTGCCGATAAGCAGGGCTGGGAGGTCAAATACGAGGCCATCGACTGGGATGCCAAGGATACGCTGCTCAACTCGGGTGCCATCAACTGCATCTGGAACGGCTTTACCATGGAGGGTCGCGAGGACGACTACACGTTCTCCGAGCCGTACATGCTCAACGAGCAGGTGCTGGTGGTAAAGAAGGATGCGGGCATCAAGAGCTGGGACGATCTTGCCGGCAAGACCGTGATTACGCAGACCGATTCCGCTGCGCAGGATGTGCTCGAGGGTGACCAGAAGGATCTGGCGGCGACGTTTGCCACGCTCGACACGATCGGCGAGTACAACACGGCCTTTATGCAGCTCGAGAGCGGCGCGGTCGATGCCGTGGCTTGCGACCTTTCGATTGCCCAGTATCAGCTTGCCGCCAAGCCCGATGCCTATACGCAGCTTGATGAGCCGCTGTCCAGCGAGCACTACGCCGTCGGCTTTAAGAAGGGCGACACCAAGTCGGCCGCCGCCGTGACCGAGTCGCTCAAGGCGCTCTATGAGGACGGCACGGTCAAGGACCTGTGCGACAAGTATTCAAGCTATGGTCTATCTTTCGATAATTGGGTTTTGAAATAGCCACAGCACCCAACCTTGCGGCTCCAACCCTCCTCGCGTACCAAAGTACGCTTCGTCGGGCTTGTCGCTCGCAATCTTGGGCACTGTGCCTATTTCAATTAACGCCCGCTGTTCTGTTGCTGTGAAAGAGAGGGTAGGTTGTCTATCCAAGTCATGATGCAGATGCTTGGCCAGGGATTCTTGGTCAGTTTGCAGTTGTTTGTGCTGACACTGCTGGGGTCGATTCCGCTGGGAATCCCCGTGGCGTTTATGCGCATGAGCAAAATCGCGCCGCTTCGCTGGATTGCGCGCATCTACATTTCGGTCATGCGCGGTACGCCGCTCATGCTGCAAATGTTTGCCATCTACTTTGCCCCGTACTACGTGTTTGGCATTTCGCTCACGCCCGATTCCAAGTGGACGGCGTGCGTCGTAGCGTTCATCATCAACTACGCCGGTTACTTTGCCGAGATCTATCGCTCGGGCCTGCAGTCCATTCCGCGCGGTCAATACGAGGCCGCCGAGGTGCTGGGCTACTCGCGCCTGCAGACGTTTTTGTACATTGTGATGCCGCAGGTTGCCAAGCGTATTCTGCCGGCGATGGGCAACGAGATCATCACGCTGGTCAAGGACACGTCGCTGGCGTTTGCCATCGGCGTGGGGGAGATGTTCTCGACGGCCAAGGCGCTGGTCGCCTCGCAAGTGAGCATGGTGCCGTTTGCGATTGCGGCGTTGATCTACTGGGTCTTTAACTTTGTGGTCGAGATGCTGCTGGGCGCCGCCGAAAAGAAGCTGGACTATTATCATGACTAACTCAGTGATGAAAATCGAAAACGCACGTAAGGCGTTTGGCGGCAATGAGGTGCTCAAGGATATCTCGCTCGAGGTAAAGCGTGGAGAGGTCGTGGCGATTATCGGGCCTTCGGGTGGCGGCAAGTCCACGCTGCTGCGGTGTGCCACGCTGCTCGAGACGCTCGACGGAGGCTCGCTCTCGTTTGGCGACCTTGCCGTTGCGACGGATGCGGGTTCGGGCGCGGTCTATGCGAAGGGCGATGTGCCCAGGCAGGCGCGCTCGCGATTTGGCCTGGTGTTTCAGAACTACAATCTGTTCCCGCACTATACCGTGATGAAAAACATCACCGATGCGCCGATCCGCGTTCTTAAGCGCCCGCGCGAGCAGGCAGAGGCACGTGCATGCGAGTTGATCGCGCAGATGGGGCTTACGGGCAACGAGAACAAGGTTCCTTGTGAGCTTTCGGGCGGTCAGCAACAGCGCGTGAGTATTGCCCGCGCCCTAGCGCTCGACCCGGAGATCCTGTTCTTTGACGAGCCGACCTCGGCACTCGATCCCGAGCTGACGGCCGAGGTGCTGCGTGTCATTAAAGACCTTGCGGCGCAGAATATGACGATGGTGATCGTGACCCACGCAATGCAGTTTGCGCGCGATGTTGCCGATCGCGTGGTCTTTATGGACGGCGGTCGTATTGTCGAGGAGGGGCCCGCCGAGCAGGTTATCGACCATCCACGCGAGCAGCGCACGCGTGAGTTTTTGAGCCGTATCGAGGGATAGGCTCAGGTATTTGCTCAACTATTAATTGAGGCGAAGCCGCCGCAGGTCTTACGGTCTGTGGCGGCTTTTTGTTTGCATCGGCGGGGTTCAATAATCGCCTCACAAGCTTGTCTCTTCCTCTCGCCGCCTGTATTCATACGTGTGCCGAAAGGTGTGCATGGACGGTCGCCCGTGAGGGTAGGGTGGTGGCATAGGACATTTGGAGGGTGAGTCGGCTCGGCTGCCGACCATGCTGCTCCCGGGATGGCACCGACCGCGAACTCTCCCCGTTGGCGTCGCGCAATGCGCGCGGCCCTGCAAGGAGGTCATCATGGGTGCTCCCAAGACCGGCAATGTAAGGAACGTGGTGCTCGTAGGCCAAGGCGGGGTGGGCAAGACTTCACTCGCCGAGGCCATGCTCCACCTTTCTGGCAAGACCGCCCGCCTGGGCGGCCACGACGGCACCAAGCCCACGCTCGACTATGACCCCGAAGAGGTCAAGCGTGCATTTTCCATCTCGACGACCATTGCACCGATCGACTGGAAGGGCGCGCGCATCAATGTGCTCGATGCCCCGTGCTACCCCGATTTTATCGGCGACGCCTTTGCCGCGATGAGTGTTTGCGAGACAGCTCTGTTTGTGGTCGACGCCGAGGCTGGCCCGCAGCCTACGACGGTTAAGCTCTGGTATGCCGCCGAGGACCTGCGCCTGGCGCGTGCGGTGTTCGTAAACCGCCTGTCGCGCCCCGAGGCCAGCTTTGCGACCACGATGGACCTGCTGCAGGAGCGCTTTGGCACGCGCCTGGGCGCCGTGACCCTTCCCTGGGGCGAGGGCGAGGACTTTGACGGCATCATCGACCTGGTGCGCATGAAGGCGCGCCATTGCAACGGCGCCGAGGCCGTTGAGTCGGAGATTCCCGAGGAGTATCGTGCCCAGGCCGAGGAGGCCCATGACCATCTGTGCGAGCTGGTGGCCGAGGCTGACGACGAACTGATGATGAAGTACTTGGAAGGCGAGGAGACGCTGACGCAGGAGGAGCTCGAAGGCCTGCTGTCGAAGGCGATCGCCGAGCGCATCTTTGTGCCGGTCTTTGCGGGCGATTGCATCAAGGAGCAGGGCGTCAACTCGCTGATGGACGACATCGCCACGTACTTCCCGGCGCCGACCGACTATGGCGAGATGCCGCTCATTGACGGCGATTCGCTTAAGATCTCGAGTGACGATGACCGCCCGGTGGCCTTTGTGTTTAAGACCCTGGCCGATCCTCAGCAGGGTCGCATCAGCTTTATCAAGGTGCTGACGGGCACGCTTGAGCCGGGCCTTGAGCTGATCAACGCGCGTACCCGCAAGAGCGATCGTCTGGCCCACCTGTATGTGATGTGCGGCCGCGACATGACCGAGGTCGGTCACGCCTATGCCGGCGACATCATCGTGGCGCCCAAGCTGGCGGCCGAGACGGGCGATACGCTCTCCATTACCGGTAAGGTCGAGGCTGCGGCGTTTAAGTTCCCCAACTCGCAGTACCGCATTGCCATCGAGGCCGAGAACCGTGGCGACGAAGAGAAGCTCTATACGTTTATCGAGAAGGCGTGCAAGGCTGATCCGACCATGAGCATCGATCGTGACGAGGAAACGGGCCAGACTATCATCTCCGCCGTTGGTGAGGCGCAGGTTTCGGTGCTGCTCAACCGTTTGGAGGATCGCACCAAGGTCGTGGCCAAGAGCGTGCCGATCCGCATTCCGTATCGCGAGACCATCCGCCGCACGGCGAGCGCCCAGGGTCGCCACAAGAAGCAGACCGGTGGCGCCGGTCAGTACGGCGACTGCTGGCTGCGCGTGGAGCCGCTTATTGGGCCCGACGGCACGAGCGACGGCTACGAGTTTGTGGATGAGGTCGTGGGTGGCCGCATTCCGCGCTCGCTGATCCCCGCCGTGGACAAGGGTGTCCAGGAGACCATGAAGGACGGCATCATTGCCGGCTACCCGCTCACGGGCATTCGCGTGGCTGTGTACGACGGCTCGTATCACAGCGTCGACTCCAACGAGATGGCGTTCCGCGCGGCGGCTCGCATCGGCCTGCGCAAGGCATGCGCCGATGCCGACCCGGTGGTGCTGGAGCCCATCGAGGAAATCACGGTGACTATTCCCGAGAGCTACGCCGGCGCCGTGATGGGCGACATCTCGGCCTCGCGCGGTCGCGTGACAGGCATGGAGACCGATGAGCGCGGCGATACCGTGGTCATTGCCCAGGCACCGCTGGCCGAGCTGACGGATTATTCGACGCGCCTGCGCTCCATCACGCGCGGCACGGGCGACTTTACCATGAAGCCCGCTGGCTACGAGCAGGTTCCCTATGACGTTCAGGCCAAGCTGGTGGAGCGCTATGAGGAGGGTCGCGCCAAGTAGCGTGCGATTTTGCCTGCAATGTAGGTGCTGACGAAAAGGCCACCCTGGGTAACCGGGGCGGCCTTATTTGATTCCTTGGGGACGGAGGAAAACGGATCATTTTTTGGGTTACGGGCAGCTTGGTCGGCCCTAAACTCCCGAGGTCTGGTTGCGGCCGGTGGCGTAGTCGATCTGCACGTGCGGCTGCAGGTTGTAGCAGTATACGTGGAAGCAGAGGGTCTTGCCGTGGTCCTCGACCGATTGCGCCTCAAGGCGCACGCCACGGCAGACAAGTTCCTCTTCGTTATACATGGGCGTGACACGGTAGAGCACATGGTTACCCGTATCGCGGATGTAGCCGAGAATCTGCTCTTCAAACGGCAGCATGCCCGTCTCGTTGAGATAACGCGTGCCGGTGAGGAGATTCTTGCGGTTGGCGTTTTCGCCGCAGAGCGACCAGGCGATGAGGTGGCAGCGGTTGTAGAGGCTCTGGCCCGGAATAAAGTCGTAGCGCTGCTGGTGCCAACCGGCAGGATGGATGCGCGAGATATCGCCGCGCTTTCCCTGTCCGAGCGACTCGGGGCCTACGCAGGCGAGCGCCTTGCGAGTGCGACCCAGGCTGTCGAGCTTGGAGAATTTCTTAAAGCAGCCCTCTTCGGTGGCGCGATCGTATTCATCGAGTGTGAATGATGGCGTGCCGAGCGGGTGCGTGCTGTCGGCGCGAAGGGCAACGTAGGGGTTGCCGGCGTAGTCGGGAATGCTGCTGAGATATACGCCGCGGGTGCGGTTAAGGTCGGGGTTTTCGACCTCGTCGATGGGGGTGGCGGCGCTGTCTGTGGAAGTGTCGTCACCGGTGTCGGTTGCGGCGGATTCAGAGCTATCGCCAGAGTCATGGCCATTTTGAGAGTCCGAAGAGCTCGCTGTTCCCGATTCGAGCCGGGCAACCAGGTCTGCTTCGTCGTCGGTGCGGCTGGGACTCTCGTTTTGTTTTTCGGCCAGAGCCGCCGCCTGCTCATCGCTTTGCGGCGACAGCAGCTTGGGAGCTCCGTCGAGCGATCCCGTAAACAGCGCAAACCCCAGCACCACGGCGGTGCCGATGGAAAGTACTTGCTTGTAGGCGGACTTGCGCGACATTGAGGCTCCTGGCTAGACGGTTGGGAATCTACCAGTCTAGCAGGAGCCGGCAGGGGCCGTTCTATCGAACAAATACTTAAGATTTGGAACAAACGCTACTGGTTCATTTGCCTCATATGGAGCTGCGGCGGTTGTGAATGTGGGGCTATTCGGCGTTTCCCCAGATAAAACCTGCCAAAATAAACCTGTCCCTTTTTGGCAGGTTACTGGTTCATGTTGCCGTGGATGTAGGGGGTAACCTCGGGGGAGATATGGTCGCAGCCCAGCCCGCGCAGCGCGGACTCGATGGCGGCGGGCAGCGGGGTCTTGCCCTCGGCATCGACGGCGGTGCCGCCGAGCGCGGCAATCTTGGCGACATCTGCGGGTGCGGCCTCGATATGCATGCAGCCGCCGACCAAGCGCGCGCGTACCTGTGCCAGGTCAAGATCGTGCAGGTAGTCCTCGCAGGTGCGGATCAAATCGACCTTCTCGCGCGTAAGCTCCTCGCCCGTGGGGACGCGGGTGGCAAGACATGCTCCCGCCGGCAGGTTCCAAACGGGATAGCCCCATGCGCGCAGCAGCTCGCGCTCTTCGTCCTTGGTAAAGCCGACCTCCATGAGAGGGGAGCGTACGCCGAGCTCTTCTGCCGCACGCATGCCGGGGCGGTAGTCACCGCGATCGCTTGCATTGCTGCCATCGATGACGGTGGGAAAGCCGAGCGACTTGGCGTGGTTGACGATGGCGGTAAAGCCGGCGTGCTTGCAGTGGTAGCAGCGATTAGCATCGTTGCAGGCTACTTGGGGGAGCTGCAGCTGATCCACCGAAAGATTGAGCACGGGGAGCTTAAAATGCGGCCCCTCATTGGCCTGTCCATCAACGGACTGCTCAAACGAAGTCTGTTCGGGCGTGCCGATGAGCGGCGTGGTGAGATGGATGAGGAGGGTATTGGTAGGCATGATGCGGGCGCACACGGCGGCCAAAAAGCTGCTGTCAACGCCGCCGGAAAACCCGATGGCCACGCGCCCGTATGCCAAAAGCAGCTGTTCGAGCGCCGATAGCTTGTCTTGAAGCTCCTCTGCGGGTGCCGTGGTGTCTAAAATCATGAAACGTTCCTTATCGTTGAGTACTCGATCGAAAACTATAATCCTAATGCGTTACTTGCCATAAGACTTCTATCTGTGTAACGAAAGTGCAATATGGCATATACGTTATATACAAGTTGCCAAATGCGGTAGAGTTGCAGCAACGCGACAGCGAGAGTCGATGGGGGATCGATATGATCAAGGCTGTTATTTTTGACATGGATGGAACGCTGGTCGATACCGAGCGTTTGGGGATTAAGGCCTGGAAGGCAGGCGCCGCTGAGCTGGGGCTCGCGATTGATGAAGCGCTGATCCATCAGTTTATCGGCCGCACGCTGCCCGATGTCATGGACATCCTCGATAGGCATTACGGCAGCCATGAAACCACCGAGGCGGTCTATGTCCGCCACAAGGAGATTCGCGACGAGATGGTCAAGACCGAGCTGGAGCTTAAGGCCGGCGCCGCCGAGTGCCTAGACGAGCTGCTGGCTGCGGGCTATCACGTGGGCCTAGCGACGTCGTCGCGCCTCGTTACGGCCGAGCGCAACCTTAAGATGGTCGGTCTTTTTGACAAGTTTGAAACGGTAACGTGTGGCGAGGACGTCGTGCACGGCAAGCCCGACCCCGAGATGTATCTGCTCGCCTGCGAGCGTGCGGGCTTTGCCCCCGAGGAGTGCGCCGTGGTCGAGGATTCGCGCAATGGTTGCGTCTCGGGCATCACGGCCGGCTGCCACGTCTTTGCCGTCCCCGATATTGTGCCGCTGCCGCAGGACGTGGTGGATGGCTGCGAGGCCGTGCTCGATACGTTGTTCGACCTGGCGGCGGCAATCAAGACTGTGCGCTAGAAAATTGCGGCGTTGAAACGAGCGATTGCTCACGTTTGCGCTTAAGCAAAAGGGGTCCGGCAATGGTCGGGCCCCTTTTGCTTAAGCGGCGACTTAGCATACTCGCGGGCGTGCTATAGATACGCACCGAGGTTGATGGCCGTGGCGTCGGTCTGGCTGCTTGCCTGGGTGCTGGCGCGTTCCAGTAGGAACGGACGTACCAGTTCTTGGCGGTTGATATCCTCGGCGGCGACTGCGGTGACGGTACGCGCTGCGGAGCCGACACGGATATGCTTGGTCTTTGCCGGGGCCTTGTTCTCAATTTGCTCCATGAGCAATTGAACGCCCTTGCGGCCAATCTCGTAGCCCGGGGGCGCTACCGTAGTGAGCGGGACCGATCCGCTCCAAGCGAGCGGGTTGCCGTCACATCCGGCCACGCGTACTTGCCCGGGGACAGAGATGCCCTTGTCGACCAGTGCCGAAACGACGCCCGAGGCCAACACATCGGTCAGGCCGACGACAAAATCGGGACGTTCGTCCGCGGGGCGCTCGGCGATTTGGGCACCGATGCCGTAGCCGTCGGCGGCGGTATTCCATTCGCCGGCGTCGATGACTTCGATCTTGATATCGGGGTGCAGGGCGAGCGCCTTATGAATGCCAAGGACGCGCAGGGTGAGTTGCATAAATGCTGCTCGGCCGACGACGACAATATGGTGCGCGCCGCGGGCGATGGCAAGTTCGGCAATGATGCGACCCTGGGCCTCATTGTCGGCCGCTACGTAGTAGCCGGGCTCGGAGCAATGGATGTCCAGATGGACGATCGGCACGGGCATCTTGGTCATGGCGGGGTGCCAGTCGGGGGATGCCATGGGCTGAACCATGACGCCGGACATCTGGGTGCCCATAAAGTAGCGCAGGTAATGATCCTCGAGAATATCGTCGTTATCGGCGTTGGCGATGAGCAAGTCGTAGCCGTGCTTGCGGGCCTCGTTGTGGGCGCCGCTGGCGATTTGGAGCGAAAAGCCGTGATCGAGACGGGGGAGCACCAGGCCAAAGGACTTGGTGGCGCCGCCCGCGAGCTGACGGGCGCTTTGGTTGGGCAGGTAGCCAAGGCGATTGATGGTCTCGTTGATGAGCTTGAGGGTCTCGGGGCGCAGCTTTTCGGGGTGGTTGAGCGCGTTGGAAACCGTGCCCAACGAAACCCCGGCCTCGCGCGCGACGTCGCTGATTTTTACCTTTGCCATAGCGGCCCCTTTGATGCGTTTCAAGTACAAGCCAGATTGTAGCATCCCAAACCTACCAAAAAGGGACAGGTTTATTTTGGCAGGTTTATCTGGGGAAACGCCGTTGCCAGCGCGACCACCACGAAGGGGACAGGTGCTTTTGTGGTGGTTTGGACCGGCTGGACGTGTGTGCATCGGGTGGTATCTAAGTTGAGATACCACTTCTGGTATATCAGCTTGCGTTTGCGTGAGTACAATACTCGAACGTTATACGTCTCAGCGCCCCCTGTGCGTGGACGTCTTGCAGTCACGCGAACGAAGGGATTTATCCTATGTGCGGAATCGTCGGCTACACCGGCTCTGATATTGCAAAGAACATCCTGGTCACGGGCCTCAAGCGTATGGAGTATCGCGGCTATGACTCCTCGGGCGTCGCGCTCGAGGTGGGCGAGGGCGCCGCGGCGCACCTCGACGTCATCCGCCGCGTGGGCAAGGTCGCGGGCCTGGAGAGCGAGCTTTCCAACATCGACAGCGACGCTACCTGCGGTATCGGCCACACTCGTTGGGCCACCCACGGCAAGCCCTCCGTCGTTAACGCTCACCCCCACACCAGCTGCGACGGTCGTATCGCCATCGTCCACAACGGCATCATCGAGAACTTCGCCGAGCTGCGCGAAGAGCTGGAGGGTCGCGGCCACCACTTTAAGAGCGAGACCGATACCGAGGTCTTCGCGCATCTGATCGAAGAGGCTTATGCCGAGACGCACGACCTGATGGCCTCCGTGCGCGAGGCGTGCACCCACGTGGTCGGTGCCTATGGTCTGGCCGCCGTGTGCGCTGACGAGCCCGGCGTGATCGCCGTGGCCCGCAAGGATTCCCCGATCGTGGTCGGCGCGGGCGAGACCGGCTCCTATGTTGCTTCCGATGTCATCGCGCTTATCGACGCCACCCGCGATGTCGTGGTGCTCGAGGACGGTCAGTTTGCCAAGCTCACGCCCGCAGGCGTCGAGTACACCGACGAGGCCGGCAACGTTATCGAGCCCAAGATCACCCACATCGACTGGGACCTGGACATGGCAGAAAAGGGCGGTTATCCCGACTTTATGCTCAAGGAGATCCACGAGCAGCCGCGCGTCGTGCGCGACACGCTGGTTGGTCGTATGACGCCGGCCGGCGAGCTCGACATCGACGAGCTGGGCCTTTCGCTCGAGGAACTCAACGACATCGACCGCGTCTACGTGATCGCTTGCGGCACCAGCTATCACGCTGGCCTCATTGCCAAGAATCTCATTGAGGGCTGGGCTCGCATCCCCACCGAGGTGGAGGCGGCCAGCGAGTTCCGCTATCGCAACCCCATCATCACGCCGACGACGCTCGTCGTGGCTGTGTCCCAGTCGGGCGAGACGGCCGACACTCTCGCCGCCATCCGCGACGCGCGCATCAAGGGCGCCAAGGTCTTCGGCATCACCAACGTGGTGGGCAGCCCCGTGGCGCGTGAGAGCGACGGCGTCATCTACACCAAGGCCAACAAGGAGATCGCGGTCGCCTCGACCAAGAGCTTCATCGGCCAGGTTGTGAGCCTGACGCTGCTGGCCCTGCTGCTGGCGCAGGTCAAGTACCGCCTGACCACCAAACAGGCACGCATGCTGTTCCGCGAGCTTTCCGATACTGCCGAGCAGATCCAGTGGATTTTGGACACGCAGACCGATGCCGTGCATGAGGCTGCCCTGCTGTGCAAGGATGCGCAGTCGGCGCTGTTCGTGGGCCGCGGCATGGGTGCCGCTATTTCCTACGAGGGTGCGCTCAAGCTCAAGGAGGTCAGCTACCTGCACGCCGAGGCCTACGCCGCTGGCGAGATGAAGCACGGCCCCATTGCCCTGATCGACCCGGGCTTCCCTGTCATCGCTGTGGCCACCAAGAGTGCCACCTACGACAAGACCGTGTCGAACCTTATGGAGTGCAAGGCGCGCGGTGCCAAGGTCATCGTCGTTGCCACTGAGGGCGACGAGGAGATCAACAAGATCGCCGACTGCATCATCCGCGTGCCGGCAGTCCGCGACGTGTTCAGCCCCATCACGGCGAGCGTTCCTCTGCAGCTGCTCGCACGCGAGGTCGCCATCCTGCGCGGCTGCGACGTCGACCAGCCCCGCAACCTGGCGAAAAGCGTTACCGTCGAGTAGTTGGTTCCGCCGTTCTAACAACTAAGGCCCGGCTCCGTTGCAGCGGAGCCGGGCCTTGTTGCATTTGCCCAGATAAAACCTGCCAAAATAAACCTGTCCCTTTTTGGCAGGTTAGCGGAGCTTGCTGGTCTCGAAGTACTCGGGGAACTGGTCCAGAACCTCGGTTTGGTTGCGGAACATCATGTGCAGGTGCTTGCTGACCAAAAAGCTCGCTTCGATGGGGTCGCGACCGGCTATAGCGCGGCGAATCTGCTTGTGCTCGTTCACGATGTCCTGATTGTCGAGAACCTGCGTGGCAGCGCGCAGCCAGCGGAAGCGCTCAAGGTCGGCATTGGTCTCTTCGAGCCACGACCACACGGTGCTGCGACATGCGATGCTAAAAATCATGTGATGCATGAGGTTGTCGCTCAAAAAGAAGCCGATGCGATCCTCTTCGGCCATGGCCTTTTCCTGCAGCACGATGGCGCGGTCGAGCTGCTCGATGCCAGCCGACGTGGCGCGCGCGCAGCACTCCACGATCACCTGCTTTTCCAGATGCTCGCGGATGTAACAGGCACTCTCGGCAAGGGTGAGGTTGATGGGCGAGACGTAGGTACCGCTCTGGGGCACGGTGCGCACCAGGCCTTCCTGCGCCAAACGAACCAAAGCCTCGCGCACAGGGGTGCGCCCCATATCTAGGTCGTCGCAAAGTTGCTTGACGCCCAGCTTTTCGCCCGGCTTGTAATCCAAGTAGACGATTTTGCGTCGAATGGTGTGGTAGGACTGGTCCTGTAGGCTCGTTTCCTGCTCGCCGACGTGCATCGATTCTTCCATAGCGCCTCGCAACTGTTCTATCAAACTCATATGTCAGTTGTTAATTATGCCGCGAGTCAGCTCTCCGCGGTGGGTAATTCGGCTGTTGCCTGAGAACTATTGCGGCATCTTAGTCTGTGTTTGCGCAAGGCTGCGCTCAATGTTGCCGTATCATAAGCCGTCGCAAACGTGAAATAGAAAGAAGGAGTCCCATATGCAACTGGCAAATATCGTACGCGAGCGCTGGAAAGGCGTCTTGTTCTGCCTAATCATCGCCATTCCCGCGACGTTGCTCGGCAAACAAATTGAGGTGGTCGGCGGTCCGGTATTTGCCATCCTCTTTGGCATGGTCCTGGCGCTCGTCTTTCCCAAGAATCGTCGCGAACAGCTCGCCGCTGGCGTCACCTATACGTCCAAAAAAGTCTTGCAGTACGCGGTTATCCTGCTTGGCTTTGGCATGAACCTCTCCCAGATTCTGTCCAAGGGCGCCCAGTCGCTGCCGATTATCGTGGCGACAATCTCGACCTCGCTTGTCATCGCCTTTGTGCTCTGCCACGTTATGAACGTGCCGGGTAAGATCGCGACGCTTGTGGGCGTGGGTTCGTCGATTTGCGGCGGTTCTGCCATCGCCGCGACCGCACCTGTCATCGATGCCGACGATCGCGAGATTGCCCAGGCTATTTCGGTCATCTTCCTGTTTAACGTTATCGCGGCGCTCGTGTTTCCGACGCTCGGCGGCATGCTCGGGCTGACCAATGAGGGCTTTGGCCTGTTTGCCGGTACCGCCATCAACGACACCTCGTCGGTAACGGCTGCGGCGAGCGCCTGGGACAGCATGCATCCCGGCGCCAATGTGCTCGAGAGCGCCACGGTGGTCAAGCTCACCAGGACGCTGGCCATTATTCCCATCACGTTGGTCCTCGCATGCTGGCAGATGCATCTGGCCCGCAAGGCCGGCGGCGACGCTAAGAGCACGTTCTCGCTTAAACGCGCGTTTCCCATGTTCGTGCTGTTCTTTGTGCTGGCGAGCGTGATCACCACGGTGCTTCAGCTTCCCGCGTCCTTTACGGCGCCCATCAAGGAGCTGTCGAAGTTCTTTATCGTGATGGCCATGGCGGCTATTGGTTTTAATACCGATATCGTCGAGCTGGTCAAAAAGGGCGGCAAGCCCATCGCGCTGGGCTTTTGCTGCTGGATTGGCATTGCGTGCATGAGTTTGGGAATGCAACACGTACTGGGAATCTGGTAGAGAAGTAGCTTGTTTGCGTGCTGCGTGCTGCGTGCTGCGTGCTGCGTGCTGGTGAGCGCATGTCCGCGGTGGAGCGATAGGAGCTCTTGCGGGTATGGCTTGTCCGCAGGTTGATAGGTCCCGAAGAGCTCTTATCGCCCCGCCAGGATGGCGATGCGGGGCAACTCATATACTCGCAGGACGGTGGCTTCTGCCCTATAGTGTTTGGTGAGCAATATCGTTCAATTTTGAAACACTCGGTCGTGTGACCGTCGGTGGCGGCGTGGCGCCGAGGACGGGGCGCAATATGAACAGTGACGCCAAACTACAAATCTTGATCGAGGCCTTGGCTGCTGCCGGGGCCTCGGCGTTGGCAATCGATGGGCATGGGCACGTGGCGATTTCGACCATGGATGATGTCGCGCTCGAGCAAGATGTCGCGGCATTTGTCGCCGAGCGCCTGGGGCGCGTGGGCGACGGCACGCGCCTGGTGATGGGGCATGCGGGAGGGCGCTTGAGCCTCACGGTGCGTCCGGTCGCCAAGGAATACGGCGCGCTTTGGGTGGCCGTGGTCCGCGAGGTGCACGGTGTGGCGGCGCATGCGGGTATTGAGTGGCTTAACGCAGATGAGGTCGAGGCGCGCTACGAGGCAAGCGCGTACGGCATTGTCGAGGGTACCGCCGCGGTCGCTGGCCCCGTCTGCGAAAGCTATGCCCGCGGCGTGCCCCTCATGTTGGAGGGCGAGCTGGGTGCTGGCCAGGCGGAGATTGCAAAACGCCTCTATCTGGATGGGCCTTATGCTGACGAACCCTTTGTGTCCGTGGCACTTGACGAGCTCACAGATCGCGGCTGGCGCCATCTGCTCAAAAGCTCGGAATCGCCGCTGTTCCAGGCAAGGGTGACCCTTTGTATTGGCGGCTGGCATGCACTTTCGCCGCAGCGTCTGCGCGAGCTTGTCTCTACGATGACCGACGCGGCGCTGGCCGCGCGTTGCCATGTGGTTCTGACGGCAAACGATATGCCGGGCGGTGGCGAAAGCGATCAGGCCGCTTTTGTAACCGAGCGCCTAGCGTGCGCAGTAAGTGTGGCGCCTGCGATTGCCGAGCAGGGTGGCGCATCGAAAAAGGTTGCGCAGTATTTGTCATATCTGTCAGATGTCTTTGGAACTGCCGCTCCGGGTATGTCCGAGGAGGCGGCCTCGATGCTCAACGGCTATCGCTGGCCACGCAACTACCTGCAGCTGCGCGAAGTCTCGGAACGACTCTATATATTAGTAGGGTCGGGTGTGGCGGAGCGCGCGGTGGCGGAGGAGGTGCTCGCCCAGGAGGACGTCATCAAAACCGCAACCTTTGGCGCTCCGACGCTCGACAGCGACCTGTATATCCTGCGTCCACTGGCCGATACCGAACGCGATATCGCGCGGCTGGTCGTAGGCCACCTTCAGGGCAACCGGACCCGCGCTGCCGAGGTGCTGGGAATAAGCCGCACGACCCTGTGGCGCTTGCTGAAGGACGACGACCGCTGAGCGAGGCGCCCGTGACCGCGTGCGGCGCGTGTGCTACAGTCCAAAGCAGTAATGTTTCGATTGTGTTACGGCGTGCGGGGGCGTATGGCGGAGACTTCAAAACCAAACCGGAATAGACGGAGCGCGGCTCCAGTTAACCGCCGCACGACGTCCCGGACGTGGGGCAAGCACGCGTCGGGGTTCGACGGTTCGTTCAAGCGCACCAAATACGGCTATCCTTCGGCAAGCGCTCGCTTGGCCATGTAGGCCGAGTCGACGCTGTGGGGGCGCAAGCGCGTGGTGGGCTCTAAGCTTAAGCACGACGGCACGCTGGGCTATATCAGCCGCGGTGCGGCTCGCCGCAGTGGGCTCAATCCTGCTGGCTGGCATCGTTATGTGCCGATTGCAGTTGTTGTTGCGGTGATTGTGATCGCACTTGCCGCACTCGGCTACGCTGGCGGCGGGGTCGACCTGAGTGCGATGTTCAAGTCTGCTGAGCTCGCGCATGCCGGCACGGAGCTTGTCGAGGGCGCTCAGGCCCAGACGGGCGTGGCGCCTCAGCGCGGTATTGTTGCCGCTGCCGCAACGATCGCCGATGCCCAAAAGGGCGAGGATACGGACAGCGAGGTTAGCGAAACCAGTGCAAACGGCGCGGGTTCGCAGGTCACGCCCGTAACATAAGGCCAATAAGTCACAGAACCATCACACCAAGTCGCTGTTTGGGGCCAATGAGTGAGCAAAAAAGCAGCAATGTTGTTTCATATAGAACTCATTAGTCACAATTTGTAAAAAAGCTATACTACTAGGCACTTAAAAGTCCACAAGCTGCAAGTTGAGGAGTACCTAACATGAAGAAGAGATTCATGGCAGCACTGAGCGTTCTCGCTCTTGCCCTGGCTCTGCCCGTGGCTGCTTTCGCCGCCCCGAGCCCCGCCAACACCACCGCCACCGGCGCCAACAACGTGACCGCCAGCGTTAACAACGCTAGCGTCAAGGTTGTTTCCACCACCAAGAACGCCGAGGGCACCCCTGCCGGCTCCAACGTGGTCGCTTCCTTTGAGATCACCGAGTCCGAGGCCGGCACCGTTTCCGAGTCCAACCCGCTGACCGTCACCTTCACCCTTGGCAAGGCTTACGCCAACGCTAAGGTTACCGTCTATGTCCAGCACAACGACGGCACTACGGAGCAGCTGAACCTGACCGCCGACAACAACGGTAACGTTGTCTTTAAGGTCACCAAGCTCTCCATCTACACCATCGTGGCTGAGAAGACCGCTGCTGGCGCTGCTACCACCGACAACGGTGCTAAGTCCCCGGCTACCGGTGTGAACACCACCGCTGTTGCCGCTGTGGCTGCTGTTGCCGCTGCTGGCGCTGCCTGTGCTTTCGTTGCTCTTCGCAAGAACAACTAGCACACACACGGTTTCAACCGTAAGATTTGAGGACCCGTACTTGTGCGGGTCCTTTTTTTGGCCGATTTACAGGGTAAGGGAACGCCATGGCACAGCAGCCGCAGGGCAAGCATATGGAAGTTAAGCATATGGATGACTCGGACAAAAAGCGTCGCGCCACGATACTCAAGGGCGTTTTCGTAGTGTTGTTGCTGGTCGCGGTCGGCTGCGGCGGCTACGTGCTCTATATGAATCATCTAGAGCAGCAGTGCGCCGGGGAGATGAGTGCAACAGGCAAGCCCGCCACGAAGATCGAATCAAAGGGCAAGGAGCTGCCGGACAACCCCATCGACTTTGCACCGCTCATTCAAGAGAATGCCGATATCTATGCGTGGCTCTACATTCCGGGTGCGGATATCAACACGCCCTTGCTGCAGAGCACGACGGACGACCTGTTTTATCTGGACCACGACAAGGACGGCAAGTACGACCCCTACGGCACAGCGTTTAGTCAGATGGCAAACGCTCGCGACTTTAGCGATCCCGTCACGGTGATCTACGGTCATGTGAACGGCGGCGTGTTCCACAACTTGCATAACTTTGAGGACGCGGACTTCTTTAACGAGAACGGTGAGTTCTATATCTACACGCCGGGCCATATTCTGACGTACAAGATTGTCTCGGCCTATCAATACGACGACCGCCACATTCTCAACTCGTTTAACTTTGCCGACCCTGCCGTGCGCCAGGACTACTTTAATTCGGTCTGTAATCCAGACGCATTGCTCAAAAATGTACGTGACGGCGTGACACTTGATGCAGATAGTAAGATTGTGCAGTTGAGCACCTGCATGCTCGATAGCTCGCAGGGCAACTCGCGCTATATTGTGAGCGGTGTGTTAACAAGCGACCAGGAGACAAAATAGTCATGAACCCCCGTGGCAAGCACTTTATCGATGCGGTGGATCCCGACGAAAATGAAGTAAGCAATCCCGAGCAGCAGGCTCAGGATGCGGCGGAGCCTGTCGAGCCTCAATGGGAGACCAAAGGCACTCCGACGCCCCAGCCTGACGAAAAATCCCAGAGCAAGGTCGAGACTCCGTCCGACGCATCGGCAAAGACCGATGAAGCAGCGGCGCAGCCTGTTGATGAGGCAGAGTGGCCTTCGCTTGATGAGGCGGGACCTCAGCGTCGTCGACGCTCCAAAGAGTCGATCAAGCGCATCAAGCGCCGCCGCCGTATCCGCACGCTGCTGATCGTGCTGCTCGTGATTGGTGCGGTTGCTGCTGCCGGCTGGGGCTTTGTGAATCACAGCGTGAACCAAGGCAAAAAGAAGATTGAGGAAAAGACCGAAAAGGTCATTAAGGCCAAGGGCGACACCATTACCTATAACGGCAAGAAGTATGCGCTCAATAAGCATATGGCCACGGTGGCGTTTATCGGCTTTGATGGCCGCAATAACGATGACGGCACCCAGAAGGGCCAGTCCGATACCGTGATGGTCGTAGCGCTTAATACCGACACGGGCGAGGCCCGCGGCATTATCATCCCGCGCGACAGCATGGTTGCCGTAGATACGTATTCCAATGGTTCGTTTGCCGGCCAGGTGACCGAGCAGCTGTGCTTGCAGTTTGCCTATGGCACCGATGGCGACAACTCATCGGCACTGACGGCCGCCGCTGCCTCGCGCGTGCTCGATAACATTCCGGTCGACTATTACTACACGCTCAATATCGAGGGCGTGGCTCCCATTAATGACTCCATCGGCGGTGTGACGCTGGTGCCTACGCAGACCGTGCCGGGCACGTCGGTTGTCGAGGGCCAGGAGACCACGCTGTTTGGTACAACGGCGGAAAAGTACGTGCAGTGGCGCGACACGACGAATCTGACGTCTTCACTGGATCGCACAGCGCGCCAGGTGAGCTACGTGCAGGCGTTTGCGTCGAAGGTACTCAGCAGTGCCAAGAGCAACCCCGCCATGCTCATCAGCCTGTATCAGGCCATGGGCGACTATACGTGGACCAATTTGGGTCTCGATGAGTTCAGCTATCTAGCGACTACGATGCTCGAGCACGGCCTGACTTCGTTTGATGTCGTGACGCTGCAGGGCACCATGCAGCAGGGCGACACCTTCGCCGAGTTCTACCTGGACCAGGACAACGTAAAGCAAACGGTCGTCGATACCTTCTATCATCCAGTCGACTAGATTGTTCCGCCGTTCGTTAGAACGGCGGAACTAATTTCAAGACTTTAGTCTGCTGGCCGCGCAGCGGCCAGCTTTAAACCACCCGCTACGCGGGTGGAGACAAACG
>CAUEPS010000026.1 GCA_959019775.1 uncultured Collinsella sp.
GATCGTAGCGAAACCAGCCTTCCGACAGGGTGGTAGCCGACCCGCCGTGCATTTTTTGGAGTATTCTGCTTCCATTCGTGCGCGGGAAGGCTTCCGAGCCGCTCTCGAGCGACGTTTGTGCCACAAATTCGGACGATTTGTCCAATTCCGAACTTTTTTTCGCGCTCGATACGTCCCCGGACGGCTCCAGAGAGCCTAAATTGTCCTCACGCCTGCTGAATACTCCGTTTTTTGCACATCGGATGGCACCCCACCCCAACATGTCATCGGAAAACAGCGATTCTCGGCGTCCCAAAGAAGCCATATCCGCCACGTCGCGCACGCGACCGTCCTCAATCCGGTACGCACACGTCGCATACTCGAGCATCGGCCGCGGTTGATGCGTAGCCACAACAACCGTGCAGCCCAGCTCACGGTTCACGCGAAACAGCGCGTGCAGAAAATTCTTCTCGGCAACGGGATCGAGCTGAGACGTGGGCTCGTCGAGTAGCAGCACACGCGGACGCAGCGCCAGGACGGCGGCAAGCGACAGCAGCTGCTTGCGGCCACCCGAAAGCGTATCGGTATCGCGATGAAGCCAGTCCTCCAGACCAAAGAAATAGCTGGTCTCGGCAACACGGCGGCGCATCTCATCGCGCGACATGCCTAAGTTTTCCAGGCCAAACGCCATCTCGTGCCACACGGTCTCGCACACAATCTGGTTCTCGGGATCCTGGAACACGTAGCCCACGCGCTCCGCAGACGCGCGCGCGTCCATGTCGGCAACGTTCTCGCCCAGCACGCGCACTTCGCCAGCGCGCTCGCCCGCCGGAGCGATCTCGGGCTTGAGCAGCGACAGCAGCGTCGACTTACCCGATCCGGTACCGCCAACAAGCAGCGCAAATGCACCTTGGGGAACAGACCAGTCGAGCCCCTCGAGCACCGCAGCATCAGCCCCGGGGTAGGCAAAACTCAGGCTCCGCACCTCAATTGCCGGCACATCCGGGCCGCACGCCGCGCCCGACACCGGGCCCCTATCCAACCGAGCCATCAGCCGAACCTCTTCTCGTCAATCGCGCGCAGCACGCAGGGCAGCACCATCCAAGCAGCGTACACGACATAGCCCAGCCACGGCGCGGGCACCAAAAGCTGCGGGTAAAACGAATACTGCGTTGTCGCGGTCCATGCCACTGCCACCGCGGCGGCACCAAACAGCGCGAGCTCGACCAGCGCGGCAACGTCGCTGCGCCCCAGTCGATACCGCGCGTACGTCGTACGGCGCGACGCAGCACCCCACCCGCGCGAGCGCATGGCATCCGCGCGCTCAAGTGAATCTTCCATGCCCCAGCCCATCAACACGCTCGACGCCCGCAGGCGCGATCGCACGGGATCGGTGGGCGCACGCCCCGGTACATCAATCGCATCCTGCACCGCCAGTACCGTACGACCGCGGCGTAAAAACTGCGGGATAAGCCGCATACACATCGAGATCATGAGCGCGACCACCGGCGCGGCGTTGCCAAAAAGCGCAAGTACCTTGTCGTATTCGAGCATCGACGCCGCGGCCTCAAACCACAGCACGCTCGCCACAAACAGCCCGCCCATGCACAGGCCATATACCATGCTTTCCAGATACACCGCGCGCACGCCGATGCGAAACAGCTCGGTCGAGCCCGAGGCGCTAAACAGCGGGTTGACCAGCGCGATAATCAAAATCACCGGCAGCTGCCAGCGGAGTGCGCCCAGCGTGCGGGCAGCCCCACGCGTTGCAAATCCATACGCCAGCCCGCCCGCAAGTGACAGCGCAATCAGCACCGGCTGCATCGAGAACATGGTGAGCCCCAGCGTCAGCACTATATAGAGTGCCGGCACAGCCGGATGCGACATCGAGAACGCCGCGACGGGCTCGCCGCCAAACTCCTCTTGTATGTTGTCCACGGGCACCCCCATCCCCTCGCTCAAACCTCAACGCCGCAGCGCCGCCGCCATACAAAACCAGAGCAAACACCACACCAGCGGCCCAAGCCTCAGCTGCCGCAAACCAATCGTTACGCGCTCATCATATGCCTGCGGTATCATATTGCGCCGTGTATCGTTTCCAAACACACGTCTCTATAACGTAACAGGAGATCACATGGACGCAACCGCAATTATCCTCGCCGCCGGCGAGGGCACCCGCATGAAGTCGAACCACTGCAAGGTTTCGCACAAGATCCTAGGCAAGCCCATGGTTCAGTGGATCGTCGACGCCACCATCAAGGCCGGCTGCAGCCGCGTCGTGGTCGTCATCGGCAGCCACGCCGACGAGATGCGCGCCCTCATCGATGGTGCCTACGACAACAGCGCCACCAAGGTCGAGTGCGTCGAGCAGACCGAGCGCCTGGGCACCGGCCATGCCGTCAAGGTCGCGCTCGAGGCCTGCGGCATCACGCAAGGCCCCGTCGTCGTGCTCAACGGCGACCTGCCGCTCATCACCGCCGACACCGTCGCCAAGTTCGCGCAGACCGTCGCCACCGGCGAGCTCGCCTGCACCGTCATGACCATGACCCCGCCCGATCCTTTTGGCTACGGCCGTATCAAGCTGGGCGCCGATGGTCAGATCGAGCGCATCATCGAGCAGAAGGACTGCACGCCCGAGCAGGCCGCCACGCTGCTGGAGTGCAACGCCGGCTGCTACGCCTTCGACGGCGCGCAGCTCGCCGCCCACATCAACGAGATCGGCAACGACAACGCGCAGTCCGAGTACTACCTGCCCGACATGCTCGAAATCCTCAAGGGTCACGGCCAGGCGGTCTCCATCTTCCACTGTGACGACTACCGCGACGGCCTGGGCGTCAACAGCCGCATCCAGCTCGCGCAGCTCACCGCCATCGCGCGCGACCGCATCAACGAGCACTGGATGGCCGAGGGCGTCACCTTCATCGACCCCACGCAGGCTTGGATCGGCCCCGACGCCACCATCGGCCGCGACACCGTCGTGTGGCCGCAGACGCATCTGATCGGCCACGTCACCGTGGGCGAGGAGTGCCAGCTCGGCCCCAACAGCCGCCTCACCGACACCACCGTCGGCAGCGGCTGCATCATCGATGAGACCATCGCCATCGAGGCCGTCATCGAGAACGGCGTCGACTGCGGCCCGCGCGCCTACCTGCGCCCGGGCACCCACATGCTCGACGGATCCAAGGCCGGCACGCACGTGGAGATCAAGAAGTCCACGATCGGCGAGGGTTCCAAGGTGCCCCACCTGTCCTACATCGGCGACACCACCATGGGCTCCGGCGTCAACGTGGGCGCGGGCTCCATCACCTGCAACTACGACGGCGTCCACAAGCACAAGACCGTCATCGGCAAGGATGCCTTCATCGGTTCCGACACCATGATGGTCGCGCCCGCCCAGATTGGCGACGGTGCACTCGTGGCCGCCGGCTCTGTCATCACCGAGCCGGTCCCGGCCGACGCACTCGGTCTGGGCCGCGCCCGTCAGGTAAATATTGAGGGCTGGGCCGCCGATTATCGCCGCCGTCTGCACGAGGACGACGAGGCATAACGTTTCGCCAAGCACAAAAGGGGCTGTTCCATGGGGACGGCTCCTTTTTCTATCGTGACCTGCGTGACCGGATGAGTGGTCGGTTCGTGTCCGTTGGCGGTAAAGACGTTATCAAGACTCGATAAACCCCGCCGCGCGGGTACAATGCAAAAAGGCATCTATATGGCATTCGATGTATAAAGGAGAAGGGTAATGCCGATTAATGATCCCGAGAAGTCGGAGAATATGCGCAAGTCCATCCGCGTGTATTCCGGTTCCTCCAACCGTCCCCTCGCTCAGAAGATCGCTGAGTACCTTGGGGTCGAGCTTTCGGGCCTTACGCTAAAGCAGTTCGCCAATGGTGAGATTTACGCCCGCTACGACGAGACCGTCCGCGGCGCCGACGTCTTCCTGATTCAGTCCGTGGCCGGCGGCAACGTCAACGACATGCTCATGGAGCTGCTCATCGCCACTGACGCTGCCAAGCGCGCATCCGCCCGCTCCATCACCGCCGTTATCACCCACTACGGCTATGCCCGCCAGGACCGCAAGGCCGGCCCGCGCGAGCCCATCACCGCCCGCCTCGTCGCCAACCTGCTCGAGCGAGCCGGCGTCGACCGCATCATCACCCTCGACCTGCACCAGGGTCAGATCCAGGGCTTCTTTGATATCCCGGTTAACCACCTGTCCGCACTGCCGCTGTTTGGCCAGTACTACAACGACATGCACTTCGACACCGACAACCTGGTTGTCGTCTCCCCCGACGTGGGTCGTGCCAAGGCCGCCAAGAAGCTGTCCGACATGCTCGGCTGCGACCTGGCCATCGCCCACAAGGGCCGTCCGCGCCACAACGCCGCCGAGGTCATGGGCATCATCGGTGACATCAAGGGCAAGACCTGCGTCATCAACGACGACATGATCGACACCGCTGGCACCCTGTGCGCCAACGTCAAGGAGCTCAAGGCCATGGGCGCTGGCGACATCTACGTCTGCGCCACCCACGGCATCTTCTCCGGCCCGGCTATCGAGCGTCTGAACGATGCCCCGATCGTCGAGTGCGTCGTCACCGACGCCATCCCCGTCGAGGTCGGCGGCAAGATCAAGACCATCTCGGTCGCCGAGGAGTTCGCTCAGGCCATCTCCGCCGTTTACCACGAGGAGCCCGTCTCCACGCTCGTCGGCGGCGACTTCGCGCTGTAGTCGCTTGACCCTCGCATCTCACCGGAAGCCCGGTAGGCCTGCGGGGTTATCACGCCGACGTCCTCGCCGCTTCGCGGCTGCGGGATGTCGGCTTAGATAACCCCTCCCGGCCTACCGGGCTTCCTGCTGTCTCGGGGCAGCTGTTTTCTGAAATGACTTTGCCGTACCCTTTCCTCGCCTTCGGCGGGCGTGGTAGCCTTTGTCGTTGATTGAACTATTTGTTTAACGGAAGGATAAATATGGCAGCTGCACAGCCGCTTAAGATTCGCATGGTTGCCGGACTTGGCAACCCGGGCGAGGAATATGCCGAGACCCGCCACAACGCCGGCTTTAAGGCAATCGACGAGCTGGCCCGTCAGGCCGGCGTCACGTACTGGAAAAACCAGGCCGGTGCCGAGGTCGCGCTCATCAACATCAACGACCCCGAGGAAGAGGGCGGCAAGCGCCAGATTGTGCTGGTCAAGCCACAGTCGTACATGAATACCTCGGGCGGTCCCATCTCCAAGCTCTGCCGCGAGTACAAGATCAAGGCCGAGGAGCTGCTCGTAATCCACGACGAGCTCGACATTCCCGCCGGCGACGTGCGCGTTAAGGTGGGCGGCGGCCATGCTGGCCACAACGGCCTGCGTTCCATCATCGACAAGATGGGCAGCCGCGACTTCAGCCGCATCCGCACCGGCATCGGCAACCCTCCCGGCAAGATGGCCGTCGCCGACTACGTGCTTAAGCAGCTACGCGCCCGCGAGGCCGAGGATTTCCAGGACACCTGCGCCCGCGCGGCCGACGCCGCCGGCCTGGCGATCGTGCACGGCGTGGTCTATGCCCGCGACCATGTCAACGGCGCCGCCTCCGCCAACGGCAAGCACTAAAACCTACCATTTAGGGACAGGTTTATTTTGGCAGGTTTTATCTGCGGAAACGCCCTAGTTGCGGCATCGCGATAAACCGCGCGCCGCCATACACACATAGCACCCCAAAGGGGGCCGGCCTCATCACAACCCGAGGCCGGCCCCCTTTGCCGTTTTACCCGATAAGGCTGACCAAAATAAACCTGCCCCTATTTGGTAGGCCAAAGTGGATAAACCCTGCTCCCACCTGCCAAAGACACACGTAAGCGACATGTCCATGAGGGTATAATTTGCACCGTATGTCTGCACAACGCCTGTGCACGTACGGTTTTATTCGGGCTACCGTCCATTTCCGTGGAGGCACGGTTCGGTCGCCCTAACAAGAGAGGGGTTCTATGTATAAGATCCTGGAGAAGACGCAGTTCTCGGAGAAGGTGTTCAAGTTCCGCATCGAGGCGCCCGCAATCGCCAAACATGCGCACGCTGGACAGTTCCTCATGGTCCGCGCCAACGAGACGGGCGAGCGTGTCCCGTTTACCCTGGCCGGCTGGAACGGTGACGAGGGCTGGGTCGAGTTCATCTTCATGGTGATCGGCAAGACCACCGAGATGCTGTCCACCTACGAGGCCGGCGAGTCGCTGCGCGACGTCGTGGGCCCGCTGGGCGTTCCCACCGAGATGGCCGAGGGCCCCTGCGCCGTCATTGGCGGCGGCGTCGGCCTGGCAATTGCCTTCCCGGTCGCCAAGCACCTGGTCGAGACCGGCCATGAGGTTCACGCCATCATGGGCGCCCGCACCAAGGACCTCCTGCTCATGGAGGACCAGTTCCGCGAGCTCCTCGACGAGGACCACATCCACATCACTACCGATGACGGTTCCTACGGCGAGCAGGGCGTTGTCACCGCTCCGCTGGAGCGCCTGCTGCAGGACAAGGCCGTGAGCCAGGTCTTCTGCGTCGGCCCCGTTCCGATGATGAAGTTCTCGACCCTCACCGCCCAGAAGTACGACACCCCCATCACCGCGTCGCTCAACCCCATCATGGTTGACGGCACCGGCATGTGCGGCTGCTGCCGCGTCGAGGTGGGCGGCGTGACCAAGTTTGCTTGCGTCGACGGCCCCGACTTCGATGCCACCCTGGTCGACTGGGATGACCTTCGTGCCCGCCAGGCCGCTTATCGTTCCGAAGAGGGCGCGTCCCTCAAGGCCTATGAGGAAAAGAGCTGCGCATGCCACTAGTTAACGGTCGTTTCGTTGCCGATATGAAGTCGCCCCGCACCCCCGATAACGAGGAGCCGGCTGCCGAGCGCGCCTGCGACTTCCGCCCCGTCGACAAGGGCTTCACCGAGGAGATGGCGCTGGCCGAGGCCGAGCGCTGCCTCAACTGCAAGAAGCCGTTCTGCGTTGAGGGCTGCCCCGTCAACATCAATATCCCCCGCTTTATCGAGCAGATCCGCGAGAAGGACTTCGGCGGCGCTCTCGATACCATCCGCGAGGACTCCATGCTTCCCGCCATCTGCGGCCGCGTCTGCCCACAGGAGAACCAGTGCGAGGGCAAGTGCATCCGTGGCAAGAAGTCCGAGCCCGTGGCCATCGGCCAGCTCGAGCGCTTCCTGGGCGACCGCCCCGAGCTCGCCTCCACGCCCAAGATGGCCCCCAAGAACGGCAAGAAGGTCGCCGTCGTCGGCTCCGGCCCGTCCGGCATCACCTGCGCCGGCGAGCTCGCCCGCAACGGCTTTGACGTCACCGTCTTTGAGGCGTTCTTCACCGGCGGCGGCGTGCTGGTCTACGGCATCCCCGAGTTCCGTCTGCCCAAGGCAGTCGTCAAGCGCGAGATCGACGGCCTGGAGGACATGGGCGTCAAGTTTGAGTACAACTCCGTCGTGGGCAACATGGCCACGGCCGAGGAGCTGTTCGAGCAGGGCTTCGACGCCATCTACGTGGCGACCGGCGCTGGCCTGCCCAAGTTCCTCAACGTCCCCGGCGAGAACCTGCCCAACGTCTTCTTCGCGAACGAGTACCTCACCCGCGTGAACCTGATGAAGGCCAACAAGTTCCCCGAGTACGACACTCCCACCAAACACGGCAAGAACGTCGTCGTCTTTGGTGGCGGCAACGTGGCTATGGACGCCGTCCGTACCGCCAAGCGCCTGGGCGCCGAGCACGCCATCATCGCCTACCGCCGTACCGAGGACGAGATGCCCTGCCGTCGCGCCGAGCTGCACCACGCTAAGGCCGAGGGCGTCGAGGTTCTGCCGCTCGTCTCCCCGCTCGAGTTTGTCGCTGGCGAGGACGGCTCCGTGTGCGCCGTCAAGGTCCAGAAGATGGAGCTCGGCGAGCCCGACGAGTCCGGCCGTCGTCGCCCGGTGCCCATCGAGGGCGCCATCGAGGAGATTCCCTGCGACGTCGCAATCTCGGCTATCGGCACCAACGCCAACCCCTTCGCTGCCAAGATCGGCGGCAAGATGGAGCTCAACAAGTGGGGCTACATCGTTGCCGACGAGGAGACCGGCCAGACCACCGATCCCCGCATCTGGGCCGGCGGCGACATCGTCACCGGTGCTGCTACGGTCATTCTGGCGATGGGCGCCGGCAAGAAGGCCGCCGCTTCCATCACCAAGAGCCTGCTGGGCGAGTAATCACCTGCAGCGCTAGCCACCAAACGGCAAAGTCCCCGTCGAGCACACGCCCGGCGGGGACTTTTTCTATGCCGACCACCCGACCACCACGATGGGGACAGGCACCTTTGTGGTGGTTGGGGACTTGGCCGGCGAACCAATTCCGACGTTTGTCTCATTCTGTAACAGTTAGACCCTGTTGAGCCTCGTAGTTGTTACAGATCGAGATATTTCTCCAGCCGCCCCCGCTTTGTCTCAATCTGTAACAGTTAGAGGTCAAATTCCCCGCTACGTGTTACAGATCGAGACGTTAGGTTAGCGGCTGAACAGTTCGTCTCAATCTGTAACACCTGGAGCCGTTTTGAGCAGCTTGGTGTTACAGATTGAGATTTTGCTAAAGCCGAGGATGGGCGCTCGCCAAAACCTAGCGCTTGCGACGCTTGGCCGCAGCGATGCCTGCCGCGGCAACAGTTGCGCCGGCGATGCCCAGGGCGGCGACCGTCATCGCGGCGGAGTCACCCGTGCTGGCGAGCTCCGTGCCGCCGGACTTCTTGCCGTTCTCGCCCTTACCCTTGGACTTGTCCGTCGTCACCGCGGTGGTCGTCGAAGTCGAACCGCCCGCAGGTACCCCGGTGCCGTCAGAGCCATCCGCACCGCCGCCCTGCTCGCCGCCGCCAGGCGTCGGCCCAGGCGCCGCCTCATCGGTCACCGTAATCGTAATGTTCAGACGCTCGGAATACTCGCTGTACGACATGCCAGGGCGCTGTGCCGCAATGCGCACATACATGTTGCTATCGAGCGCAATGGGCTCGGTGTACTTTACACGGCCTTCGTCACGGCAGGGGCAGGTTTCGTTGGTGGTGTACCAAATCGTCGCGCCATCCTCGGCAGAAAGCTCCAGCTTCGTGCCCTTGGGCACCGTAATGTAGTTCTCCTTGGGCGACCATGCACCAAACGTCGTCGCGCCAATCGTCGCCACCGGTCGCGCCGGTCGCACTGCCTCGGCAGACACGCGAACGTCGACCTGCTTGGACAGTGCCGTGCCGTCCACCGCCGCCGTCAACGTCGTCAAACCGGGCAGAGCACCATGCAGCACAAACGTCGCCGCGCCGTCCTCGCCCGTCACGGCCTGGGTGGCATCGACAGAGCAGATAGCCGAGGACTCCAGCCCAACACTAACCTTTGCGCCCACAAACGGCTTGCCCGCCTTATCGGTCACGTGCGCCACCAGCTCAAAGTCACTGCCCTCAAGCATGGTCACGGCCTGCTCCACATTGAGTTTGAGCTTGTCGGCACGCACGCCCACGGAAAGCTCGCCACTCGCCCAGCGTGCCATGGCCGTGCCGGCGTAGTTGCGAGCACCGTCGAGCTCAAACGCCACCGCCGAGCCCGCCTCACGCGCATCGGCATAGCGAATACGCAGCACGCGAGACAGCGGCTTGCCATTGGGATCGTCCTGTTTGTCGAGCCACGTATACGTCACGTCGCCCAAGCCCTGCGCGCACAATGCGACCAGGGCATCGTCGCTCGCATCCATATACTGCGCAAACTCAACCTCGATGCAATCGGTATAGGCATGGGCCGAAGCCACCTCGGGTGCCGCCGTCGACACCAAGCCAATGTTCACCTCAGTCTGAATCGGCGGCACGCGCAGCCAAGCCGAACGCGCCTCCTCATACCCGTCCTTGGTCACGCGCACCTGATACCAGCCGGTCGGCGTATTCCAGTTGTATGCACCGTCCGCACCCGTTGCAAGCGGATTGTCCTGCTCATACTCCTCGGCATCCCAACGCACTGCATTGGTACCGGCCGCATCGTCGGCGCTCCACAGCCCAACCGTCGCGCCTTCAACCGTATTGGACAGCAGGCCCTCATACACCACGCCCGCAGGGTCGGGTGCTGCCTTGGCAGCCACATTGCGATAACGCGCCTCGAAGATCGACTGCATCTTCTCGTCCGAGATCAAGCCGTCCTTGTTGGCCTTGTAGACCTCGACATCGGTTAGCTCGCCCCAGTTGACCGTAATACGATTCTGGCACGCGCGCTCCACCTGCTCACAGGCAACATCGTAGGCGCATTCGGCATTGGTCAGCTTAATCGCGCGCTCCGAACCTACGCTGGTCGAAGCCGCATCATAGGCAGCGCCCACCACGGTACCCGCCGAACCGGCCGTCAGCACGCCGGCGATTGTCATAATGGAACCCACCGCCACATCGGTGCTGTCGTGGCAGAGCTGGCGATACAGCAGGTCCTCAAACGCACGCGCCTTTTCCATGGCGTCACGCAGCGCGTAAATGCACTTCCAGTCGTCCTCGGTCTTCTCGGGCTTGGCAAGCAAGCGCGTATGCTGAAGCTCATAGCCCTCGCGCTCGCCCTTCACCTTCTGCATACGGACGTTCACGTTCTCCCAGTTCTTGCTGGCATCGTTCACGCCGTAAATGCCGGTAAAGATGCCGATGCCCTGGGTCGCCGCGGGAAACGCCTGGCCGGCCGCCTTCCACGCATCGGTCTTAAAGACCTGGCCGAACATTTCGCACTCGATCTTATAGCTCTTGAGCGAACGGATCGTACGGATGAGCTTCATATGGGCGCTCACGTCGCCGTTGAGCTTCCAGGCCATGAGCCATCCGCGCACCTTGGAGTTGTTGAGGCTATGGACCACATTCCAGTTGTCGTACAGGTCGTCCAGAATGTCGCACTGCATAGCGATCGAGTTAAACAGAAGCGCCTGGTTCTTGTTGTTATTGGAGTTCTCGATAAATTCCGACTCGATATAGGCCGTCTGCTCGCCATCGGGCGCGGCGACCTTAAAGCCCTTGACGGTATCGTCGTCAGCCGCCTTGTAGCTCAGCGAGCTGCCGAGCGCCTGGCCCAAATCGTTAAACCCGCTCGTCGACTGGCCGTTGTACTCGCTGGCCTTAATGCCCGCACACTTGTTGAGTGCCGCAGCGGTTGCGTCATTCCAGCTTCCGTATTGGTTGAGCCGGCCGATACCCATCGATTGGCCCACCAGATCCTCGGCCTGCTGGGCAATAAACTCCGCTCGCGACGCATGGTCGACGAGCTCCTTGATGGCCGCCGCATCCGCAGCGTTCGCGCCCTGGGCCGCCGCGAGTTCCTGATACCAATCCTCGCTGGTGCCGTAAGCATCCTCAAAGATCATCTTGTCCACATTGACGCCATAGCTGTCGCCCTGCTGGGTCAGCAGCGCCGACGACCCGCCGACCGCGGCCTTGAGGTCAGCCGCGAACTGCGCGGCCTCGTCGTTGCCAGCACCATCACCCTCGCCGTCGCTAGCGGCAGGGGCGCGACGAGCCTTACGAGCAGCTCCACCTTGGGCTTCGTCCTCTTTACCGTTCTCGTCCTCCTCGGCAAACGCATCGGCGACCATCTGGTCAATCGCGTCGTTAAAGGCCTCGTCGACATCATTAAACGAGTTATCCATCATATACTCGTGCCACCGCTGCACGGCATTCGAGAACTCCTGCTGGCGCCCCTCGGCCGCGGCGGAATGCTTTTTGGCCGAAGCGTTGGCGTCAAAACTCAGCATGGTCATAAGCTGAGCATTGGAGATGCGGTAGGTCTGCGGCATAAAGATTTGCTCAAAGTTGCCGCAGTTCACATAGGTCGAGTCATTCGCCTTGTCAAACTCGTCGAGCAGCTTAAGGTAACCCTCGTCCACATACTCCGCCACATAGCGTACACGGGTGCCCTCGCGCGACTTTTGAGTCAGAGGAATCGTCACCGTCTTGCCATCCACGCAGTCCACGTACAGGTCGAGCGTGTCGGCGGCCTCCTCGTTTCCCACCTCGAGCGTAATATCGAACGTCCAATAGGCGTTCTTCTTTTGCGGCAGATGGTGGAAGGTCCACAGGCTCTTACCCGTATCCTTGCCGTCCTTAACCAGGTTCTGCGTACCGCCGCGATACGTCACGTCAAAGTTCCAAACCGAAGCGCCCGGAACATAGCGCACATAATTGCGAGCCGTTACCTCGGCAGCAGCGGCGGCAGCAGCGGTCGAGCCCACGCGCGCCTCGAGCGTCACGCGCTCGGCGGCAAGCGTATCCTGCGGCAGGTCGTATTCAATCTTGGCACGGCCGAGTTTATTGGTCTTGCCGGTGTACTTTGCAGCCGACGAGCCCGTCCCCACGGTGAGCTGCACGCTCTTGCCCGGCGCTGCATAAACGTAGGCCACATTGCCCAGCAGGCTGTGAACGTCGGTGTTGTCGACCTCGATGCGCGATCCGCTAACCTCGAGTGTGGTGCTTCCCAGCGGCAATGTCACCTCGCCCAGCGTAATGAGCGGCGAGATGGCATAGGTGCCCGCGGCCTTAGGCTTAAAGCGCACAAACACATCGGCGCCCGCACTCTTCTTCATATCGAGAACGAGGTTGTCGCCCTCCCAAGTTGTGCCAGCCCACATGGCATCGGAGCTGGCGCCGGCTTCGCGAGCGCCTGCGGACACATCCTCGACGGCATCCTTGGCCAGCGGAATCTCAATCTTGGCAGCCTGGCTGTCCTTGAGCTCGTAATGAATGCGCAGCTCGGTCTCCACGCCGGTAACTGCGGGCGACTCGGCAATAACCGAGCCCGCCGTCAGCCCGCGCTCGGCACGATAGGTCTCCACGTCAAACGCGGGAACGTCGAGCGTCACATCGAGCTGCTTGCCGTCCTCGATCTTCACCTGTTTTTGCGCGACATGCTTACCCACGGTCAGTCCCAGGCGGCTAAACGTGGAATAGCTCGTCGCTTGGATTTCGTAGCTCGTCTTGTTAAAGGCGACGATAGTGTACGAACCGGCCTTAAGGCGCGGCGTCTCGGCCTTCATGATAGGCGTGGTGCCATCGTCTTCGTAACCCATCAGATAGGTGACACCGTCGGCAACTAGCTTGCCGTCGGACGTACGGAACACCAGCACGCGGTTGGCTCCCTGGTAGTCGCCCTTGGTCGTGACCGTCGCCGTGCCCCAAGGCTTCAAGTCGATATCGACCTTGCCGGCCGAAGGCTTCACCGTCGCCGTCGCCCCACCCAGCTTGAGGCTGTCTTTGGGCACGAGCGTTATCTCCAGATCCTGGTCCGCGTCGGCAATGGCCTGCGACACCACGAGCGCTGTACCCTGGATACGGTAGTCGTTTTCCTTGTCGCCCTTGGCAGGTTTGAGCGTCTTGCCGCCGTTCTTCACCGTCAGATCGATGTTAACGAGACTATCGAGCTCAATGCGTTCGGTCTTATCCTGGCCTGCGACCGGTTCGAGATAGGCCACATTGAGTTCAATCGCGCGCGAAGTCGGAATCTTGGTAAAGTCCTCCGCCTTAATCTCTCCGATATTCCATGTGCCCGTCATCTGGTCGCCCGGGCGCGCCAGCACCATGTCATAGTAACCGCTGAGCGAAATGCGCAGGGTGGCTGCTGTCTTGGAGAGAGCGTCCGCTGTAAAGCTGCCGTCATCGCCAACCGGCAACGGCGTGGACTGCCCCGCCTGCACGAGCACGGCCGCCGCGCCCTGGGGAAGTTTGCCCGTGATCTGGGCGGCCTCGCCCACCCACTCAAACGTGTAGGCAGGCTTCGAGGAATCGACGGAGTCCTTGCGATCGGCCACGGCATCGGCAAGCTTTTTGACCATCGAGGGGTTGCCAGCCGAATCGGTCGCATAGGCATAGACGGTCTGGCCTTCACTAAAGGGAATCGCATACGTTACGCCATCGATTGTCACGCGCTCATTATAGTCGCCCGGATAGCCCGCCTCACCAAACTGAAGATCGGGGTTCATCACGCGCAGGGCAACGGCATTATGGTTCGTCTCGTTTCCGTATCTCGTGTTCTCAAAAGCTCCCCACTCTATCATTTCCACGCTTTTGGGTAGCACAATCTCTTTGCCGGCAATCGCAGGATCAAGAGAGGCGAACGCGTGCGCTCCGATATATTTAACGCCGTCGCCGATCGTCACCGACGACACATGCGAGCACCCGTCAAAGGCATTGCGCTCAATCCGCTCCACCGTGCCCGGCACATTGATCTGCGTAAAGGTGAGCACTGTTGTGTCCGAGACATAGAACTGTGGCACGCCGCAATAGGCGAATGCAAGATAGTCGATAGTTTTGACCGAAGGCGGCAGCGTTGCCACCACCTTGTCGTCAAGTTGTTCACATTCCTTAAAGGCCTGCTCGGGAATCGTGGTAAAGGCCGCGTTGTTGGGCCAGGTTACCGTTTGGAGCGTCTTGCTTTTGTAGAATGCATAGCTCTTGAGCTCCTCGACCGAATCGGGCAGTGCGATCTCTTTGATGCTGCTGCCGCCCAAGCCTCCAACCGAGCGGACATGCGAATTAGGGGCGAAGGTGATCGATGTGAGCGCAGCGCTTCCCATACCCGTAAGGCTTACGACATTTTTGTCGTCGATGGTCGAGGGCACCTCCAACGTGGTAATGCCCGCGTCGCCATACTCGATAGAAATTTCGTTGGTGAGGCTATCAATCGAGAAGTAGTACTGCGCGGGGGTCTGCTCGCCGGCCACGTAGCCATCGTCGTATTCGTCCTTTACGCCCGTGGCGCCCTTCGAGGTCATCCAGAGCCCAAGATCCTCATTCCAGGTTGCTTCGGCTTCGGCGGTCTCCTCCTGCTTCTGCTGTTCGGCGAGCTCCTTGCCCTCGACAAGATCGATGGCGAGCGTGGCCACGGGCGTGCTCTCGGTCTGCCCAGCGCCCGTCAGGCCTGCCGCCGATGCAATCTCGGAGTCCGGGGGCGTAGGGGTGTCACCGGTATCGAGCACTGTGGGGTCGGCAGCGCCGGCATCGGGCGCGGGGTCGGCGGAAGCAGAGTCTGACGCTTGGGCGTCAGCCGAATCGGCGGAGGTGGCGTCGTCCGCATGGCCGTTATCCGTCTGCACAAAGGTGCTATCGGTGGTGAGCGCCTCGGCAAACGCGCCCACGGGCAACGAGCCCGTCACCATCGCGAGGGTTACCGTGGCAACAGTCAGGCGGCGGCAAAGCGCTCGAACAGTAGTCCACCTCATGGTCGTTCCTTTCCTGCAAACCAAAAGTCATCCAGCGTAATCGTCGTCCAAAAACAAAGCGAACGGTAGGTTCATATATACGAACCTACCGTTCTACCTGCGCAAACCACCACAAAGGGGACAGGCATCTTTGTGGTGGTTCTGGACTTGGCCGGCCAGTTTGTCTCGATCTGTAACAGTTAGAGGTCAAATTCCCCGCCTGGTGTTACAGATCGAGACGTTATGTTGGCCACCCGCCGGTTCATCTAAATCTGTAACAGATAGAGCCGTTTCTGCTGGCTAGGTGTTACAGATTGAGATCTTGCTGAGGTGGAAACGAGGTCCTCCGCCGAAACCTAGTTCTCGCGGCGCTTTGAGGCGATGCCAATGGCTGCTGCGATGGCTCCGGCGAGGCTCATGGCCGCGGCGACAAGTCCGGTGCTGTCACCCGTTGCGGCGAGGGTGGCATCGGTGGTCTTGGCAGTGGGCTTGACGGCCGGAGTCTTGGTGGTCGAGACGGTCGTAGTAGTCGTGGCGGTCGTTGGTGCCTGGCCCGGCTTGGCATCTGGCTTGGGCTCGGGATCCGGTGTCGGCCTGGGGTCGGGCGTCGGCGCAGGCGTTGCTTCAGGCGTCATCGTAAGATTGGTATAGACCCACATGGTGGTCGTCTTACCGTCTCTATCGAGATTCTCCGCATCGGATTCGTTCCACCAATAGCCATAAGTCTTGCCATTAATTGTGACCCTAGTGTCACGAGTAAAGTAGAAACCCTCATGCGACTTGAGATAGAAACCGTAGCTATAGGTCTTCCCAGCCTCAAACGTATCAATGTGGTTCTCGATATTTTGATCCCAGAACCATCCCGAGTTCACTCCAGCGCCATCCTCAGAATTCCAGAACTCGCACTGATACCAATAACGAGTGTCGTCGGACGTAGCGCCCGTGAACACCGGCTTATCGCCGTCTTTGAACGTGACGGTAGCGCCATTAATCTCGACCGTGTCGATTGCTTGCCACACAAGAGCCTTTTCGCAGGTAAACGATGTGGTCGGCGCAAGGAACAGACCATCTTCGACTTTCTGAACACTCATGGCGTTAAGTGGCTCGCCATTGATTGCCACAGTGCAGCCGTTGGCAAACTCATACCCGTTCTTTTGGCGTAGCATGACAGAATGCATGTAGTGCTTGCCTTCTTCGAACTTGTCGATTCGCTTCATGCCCGGTGTGTACATGCCCTCGTCGGAATACCAGAAGGCGACGGGATGAAGATCCGTGGGGTCGCTGTTGTCCATCTCCTCCCAGCACTCGTAAGCAATTTCATACTTGTCGTAATCTGCGTATGGTACATGAGTGGTTGGAGCGGGAGTATCCCCAGCGCGATAGCCGATATATCCTGAACCCAAATCAACGCTATTGATTGCCTGTCCATGAGCAGCTAGCTTTACCACGGTGTTGAAGTTGTAGCGCAGGTAGTAATCGGTCCTCGTTTCATGGACAACGATTTGAGCTGGTTTATCGGAGGTGCTATCAGGATCGCCGATGAGGATGCCATCATTATAGTCGGTGCCGTCGAACGTCAACGTTGAAGTAAACGGCACATCCTCGTTGCGGATGAGTGCATAGTTTCCGTCTACAAAGTCGCCACCCGTCAGGGTCAGCGTCGCACGCATCTGCCCTTCATATGGCGCAATGGAAATCGTCACGTTCGATTGAGACTGATCGGCGACTTCAACAAGCGCGCCAGTAGCGGCATCTGCCTTGTAATACTTAGTTTCGGATGCGTTTGATAGCTTATCCGCCACCTCATCTGGGACCGGTCCAAAATCCCATGAGAAACTACCGCCTCCGGTAAGAGAAATCTCGGGTGGAAGCTCGCATTCCCTGTAGTAGGATTCGACGTTCGTGTCGATTGTCACGCCACCCCCACCCGTCACGTCGGTCACACCGCAGGGCATAATGGCGTTGTCTGCCGGCATGGCGGCGTTGTTGCTGGAAGCGTTTTGCTCGGCGGGCATTGCATCGCCAGCCCCTTCGACGGTGTCAGCCAAAGATACCTGCTGAGTATCGGCCTCGTTCTGAGTTGCCGGAGCAGCCTCGGTTGTCGGTGTTGTCGCCGCATTCGCATCCACCGTAGCCGCCGGCGCCGCAGGAGCCGCAGCGACCTCACCCGTCGTAGCAGCAGAATCCGCACATTCGGTCGCAAGCGCCACACTCGGCAGTAACAGCTGGCCGACCATGAGCGCGCACGCACCGACGCTGGCGACCCTCACACCCGCGCAACGCCAAGTACCGTGAACGAGCGAGCAAGCGCGCTCGCGCTGCGTCTGCTTGGCAAAATGTTGTCCTTGCATGTCGTCCTCCTTAATCGAGGTTTGTTTCCATGACATCACAGTGCGGCAAACCGGGCGCCACGCCTAGGTTCGTACATGCGAACCCGCGTCCCTACCTGCGCAAACGCAAAAGCCGCCACGCGGGGACGCAAATCCCTGCGCGGCGGCTCAATCAAGCGCACCGAGGTTTTATGCCCTGCATGCCCTAGGCAAAATTGCTATTCCTCGCGACGACGCGCGGCGGCGATGCCGGCGACTGCAACTGTCGCGCCGGCAATGCCCATGGCGGCAACGGTCAACGCGGCGCTATCGCCCGTGGCCGCAAGAGCGGAAGTCGTCGTCTTCGAAGCCGTGACGGATGCCTTGGCGGCAGCGAGCTTTACATTCACGGCCGAACCGGTCTGTGCCGAAGCTCGGCTCGGCGCCCCCGTCGTGCCCGTCGAGCCTTCGCCACCCGGCTGCGGCTTAGGAGTCGGTGCCGGATCGGGAGCAGGCATAGCACCTCCGTCGAATGCGATATGCGCGACCTTGGCGATCTTGTCCGCATCGCGATCGGCCCTCAGGACGCCTTCGCCGGGCTCGCCAATCGTCTGTCCCCAAAAATCAGCATATTCAAATCGGTTGCCCAGCGCCATGGGGCGGGCACCCAATTTTTGGTAGTCGCGCACCACGCCATTGACAGGAAGCACGACCTTCCCGCCCTCGCCGATAACAATCATGCCGGCAGGACCGTTGGCGGTCGTGTAGTTGTCAGCGACGATTGCCCCATCGTTGCCCTCGGCAACAACGGAGCCGTTTTTAATTTGGATGCTTCCGCCCTCGACCGCACTCCCCGAGCTGGTATGCAGACCATACGTGTCCTTGGAATACCGATCTTTCGAGGCGCTGGCAATCGCAGTCACAAACGTGTTCTTTCCATCGATGATGATATCGGCAGTGGCATCGTTGCCCATTCCGGCCGCCTCGATACCCACGGCACCCCACATACCATTCGAAGCATCGGCAATTGCGGTCACGAGCGAATCGCCTGCAATTTCGACACGCGCTGCACCGTTGTTGACACGGGACACAATTCCCTGAGACTCCAGAGTGGATTCGGCCTTGACCGTCACCGTTGAGCCGGAGCCAATCGATACGCGGCCGCCTTTGTTGCTCTGCCCGTCATGTTCCCATGCAAACTCGCCGTCTTCCCCAGGTGCACCGTTAGTGGCATAGATGCCCGTCACGTAACCGTAATACCCGTCACCGGACCCCGCCGCGCGCCCTGCCTTCACATCGACAGTCGCACCGTTTTTAATGGTCACGTCTCCGCCAAACGCAGTTATGGCCTCGGCGTTCTCGCACTCCTCGCCATTTGCATCCGTACCCGTCGCCGTCACGTTGACCGTGGCCCCGTCGACGGTGACGTCGCCACCGGTAATACCGTTACCCGCGGCCGTGATGACATCGGTCTGGCCCGTCGCATTGAGTGTGCCGTCGCCCGTGATGGAAAGGTTGCCGCCTGAGACCTCGATGGCGCTCTGACCGGCATCGGCCGTAACGGTGTTGGTGTTGGTCACACCGATGTTGAGGTTGCCCTCGGCGCTGATGCCGCCGCCGTTATAGCCATTGAGCTGCATGTCGTCGGCGCCGTTCCAGGACCACGTGCCCGCCTCGTCGCCGACGGCAACACCCCCGTTGTACTGCGTGCCACCCACGTTGATCCAATCTGCTGCCAAGGCAACGCTTGGCAGCAGCAGCTGACCGACCATGAGCGCACACGCTCCGACGCACGCCAGCCTGGCACCCGCCCGTTTCCACGAACCGTGAACCAGCGAGCAAGTGCGCTCGCGCTGGGTCTGCTTGTCAAAATGGCTTCCGTTCATAGGGGCCTCCCTCGGTCGATGGACCATACCACCACAAAGGTGCCTGTCCCCTTTGTGGTGGTTTTCCTAGTCTCACCATGTGCCAAGCAATCGCATACGCCTAGGTTCGTAGATGTGAACCCCTATGGCTACCTGCGGTTTCATTCGAATGGATTTCGTTGTCGGTGTCTTCGCCTTAGGGCGCTACAATCGAGGGCATGATTATTCCGTCCACCCAAAGGACCGTTCTTGAACCTGAGCAAGCCTAAAATCAACGCGCTTCTAGCCCTCGCGCTCTTTACCTTTGTCTTCCTTGCCGCCGAGTTTCGCTTCGACATCAATGTCGGGCTGCTCGCCGGTGCCGAGCGCGTTGTGCTCGCGCAAGGCTTTATCCTGGGTGCCAGCGTTATCGGCTTTATCGGATACGCGCCGTTACTGGCCCTCGCTCAGCGCAAAAGCCAGCCCAAGGCAATCGCCACCGCTGCTGTCCCTATCGCCATTGTTGGGCTAACCCAGATTCAATCCCCCACAGGTCCACTTGCGCTCGAGATTCTGGGGTGCGTGGTATTCTTTGGGCTCGGCCTGCTGGGCGCCGCTGCGCATCGCGCCTTTGCGTTGGCATTCCAAGACGACCCCAAGCTCGCAACCGGCGCGGGGGCGGCCTATGCCGCAGGCATCCTCCTGCAGTTTGCCCTTAACCTGCTCGATTGCGGCGGCATCGTTGAGCTCATCATTCTTGGCGCGGCGACGATCATCATCTCCGCCCTCAGCGCCGCGCCCCAAGAGGCAGATGAGAACCCCAGCTCCACCATCAACCCTTTTACCGAGCCCTCACACGTCCTCGCCAAGCAGGCGTGTTGGAGCATCGCGCTCGTCATGATCTTGGCCTGTCTGTTCTCAACGCTCGATAACGTCGTCACGTTCTCCAACGCTCACGGCACCATCGCCGTGCAGACCTGGCCGCGCCTCTTTTTGGCAGCGAGCGGTCTAGCTGCCGGCATCGTTTTTGATCTTGCCGAGCGTCGCTACATGGGTCCTGTCATGCTCGGTGTCACGGTGCTCTCCACCATCTCAATCTTGGCCGTGGAAGCTGGTGCCGATCCCAACCTGGGCCTCATCGTCTTTTATCTGAGCTCGGGCTTTTTCGTCACATTCTTCACCGCCACGTTTACACAGCTGGCACCGCGTATGCACACTCCGGCTTTGTGGGCTGGCATGGGCCGCGCCGCCAACAATGCATGTGCATTCACCACATCGGGCATCTCGCTGGCACTGGTCACCTCGGGCAATGTCGCCCTCATCATGATCGGCGCGCTCGTGCTGCTTGTGGCGGCGAGCGTGGCATTTGTAGCTGCGGGGCTGTTCCGTCTACCCCAAACCGAGCAGGAGCGCGAACATCAACAGCTCGCCGAGGAGGCACTCGCCGCCCCCACCATCGAGGAGCAACGCCAGGCCTTCATCGCCAACCACGCTCTCACCCCGCGCGAAGTCGACGTGCTCATAGCTGTAACCCAAGACGAGCGCCCGCTCAAGCAGATTGCCGAGGAGCTCGGCATCTCGATGCGCATGGTCCAGCGTCACCTGAGCTCCATCTACCAAAAGACCGACACGCAAACGCGCGCCGGCCTCACCAAAGCCTTCCCCTCCGCCTAAAACAAAAACCACCGCAAAGGTGCCCGTCCCCTTTGTGGTGGTTTTGACCATCTAGCCTTCGAGCTGAGCTACTTTGTAGCGGTAGGCGGCGGCGATGACGTCTTTACAGCCCTCGCGGCCCAGCTTAGCACGGTTGACGACGATGTCTTTACCGCTCGTCATCTTCCACTTTCCGGCGCTGTAGCGCTTATAGAACGCCTCGCGCGCCTTCTGCTGCTGCTTGACCAGCTTGGCGCCCTTCTTTTTGTTAAGGCCACGCTTCTTGCGCACAATCTCGACGCGGTCCTCAAAGGGAGCGGTCACCAATACGGCAATGTGATTGGGGT
>CAUEPS010000027.1 GCA_959019775.1 uncultured Collinsella sp.
ACCGAGCAAAAAGCAAAGCCCAGCAAACAGAGGTTGATGCAATGGCAAAGGCTATCGAAGATGCGATTGCTGCTCTTGAGAAAAAACCCGCCAGCACCAAAGAGAAAAAACCTGCCAGCACTAAACCGGGAACAACCGATGAGCTTCCGAAGGCTGGCGATAGAAACAGCCTTGCTTTGTGGTTCGCCCTGTTGTTCGTCGGCGGCGGTACAGCAATCCTAACAACCGTTTACGGCGGAAAGAAAAAGCGCAGCGTAAAGTAAAACTTGGTATTTAGCCCAAGGGGCCGTCACTTTCCTATATTCAGACAACCAGTCCGGTGTGCAGCGCCCCGAACCCGAGAGGGCCGCGTGCCCGCCCGCAATATATTTGATTGATCGCGAGTTCCGCACGCAAAGAAGGCCACTTAATGTGGCCTTCGTCTTGCGCAGGACTGCCCGAGCAGGCAATCAAATATATTGCGGGCGGGCACGCGGCCCAGTCGGCTTTACGACAGCGCAATACCGCCAAGCCAGCCCCAGCGCACGCCAGAGCCAGTGCCGTAGAACCCAATGAACGAATCAAGCGATCTCGACGTAATGGCGCCCTCGTTGCTCATAACGATGCCGCCGCCAACATAGATGCCCACGTGTCCGTACAGCAGACCCGGCGTACCGGTGCCGCTGTGCGACGAGTCGGCCACGATCATGCCCACCTGCAGCGCCGAACGATTGGAGCTGTAGCACCAGGCGTTAAACATGTCGCACGCATTGCCGCCAAAGTAGCCCACGCCGGCGTTACGGAACACGTTGGTAACCCACGCCGCGCACCAGTTCTGGCCAGGCGAAGGCGTGGAGTAGCACGCGTTGACGACAGCCTGCTGCTTGCCCGAGCCGGCATTCTGTTGCGGAGTTCCGGGCGCATACGATCCGCCGCCCGAGCTTGAACCACCCGAGTAGGAATTGTTCTTGTTTGCGGCAGCCGCGGCAGCGGCAGCCTTCTTGGCGGCTTCCTCGGCCTGAGCGGCAGCGAGAATCTCGGAATCGCGCTGGGCCATGAGCTCCTTGACATCGTCGGAGAGGCCGTTCAGAACCGTCTGGACCTCCTGCTGCTTGGCCTGCATGTCCTGCATCTGAGCGGTCTGCTGGTCCTTGAGCTTCTCCAAGTCGGCTTTTTGCGACTCGAGCTCGGACTTCTGCGTATCGAGTTCTTTCTGGATGGTCTGGATGTCCTCGATGGCGTCACGGTCGCTCTTGTTAATCTTCTCGACGTAATGCGCGTTGGCGACGAGCTCCTCAAACGAGCCAGAAGCGAGCAGCAACGACAAGATGTTGGTGCCACCCGACTTGTAGCTGGCGGCAACGCGATCGGAAAGGTCGCCGCGCTTCTCTTTGAGCTCGGCCTTCTTGGTGTCGATCTGAGCCTGCGTCTCGTCAATCTGGCCCTGTACGCCCTCGATATCGCTGAGGGTCTGGGCATTCTTGTTGGCGAGCGTCGCGTACTCATTAGCGATGCTGTCGAGCTGAGCCTGGACCTCGTCGAGCTGGGCCTGGGCGGCATTCAGTTTGTCGGTGGTTTCTTGGCTGGCCTCAGCCGCATGGGCGCGGGCGGGCAGGCCAAAAAGAACAGCCGCGGAAGCGGCGCCGAAAAGAGCCTTAAGGGCAGTGCGGCGCGAAAGCTCCTGCGTAAAAATGGAATCGTTGTTTGGTGACATATGTACTCCGTTACATGCTTATTTATATGTCGCTCAGATTAAACATATTAACGCACATCGCGCTTGTCCCAACTATTTCCACGAACGGCTGGAAAAGCATGGTCAGCGGCTCGCAAATACGTCCCACACCAAAGGTAAGGATTATGCAAATAACACCCTATGAGTACGTTAACATCAATCCTCTGGTTTTCCTGCCCCGCGTGTTTTGGGCGCGCCCAGCTGCGCTATACTCCCCTCAAGAAGGGTTCCTGATTCGATAGGAGACTACATGTCCAAAGCACTCGACCCCAAAGACACCTGCGTCCTCGTTACCGGCGGCGCCGGCTTTATCGGCTCGCACACCGTCGTTCAGCTGCTCGAGGGTGGCTACCAGGTTGTCGTCGTCGATGACCTCTCCAACTCCAGCGCCGTTGCCATCGACCGCGTCAAGACCATCGTGGGCGACGAGGCCGCCAAGAACCTCACCTTCTACGAGGCCAACGTGCTCGACCGCGATGCGATGAACAAGATCTTCGATACCCACCAGATCGACCGCGTCATCCACTTCGCCGGCTTTAAGGCCGTTGGCGAGTCGGTGAGCAAGCCCGTCGAGTACTACCACAACAATATCGAGAACACCCTGGTGCTCATCGATGTCATGCGCAACCACGGTTGCAAGTCCATCATCTTCTCGAGCTCTTCGACCGTCTACGGCGATCCGGACAATCCGCCCGTCACCGAAGAGGACCCCAAGAAGCCCGCGACCAACCCCTATGGTTGGACCAAGTGGATGATTGAGCAGATCCTCATGGACGTCCACACCGCCGACCCCGAGTGGGACGTCGTGCTGCTCCGTTACTTCAATCCCATCGGCGCCCATCCGTCGGGCCTGATCGGCGAGGATCCCAAGGGCATCCCCAACAACCTGGTTCCCTATGTCGCCCAGGTCGCCGTCGGTAAGCTCGAGGCCGTTCAGGTCTTTGGCAACGATTACCCCACCCCCGACGGCACCGGTGTGCGCGACTACATCCACGTGTGTGACCTGGCATCTGGTCACGTGGCCGCCCTCAACTGGATGAACGGCAAGACCGGCGTCGAGATCTTTAACCTGGGCACCGGCACCGGCACCTCGGTACTCGAGGTCGTCGCTGCCTTCTCCAAGGCCTGCGGCAAGGAGCTGCCCTATGTGATCCGCGAGCGCCGTGCCGGCGACATCGCCGCCAACTGGTGCGATGCCTCCAAGGCCGAACGCATGATGGGTTGGAAGGCCCAGTACGACATCGCGGATATGTGCCGTGACAGCTGGAATTGGCAGAGCCACAACCCCAACGGCTTCGCCGACGCCGAGTAGCAAAAACCTACATACCGTTCTTGCCCCGATCTCACGATGTGAGACCGGGGCTTTTTTCATGGCGCGTAACCATTTACCGAAAATGGGCCAACTTTTTTATCTTGCCCGTACATGTTTAAACAACATGTTCTACAATAGATGTATCGAATCAGAACACCGGGGGCGGACTGCTCTTCCATCGGCAGGCTGACCCCACAACAAGAAGGTTGGTGAGCGCATTCATGGAGCGTGCAAGCGGCGTCCTCATGCCCATCTCGTCTCTGCCCGGACCGTACGGAATCGGCGGCTTTGGCTGGAATGCCTACGACTTTGTCGATTTTCTTGCCTCGTGCAAACAACATTACTGGCAGATTCTGCCCCTTACGACGACGAGCTATGGCGACTCGCCCTATCAGTCGTTCTCGGCCCGTGCGGGCAACCCCAACTTCATTGACTTTGCCGAACTCATCGAGGCCGGCTATCTGGAGCAGCGCGATATCGACGGCGTGTACTTGGGCTCCGACCCCAGCAATGTCGACTATGGTGCCATCTTTGGTGGCCGTCGTCAGATTCTCGACCGCGCCGCCGAGCGCTTTGCCGCAGACAAGCCGGCCGACTTCGACGGCTTTATCCAAACCAACGAAGACTGGCTCATCCCCTACTGCGAGTTCATGACCGTCAAGGAGGAGTGCGGTCTCAAGGCATTTTGGGAGTGGCCCGCAGAGCTCCGTACCCGCGGTGAGGCTTCTGCCAAGGTCTGCGCCGCCCATCCCGCGCGCATGCTCTACCACCAGATGACGCAGTACTTCTTCGATCGTCAGTGGAGCCGCCTCAAGGCCTATGCCAACGAGCGCGACATCCTCATCATCGGCGACCTGCCCATCTATGTCTCGCGCGACTCCGTCGAGATGTGGGCCACGCCCGAGCTCTTTAAGATCGACGCCGCCGGCAATCCCGTAAGTGTCGCCGGCACGCCGCCCGACCAGTTCTCGGCCACCGGCCAGTACTGGGGAAATCCCATCTACGACTGGGACGCCATGGAAGCCGACGGTTTCTCCTGGTGGGAGGGCCGCATCCGCGCCGCCCTCGACATGTACGATATCATCCGCCTGGATCACTTCCGCGGCTTCGAGGCCTATTGGGAGGTGCCGTTCTCCTCACCCGATTCGTCCTACGGTTCGTGGACGCAGGGCCCCGGCCTCAAGTTCTTTAAGACGCTCGAGGAAAAGCTCGGCACGCTGCCCATTATCGCCGAGGACCTGGGCTTCCTAACCCCCGGCGTCATCGACATGCGCGACAACTCGGGCTTCCCCGGCATGAAGATCTTGCAGTTCGCCTTTGAGGGCACCAACTCGTACTACCTGCCGCACAACTACATTGCCAACACCGTCGCCTATGTGGGCACACACGACAACGAGACGGCGCGCGGTTGGTTTGAGGGAACGGCCACCCCGCGTCAGCGCGAGCAGACGGCCCTGTACACCCACCAGCAGGCAGGCGAGCCCATGGCCGATGCACTCAACCGCACCATCGCCGCCAGCGTAAGCGATACCTGCATCTACACCATGCAGGACCTGCTCAACCTGGGCAACGAGGCGCGCATCAACACTCCCGCCACCCTGGGCGGCAACTGGACCTGGCGCATGCTCGATGGTGCCATCACCCGCGAGCTCGAGCACAAGCTCACCGACTGGACCGAAACCTACTTCCGCATTCCGTCGGAAGCCGAAATTGAGCTTCCCCAATAGGAGCCACCGCACCCGACCCCATTCCATCGTGCGGACGCGTCCGCTTTTCCCGCGCGAGGCCACCCCAATCCCTCGCGCGGGCTTCTTTTGAATTTCTGACATGTAATCAACCCATCACAGGAGGAAACATGCCCCGTATCAATCTCGCAGAACTCGCCGAGCAGTCCTTTGGAACTTCGCTTGAGCAACTCGATGACCGTCACATTTATAAGCTGCTGGTCAAGCTCGTGCAGGAGCGCTCCGCCGCCTGCCCGCTCAACAACGGCAAGAAAAAGCTCTACTACATCTCTGCCGAGTTTTTGATCGGCAAGCTGCTCATCAACAACATGATCGACCTTGGCATCTATGACGAGGTTAAGGGCCAGCTCGTCGCCGCCGGCCACGACCTCAACAAGATCGAGGAGTTCGAGATCGAGCCTTCGCTCGGCAACGGCGGCTTGGGCCGTCTGGCCGCGTGCTTCCTGGATTCCATCGCCACGCTGGGCCTTACCGGCGACGGCGTGGGTCTCAACTACCACTACGGCCTGTTCCGCCAGCGCTTTGTCGATAACCAGCAAAAGGCCGTCCCCGACGAGTGGCTCGGCGAGCAGGACATCCTGATCGAAGACGACCGCTCCTACACCGTCGAGTTCGGCGACTTTGCCGTCACCTCCAAGCTCGTCAACATCGATGTGCCCGGCTATGCCCAGCCCGCCAAGAACCGCCTGCGCCTGTTCGATCTGGCAAGCGTCGACGACGGCTTGGTTCCCGGCAGCTCTATCGACTTTGACAAGACCCAGATCGCCAAGAACCTCACCTTGTTCCTCTATCCGGATGATTCCGATGAGCAGGGCCGCCTGCTTCGCATCTACCAGGAGTACTTCATGGTGAGCAATGCCGCCCAGCTCCTGATCGACGAGGCCGTCGAGCGCGGCAGCAACCTGCACGATCTGGCCGACTACGCCGTGGTCCAGATCAACGACACGCACCCCACCATGGTCATTCCCGAGCTCATCCGCCTGCTCACCACCGAGCACGACATTGAGTTTGACGAGGCCGTGACCATCGTACGCTCCATGGTCGCCTACACCAACCACACGATTCTTGCCGAGGCGCTCGAGAAGTGGCCGCTCGCCAGTCTGCAGAAGGTCTCCCCCGCCATCGCCGACATCATCGTCAAGCTCGACGAGGTCGCCAAGGCCGAGCACGACGACCCGCGCGTTGCCATCATCGACGAATACGACACCGTCCACATGGCCCACATGGACATCCACTTTGGCTTCTCCATCAACGGCGTCGCCGCACTCCACACCAAAATCCTGGAGGACACCGAGCTTCATCCGTTCTACGAAATCTACCCCGAGAAGTTCTCTAACAAGACCAACGGCATCACCTTCCGCCGCTGGATCCATGGCGCCAATCCCGCGCTCGCCAGCCTGCTCGACGACGTGATCGGCACCGATTGGCGCAGCACCGGCGACCTGAGCAAGCTCGCCGAATTCGCCGACGACAAGGATGTTCTTGAGCGCCTGGCCGCCACCAAGGCCGAAGCCAAAGCCATCATGCGCGAGTTTATGGCACTCGAACAGGGCGTGACGATCCCGTCCAACGCCATCATCGATGTTCAGGTCAAGCGCATCCATGAGTACAAGCGCCAGCAGATGCTCGCGCTCTACATCATCTGGAAGTACCTCGACATCAAGAACGGTAACAAGCCTAAGCACCCCGTCACCATCATCTTTGGCGGCAAGGCGGCCCCTGCCTACACCATCGCTCAGGATATCATCCACCTAATCCTGACGCTTTCCCAGTGGATCGCCAACGACCCCGACGTGGCTCCCTACCTGCAGGTCGTCATGATCGAGAACTACAACGTCACCGCCGCCGAGCGCGTGATTCCCGCCGCCGACATCTCCGAGCAGATCAGCCTGGCCTCCAAAGAGGCGAGCGGCACCTCTAACATGAAGTTCATGCTTAACGGCGCCCTGACCCTGTGCACGCTCGACGGCGCCAATGTGGAGATCGCCGAGCTCGTCGGCGACGAGAACATCTACACCTTTGGTGCCTCGTCCAAGCAGGTCGAGCAACTCTACGCCGACGGCACCTACAACGCCGGCGCGCTCTACCGCAAGCCCGGCATCAAACTACTGGTGGACTTCATCACCAATCCCGCCTTTATGGCGACCGGCAACGCGGAGCGCCTGCAACGTCTGCACGACGACATCAAGGGCAAGGACTGGTTTATGGCCCTGCTCGATATTGAAGAGTACATCCAGACCAAGGAGCGCGTGCTGGCCGACTACGAGGACCAGGATGCCTGGATGCGCAAGGCGCTGATCAACATCGCCAACGCGGGCACCTTCTCGTCCGACCGTACGATCTCCCAGTACAACGACGAAATCTGGCACCTGGACTAACCCATTCCCCTTACCCATCCTCTTGAGAAACGGAGTCGTGGCAACACGGCTCCGTTTTTTGTGCCCGTGCGTTGCCCCTGTGAACCGCCTCGACTAAATCGTCTCAATCTGTAACATCTAACGTCCGAAATCCGCCCTTACTGTTACAGATCGAGACAAATGGATAAGCCGGCTAAAACAATCTCGTTCTGTAACAGGTAACTGCCGAAATCAGTCCTTCGTGTTACAGATCGAGACGGAAGGACAGGCGGCTCAACTCAATCTCGTTCTGTAACATCTAAAGCCAATTCGATCCTCTACTTGTTACAGATCGAGACAAACGACCGACCAGACAACCCCGGCACAAAGAAAGGCTCCCCTCTCGCCCAGCGGACGGGAGGGGAGCCTTATATGTGACCGCGGCAAAAGGATGGCAAAGCCGCAGTCGCCCAAAAGGAGGGCCTGATTGGATCGGGCCTAGATAAGGTTCTTGCCAGAGACCTTATCGAAGAGGTGGGTCGCGTTCTTCTCGAACTTGAACCAGATGGGGTCGCCCGCCTTGAGCGCACCCTTGGCCTCAAGGTCGACAACGGGAATGATCAGGACGAACTGGCCATCGGGAGCAGTCACGTGGACATGCTCGGTCGAACCCATGAGTTCGGTCACCTCGACGGTACCCTGGAGCGCACCCTCCTCGCCCTTGTCGGCAAGCAGGATCTGCTCGGGGCGCACGCCGGCCGTGATCTCCTTCACGTCGCCGCCGTCCCAGTTGAGGGCAAGTTGAGCGCAAGTCTCGGGGGCAAGAACAACGTTCATATCCTCGGTCTTGACGGTAAAGCCTTCGCCCGAACGCACCAGCTGGGCATCGAAGAAGTTCATCTGCGGCACGCCGATGAAGCCGGCGACGAAGATGTTCGCGGGATGGTTGAAGACCTCCTGCGGCGTGGCGATCTGCTGGACAACGCCGTCCTTCATGACCACGATGCGGTCACCGAGGGTCATGGCCTCGGTCTGGTCGTGGGTAACATAGATGAACGTACCCTTGATCTCGTGGCGCAGCTTGATGAGCTCGGCACGCATCTGGTTACGCAGCTTAGCGTCCAGGTTGGACAGCGGCTCGTCCATCAGGAAGACCTTGGGGTCACGCACGATGGCACGGCCAATAGCGACGCGCTGGCGCTGGCCGCCCGAAAGCGCCTTGGGCTTACGGTCGAGGTACTCGGTGATACCCAGGATCTCGGCAGCAGAGCGAACCTTGCGGTCGATCTCGTCTTTGGGGACCTTCTTGAGCTCAAGCGTAAACGCCATGTTCTCGTATACCGTCATGTTGGGGTACAGAGCGTAGCTCTGGAACACCATGGCGATGTCGCGGTCCTTGGGCGCCACGTCGTTGACGCGCTTGCCGTCGATGAGCACGTCGCCCGAGGTAATGTCCTCCAGGCCGGCGACCATGCGCATCGTCGTGGACTTACCGCAGCCAGAGGGGCCAACGAGAACGATGAACTCCTGGTCATGCACGGTGAGGTTAAAGTCCTCCACCGCGAGCACGCCGTCCTCGGTAACCTTGAGGTTGTGCTTCTTCTCCTCGGTCTTCTTCTTTTTGCCAAAGAAGCCCTTCTTTTTGGACTCGTTGTTGGGATACACCTTCTGAACATGTTTGAGAACGATCTCGGCCATGTCTCTACCTTTCGATACGCGGCGCCACGCTGAGGGGCGCCGCTAAAACTTGCAAAACAGTTACGGCATCAGCCCTTGACGGCACCTGCCACCACGCCGTCAATGATGTACTTCTGGCAGAGGATGTACATGATGACGATGGGGACAACGACCATCATGATGCAGGCCATCATGGGGCCGAGCTCGACATGGCCGTAGCCGCCGCGGAAGTACTGGATCAAGATAGGAATGGTCTTGTACTTGGTGGAGTCGAGCGTAAGGTAGGGCAGCAGGTAGTCGTTCCAGACCCACATGGTCTCGAGAATGCCGACCGAAAGATAGGTGGGCTTCATGATGGGGAGGACGATCTTAAAGAACACCTGGACCGGGTTGCAGCCATCAATCATGGCCGCCTCTTCGATCTCGAGCGGGATGTTCTTTACAAAGCCGGCGAACATAAAGACCGCCAGGCCCGCGCCAAAGCCAAGGTAGATAAAGCAGATGTTGAACGGCGTGTTGAAGCCGATGCGGTCCGCCAAATTGGACAGCGTGAACATGAGCATCTGGAAGGGCACGACCATCGAGAAGACGAACAGGTAATAGAAGAAGTTCGAGATCTTGCTGTTGACACGCACTACGTACCAAGCGCACATGGAGCAGCACACCAAAATCAGAACGACCGACGTGACCGTGATGATGAGCGAGTACATAAACGCCGAGGCAAAGCCCTGCTCGTTAAGAGCGTGCACGTAGTTTGCAAGGCCGTTGAACGTCTCAGGCGTAAGCAAATCGAACGCCGTGGTGGTGCTGATTGCAGTTCCCTTTTTAAAGGAATTGAGCGCAATCATGAACACGGGGTAGATCCACGCGAGCGACAGAATCGTAAAGAAAATCGAGAGCGCGCGGTTAATAGCCTTATCGCGTTTCATTACTGCTGCACCTCCTTGGACCTCGTGGCCTTAAGTTGGATCATGGAGATTGCTACGACCAGGATGCAGAAGATAACCGCCTTGGCCTGACCGATGCCCTGCCATGCGATACCGGCACGCGAATAGAACGTGTTGTAGATGTTCAGGGCGAGCATCTCGGTGGAGTGCGCAGGGGCGCCGCCGGTAAGGGCGAGGTTCTGGTCGAACAGCTTAAAGCCGTTGGTGATGGACAGGAACAGGCAGATGGTGATCGTCGGCATCAGATTGGGGATCTTAACCTTCCAAAACGTCTGCCATGCCGTGGCACCGTCAACCTTGGCGGCCTCGATGTAGTCGGACGGAATGGACTGCAGACCGGCGATGTAGATGATCATCATGTAGCCGACCTGCTGCCACAGGGTCAGGATGATAAGGCCCCAGAAGCCAGCAGCAGAGTTAAGGGCAATGAGCTGGGCGCCGATGTTGGAAAGCAGGCAGTTGATCAGGATCTGCCAAATGTAGCCCAACACGATGCCGCCGATCAGGTTAGGCATAAAGAAGATCGTACGGAAGATGTTGGTGCCCTTAAGCGCCTTGCGGGTGAGCGCCTGCGCGATGGCGAGGGCGATCACGTTGATGAGCACCGTCGACAGGAAGGCAAACGCCACCGTAAAGAAGAACGACGTAGCAAACTGCGGATCGGACAGTGCGCGCACGTAGTTCTCAATACCGACAAAATGCGCGTTGTTAATGGTAATAAACTGGCAGAACGAGAGATAGAAGCCCTGGATAAAGGGAATCACGAACCCGATCATAAACGCCAGGCACGTGGGCAGCATAAAGAGCGGCCACCAGCGCTTGAGTGCTTTGCCCATAGAAGGGTCCTTTCAATATGCAGGGGGCGGGCAAACCACCGTCTGCCCGCCCCCTGTCGCTAATCAGATAGCTTGGGCAGCAACTGCTTACTCGGAAGCAGCCTTCTCGGTCTTCCAGCCATCGACGAAGGCGTTCTTGACGCCGTCCCACTTGCTGTTGTCGGCAGCATAGGCGATCAGAGCCTGCTTGAGGTTCTTCTTCCACTCCTCAGAGGGGATGTAGACGAAGTCCCAAGCGACGGTCTTCTTGCCGTCCTTGGCCATGGCAACGGCCTGCTGCGAGAAGACGTTGGTGGTCTCCTTGGCGCTCTTGAACGGAGCGGTCAGACCCATCTTGTCGGCGATGATGCTGGTCGGGGTGTCAGCGGTGACGCACCAGTACATGAAGTCCTCGGTGGCCTTCTGAGCATCCTCGGAAGCCTGGGAGCTCACGCACCAGTAGTTCTCGCCGCCGGAGCACAGGCCCTGGTTCTCCTCGCCGTCGACGCCGATGTAGATCGGCAGCATGCCGAGCTGGTCGTCGGTCATACCGGCCTTGGTGAGGTCAGCGTATGCCCAAGAGCCGTTCTGATAGAAGACGGCCTTGCCGGTTGCGAACTCGTTGGTGGCGTCGTCGCCGGTCTTGGAGGCAAGCTGCGAAGGATCGCAGGTGGAGTCGGTGATGTACAGGTCGAAAATCTGCTTGAAGTTGTCGAGATACTCGCCCTTGATCTCGTCGTCCTCCTGGTTGTGCTCCTTCTCGAACTCGTAGTAGAGCGGGAGGTTGGCGAGGTGGGTGGTGTAGCGCCAGCTGGAGGAGTCATCCATGCCGGCAGAAGTGAAGGCACCCTCAACGCCAAGCTCGTCCTTGCGGGCCTGGATGTCGTCAGCACAAGCCTTCAGCTTGTCGAAGGAGTTGATGTCCTCGGCCTTGTAGCCAGCCTTCTCGAGCAGCTGCTTGTTGTAGATGATGCCGTAGCTCTCCTGGACCCAGTCGATACCCAGATCCTTGCCATCGGACTGCAGAGCCAGGGAGTCGTCAATGAGCTCACCGCGGAGCTTGGTATCGGACAGGTCGGCGCAGTAATCCTTCCAGTTCTTAAGACCGGTGGGGCCGTTGACCTGGAACAGGGTCGGAGCGGAGCTCTTGGACATCTCGGACTTGAGCTTCTCCTCGTAGGTGTTGGAGGCAGCGGTCACGATCTTGACCTCGACGCCCTTCTCCTCCTTGTACGCCTTGGCGATCTCCTTCCACTCCTTGTCGACCTCGGGCTTGAATTGGAGGAAGTAGACCTCGGCAGCGTCACCAGAAGCAGAGGAGCCGGAGCCGGCGGAGCCACCGCAGCCCACGAGACCCAGACCAAGAACCGCAGCCGCGGAACCAGCAAAGCCCAGGAACTGCCTTCTGCTCATTTCGTTCTTCATTACAATCCACCCTTTCACGCCGTGGCGGCACCCTTTGCCGCCGCCTTCGGAGATTGGCTCGGGGACATTGCCCCTTTTGCTGATTTGTACAATACGCTATTTGGCTAGTTGTTTGAACAAGTATTACTAGAGCGGTAGAAAAACTTCGGTGAACGGTAATTTCAACTTGATACTTGACAAGTTTTGTATAAACAATTATTTGTTACCGAATGCAGAGAAAACGCCCGGTCAAGCCGATGCATCGTCGGTTTGACCGGGCGTTTTCGCTTTGAGGGCATGAGTCTCGTCAGGCTGCGAGCTAGCCGGCTATCGCTTGGAGTTGACGCGGTAGTGGAAGATCTCGGGATGCGTGCGGGCATGCGTGACCTCGAACAAGATGCCGTCCGAGGTGTACGACTGGCTCTCCATGACGGCAACACAGTTGTATTTGCCAAGGTCAAGATAGCTGCAGTCCTCATCGTTGGCGAGCTCGACGCTCACTGTACGGCGACTCGCCATCACCTTGACGCCGCGTTTATGCTCCAGATAGTCGTAAATTGACTTTGCGGCGATCTCGGGCGTCAGGCCCTTGGCGATCGACTCCAAAAAGTAACCATGGTCTACTTGGCGTGCATTGCCGTTAAGGCTTCGGACACGCACCACGCGAATCAACTCCTCGCCCACCTTAAAGCCCAGGCGACGAGAGAGTTGCTCAGTGCAAATCAAATGTTCAAAAGACTTGACCTCGGTCGATGCGACGGCATTGTTGCGCTTTGCAAATTCGCCAAACGACTCGACTTCCTCGAGTGCGCCCAACATGTCGGTTTCGCCCTTGAGCCAAATAACGCGCACGCCCTTGCCGTGTATGGGTTGCACAAACATCTCGTCTGCCAGCATGCTCAAAGCGCGGCGGACGGTATTGCGCGTGCAGCCAAATTCCGCGGTCAGCTCGGCTTCGGTTGGCAGCATCTCCTGAAACGCATAGGTCCCGTTAATGATGCGCGAACGGATCTCGCGGTAGATTCCTTCGTAAATCGCTTTTGGCATGACTTCACCTCTAATGAATATGTATGGCTAGGCACGATAGCATTTCTTAAAGTTGTTTAAACCGATTATCGGCAAAGCGACAAGATTTAACCGTTGACGGTTTCTGTCGCACCCAAACCGGTTTCGCTCAAAACTGCCGGTACGACAATCGTCTGGTCCTCTACAATGAATCCATTGTTTAAACGTTTCACCACGCGCAACGCGCCTCGATATTCGGGAGGCAGAACATGCTGCAAAAAATCCAACGCTTTGGCGGGGCAATGTTCGCGCCCGCCATGTTGTTTTCCATATCGGGTCTTATGGTCGGCGTCTCCGCCCTCGCAACGTCTGCGGATATCGTCGGCGACCTCGCCGTATACGGAACCCCTTGGTACGTTTTTTGGACTATCATCCAGCGCGGCTCGTGGACGGTCTTTAAACGACTTCCGCTCCTTTTTGCCGTAGCGCTGCCCATCGGCCTTGCCCAAAAGCAACCGGCACGTTGTTGCCTCGAGGCGCTCGTGGCCTATTTTGCCTATTGCTTCTTTTTGAGCGAGATCATCAAGCTGAGCGGAGACAACCTTGGACTTAAGTACCCGTCGTCTTTGACCCCCGCCAGCGGCATTACCATCATCGACGGCATCAAGACCCTCGACACCGGCATTATCGGCCCGCTAGCGGTATCGGCAACCGTCGTCGCCATCCATGACCGCTTCTACGATGCCAAGGTTCCCGATTGGCTCGGTACCTTCTCGGGCTCCTCGCTGGTCTACCTCATCAGCTTTTTTGCCGTGTTCGCCCTTGCCGCCATCTCGGCCGCCATCGTGCCTTCCGTATACGCAGTGACTGAGACGCTGCGCCATGCATTTGCGGGCGTCGGCCCCTTCGACGTGGGCATCTTTGTCTTTTTAGAACGAGCACTCGAGCCCATGGGGCTGCACCACCTGCTCTACATGCCGATCTACTACGACAACCTGGTCATTAACGACGGCATCTACGCCACGTGGACCAATTTGTTGCCCATCCTCTCCCACAGCACGCGCCCCCTCAATGAGCTTGCGCCGTGGGCCGGTTTCACCGCCACCGGCTGGGTCAAGCTCTTTGGCCTTCCCGCCATCGCGGCTGCGTTCTACTCCACCGCAAAGCCCGAGCGCCGCGCTGGCCTCAAGGTCATCCTGGTTCCCGCCATTGTTGCCTCAGTGGTCTGCGGCGTCACCGAACCGCTCGAATTTCTCTTTATGTTCACCCACCCCGGGCTCTTTTTGCTCTACGCCGTCCTCTCGTCTTGCCTCGCCACAACCATGAATCTCTTTGGCATCGTCGGCATCTTCTCGGGCGGCCTCATGGAGATGGCAGCCTTCAACTTTATTCCGCTCATGCGCATGCATGCCGGTGCCTATCTTTTGGCGCTCGGTATCGGCCTTGCCTTTAGCCTCATCTTTTTTGTGAGTTTTCGAGCACTCATCTTGATCTATGACCTTAAGACGCCGGGCCGCGAGGATCATGTCGCCAATCGCGCGGCAATCGATCATTTAACGGGAAGCGGCTTTGCCAAAGAGCAATCTCCCAATGACGAGGCCAATAGTCAATCCGATCAAGATCACGTCCTCGCTGAGCGGGTAATTCAGCTTTTAGGTGGCGTTGGCAATATTGCGGGCGCAACCAACTGCGCCACGCGCCTGCGCGTCGAGGTCGCAGACCCTTCCATCGTTGCAGATAACGCGTCGTTTGTCGCGGCGGGCGCCAAAGGCCTCATCATTACGGGCAAGACCGCCCAGGTGGTCATCGGCATCTCCGTTCCCCGCGTTAAAGAGCATTTTGACCAGATCATGGGCCTCGAGCCGGAATTTGCGCCCACCACCTCGGCCTCCTCTGCCGCCGGCCCAACCCACAAGCACGGCGATATCTGCTTCTTCGACATCGACGGTACGCTCGCCTGGCAAGATCCCAGACTTGCCCAGGAGCTTCCCGAAGACGAGCGCGATCTGTCCCCCTATCCCAACGAGGCGGTTTCGCAGGCAATCCGCGAGTTTGTCGCCAACGGCAACATGGCCTTTATCTGCACGGGACGCACCCTGAGCTGCATCCACCCCAAACTTCTTGAGCTGCCGTGGACCGGCATCGTCTGTCTTGCGGGCGGTTACGCCGAGATCAACGGACGCGCAATTCGCGATCTGTCGATGACGCCCGGCATGCTGCAGCGCCTTGCCCCCTATCTTGAGCAGTCGGGCGAGGTCATCCGCTTTGAGGGCCTCAACGGCGTCGTGCGCATGAGTGCCGATGCCCCCGATGCCCCCGGATACGCGCGCACCCTGGGCGACGCAGTCACGCAGCTGCAACATTACAGTGCCTACAAGATCTTGATGTCTACATCGCTCGCCAGCCGCATCGCTCAAGATAAGGCACTTGAGCCGCTGCTGTGCTTTAACGAGCTCGAACTCGAGGTAACCGAAATCTCGCCCCGCGAATGCACGAAGCGCGGGGGCATCCAGTCTGTACTCGACGCCCTCGATCCCCACCACGGAACCGTATACGGCATCGGCGACGCCAGCAATGACGTCTCGCTGATGAACGCCGTCGATGTCGGTATCGCCATGGGCAATGCGCCGGACTATCTCAAAAAGCGCGCCGACTACATCACCGACTCGGTCGACAAAGATGGCGTCGTCAAGGCGCTCGAGCACTTTAGGCTTATATAAGCAGGCGGCACGCGCACGCGTCCCGTTTCCCCAAATCGCCAAAACAGACGCGCCGGCAACTCCAATGTGGCAATATGGTATCTGCACACCGCAACGATGCAACCTAAGAAAGAATGCGAGAACCCGTGTCCAGTCCGTTTACCAGCTTTTTAGCCCAGCACTTTGACCAGATCAACGACTATCTGGCCACGTTCTTTGACGGACAGGCGACCTCTGCCGATATCGAGCACTACCTGTACGCGCCGCTCTCGGCTTTTACGGCCAACGCCGGCAAGCGCCACCGTCCGCTTATCTGCATGCTCGCCGCAACCGCAGTGGGCGGTAGCTTTGAGAGCGCCCGCAGCGCCGCGGCAGCTATCGAGCATTTCCAGTCGGGCGCGCTCATCCACGACGATATCGCCGACAACGGACAGCTGCGCCGCGGCAAGCCCTGCATGCACCTCACCGAGGGCACGGGCCTTGCCATCAATTGTGGCGACCTGGCGCTCACCATGGTCACCAAGACGGTTCTCGACGACCCCACGCTTGAGGCAGACGTAAAGTTGCGCGTACTCCACGAGCTCACCGAGATGATCGTCCGCACCATCGAGGGTCAGGCACTCGACCTGGGTTGGGTCCGTGACGGGCGCTTTGATATCTCGGTTGATGACTACCTGGACATGGCGACGCACAAGACCGCGTTTTACAGCGGAGCCACGCCGCTTGCCGCCGGAGCCATTATCGGCGGCGGCAGCGATGAGCAAATCGAAGCGCTGCGCGCCTTTGGCCTGCACACGGGCCTTGCCTTCCAGATCCAAGATGATCTGCTCAACTTGATCGGTACCAAGGAGGCCGCCAACAAGGACTTCCGCACCGACATCACCGAGGGTAAGCGCACGCTCGTTGCCGTGCACGCTCTGTCAGACGAGCGCTATCACGACGAGATTGAAGCGATCCTCTCCTCGGGCACCGAGGACCCCGCGCAGCTCGCGCGCGCCGTGGAGATCTTCCAGGAGACCGGCTCTATCGATTACGCCCACGCCTACGCGCTGGACCTGACCGCTAAGGCCAAGGCCGCCATCGAGGACGTTTCGCTCGACCCGCATGCACGCGAACTGTTCCTCTCCATGGCAGATTTCTTTGTGGAGCGCCTTAACTAGCGGGGGTTATAAAACCTGTCAGCAGCGTATTTGGGTACAACTTGCTACACTGTTGAGTGCATGTTTATGCATCCCTTTGCGTTGTCTATCCGACACACGCTCAAATAGTACGAATGGTACGCCGAAAGGGGTTCGTTCATGGAACCTATTACAACGGGCATGCAGGGAGCAGCCGTCGAGGACGTCCAGTCCCGCCTTCTGCAGCTCGGCTATACAATCGATGACACCGAGGTCGCCGACAAGCACTTTGGTGCCACCACCGAGCAGGCCGTTAGCACCTTTAGGCTCGATAGCGGCCTTGCCGCTGGCTGTGCCGTCGATATCCCCTGCTGGAGCGCCCTGGTCGACGCCTCGTATAAACTGGGCGACCGCACCCTCTACCTGCGTATGCCCAATTTCCATGGCGCCGACGTGCAGGCCCTGCAGCGCGCGCTCAACGTTTTGGGCTTTGCCTGCGGTGAGGACGATGGCTACTTTGGCCCTCACACCGAGGCGGCCCTTCAGCAGTTCCAGGAAAACGTCGGTCTGTTTGCCGACGGTATGGCTTTCCAGGATACCTACGCCTACATCAACCGCCTGCACCACGTATGGGAGGGTAAACCTTCGGTGACCGAGGCCGAATCGCGCATCGGCTTTGCCCGCGCGGCCAACGTACTCGAGCGTTTCCAGATCGCCGTCATCGGCGAGGACCCTATCGCGCGCAGCGTAGCATCGCGCATGTGGAACATCGCCACGGCGACGACCGACAACAGCGGTATGATGCTTTGCGATTCCGAGGTTCCGACCGACGTTGACCTGGTGCTCGAGATCGCAAGCGACGAGCTGCCCGCCGACGCCGCCCCGCGCGCCACGATTGCCCTCGCCGAGTGCCACAACCTGGCCCAGCGCATCCGCACCGCCAATGTCGCCGCACAGCAAAAGCCGGCACGCATCCGCATTGAGCTCACCGGCATGACGCGCTACAACGGCACCTTCACTGCCAGCGACGCCCAGACGCTCGCGGTACGCCTGCTCGATGGCGTTTGCGATGCCCTCGCAGATCAGGTAAACTAGACGAGTTGCTTTTGGCAACACCCATACTGGGACGTAGTTCAACGGTAGAACTCCGGTTTTTGGTGCCGGCTGTTGGGGGTTCGAATCCCTCCGTCCCAGCCAAGGTAACTGAGCGCCCTGGGCTTTCATCAGCCCGGGGCGCTTTCTTGTGGGCAAGCGAAGGGATTCGAACCCACAAGGGTGCGGAACTGAGGAAACGCGAAGCGTTTTCCAGCGCAGCACGCAAGGAGCGAAGCGACGCAGCGGCACGCGGCCGCCAACCAGGCGGACGCGAAACCCCTCCGTCCCATATCAGCCAAGAGCGCCTTACATCTAGAAAAGATCAGCCCAGTTCCGAAAAGCGAGCCGCCATCTACAAAATGGCGCGTGGCCCCGACGGGCCGGGCATTAAGTTTGTCGCGAGTTCCGCACGCAAAGAAGGCCACGTGACCTCGATGTTTTGGACGTGACAGCGAGAGGGGTCCTGGTATGGCAAGGTGACGTGAAACAAGGCGGCGCTGACCTTCTGGTCGCGCCGCCGAAGTTGAACGTCAGATTGCCGTGCCAGGGTCCCTCGCAGCGTCGAGAAGACCGCCGTTCGGTAGAACGGCGGAATTTAGCTGTTCAGCATGCGGTCGAAGCTTCCCGAGTCGCCATCCCGATAGTCGGCGGTCATCAGAATCTCCTGCGGAATTCGTCCGCCCTCGCGCAGCACGTTGCGGAACTGCACGCGCGTAACCATGGGCAGATCCTTAATCGTCGCCGCCAGGTTCTGCGGCACGCCCTGGTTGGCAGCCGCGGGCTCGCACGCGCCGCCGGCCTTCACGCGACGCTTATGCTCGGCAAGCATGGCGCGATACATGCCGGCATGCAGGCGAATCTCAACGACGTTGGCATTGCGGGCCTGCTCGACGATGCGCGCGCCCTCTCGATCGATGTCGCCCACGTAGTAGACATAGCTAAAGCGATAGCCGATCTCGGCCAGATAATCATCCAGTGCGTGCGAGACGCTCGCCTTGCAGCCGCCGCCAAAGATTACGCCGCCCACCTTGGTACCAAAGAGCTTGGCATGTTTACGTCCGCGCAGGAGCTTAACGATCTCGTCATAGGTATCCAGGTTCTCGACCATAATGAACGGCTTGTCGGCGCCCAGCGTAAAGAAACCCGTAAAGTGCACCGGACGGTTGGGGGCGACCTTGATCGTCTGCATGCTGATGCCCTTTTCGGTCATACGCCTGATCAGGCGCTCGCCATGCTTGCCGTCAAAAGCTTTTTCGTCATTGAAGATCTGGTAGGCGCGCTGGCGGCGCGAGGCAACCGGCGTATCGGCACCGCGGTTTTGCTCGACCCAAGCCTGGATGATCGCGATTTCCTCGGCAATCTTGCGATTGGACATCTCATTGTGCTGGGCGCGCTGTGGAGCTTTCTTGCCGTCCTTGCCCTCGACCTTAACGATCTGGGTCTGCTGTTCCTTAATTTTGGAGAGCGACGTGGGCGTGGGAACGACCTTGAGCAGCTGCCTGCCCAGAACGCGGGCCAGGGCAAACGCCGAAACCTCGCCATGGGTAGTCGACTCAGTCTGCTGGGCAGCCGTATCTGCTGCAGCAGACTCGGGCTTCTTCTGAGCCTTGCGCTTAGAATCGCCTTGGACATTGTGCTCACGTTTCGAAGTAGACGCCTGCTTCTGCGAACGCTCGGGCTTGCCCTCCTTCGCCGGCTGACGCTTGGGCTGCCCCATCGGAGCATCCACCTTCGCATCTTCGTCGCGCGGCGCTACATTCTCGGCGGCATCCTGAGCGTTAGAGCTGCGACCGCCACGATGACGGCGGCGGCGAGGCCTGCTCGAAGTACCCTCCCCCATCTGTTCAGCCGCAGGTTGCTGGCCCTGAGTCTCCGTATCGGAAGCAGCCTGCTCATCAACAGGCTTCTGGTCACGGACTTCCGGCTCGGCAGGCTTCACGGCCTTCTCGGCCCGCGCCTCCGGAACCTGATTGACCTTCTCTTGACGCCTTACAGGGTACGCGCGACCTGCGAAGCCGCGACCGGGACGACACGAGTCTGAGGCCTTCTTGGCCGGCTTCTCGGAATCGTCCGCAGCCTCGGCAGCCTCTTCGGCATCGCGCACAACGTCCTGCTGCGCAGCCTTAAAGTGAGCACCACGGCGACGCTTGGGCTCTTGGGCCTCCACGGGCTTTTGCTCCTTCGCGGGCTTCTGCGACTCGGCAGCAACCTCAGTCTCAACAGCCTCGGTATCAAGCTCATCCTTTTGAGCAACGGCGCGACGGAAGCGCTCCTGCTGAGCGCGGCGTTGCGCATCGCGCTTGCCGCCCCCGCCAAAGCCGCCGCGACCCGCTTTGGCGGTAAAAGCGCGAACGACGTTCTCATCAAGCAGCTCATCGGTATCGATATGCTCGCGCGAAGCAGCTTCTTCCACGGTAGCCGTCTCAACGGAATCCTCAGCACCAGCCTCTTCGGCAACCTCGACGGGCTGCTCCTGGGCATCGTTAATCTCAGCATTAATGGTGTAAAAGGCAGGGCGACCGTTAATGCCGCTGCCCTCGATCTTGGTAACGATTTTTGCCGCGATAAGCTCATCGCGCATCGCCTTGGTATCGCACTCCTTATCCACGGAGCGGAAGATTTGCGCCAGCGCGCTCGACTTGATCTTGAGCGCCTTGCGGCAGAGCAGGTCGTAGGCAACCAGCTTTGCCCGCTCGGCAGAAAGCGACGTTTGTCCGCTCAGACGCTCAGCCAGAGCATCGACATTTTGTTGGTTATCGGAATATACCGTCTTGGCCACGGGGCCCCTTTCATATGCACACATATACGTCCATATGGTACAACGCGCGCCGCCATCCAAGCAAAACATCTGCGAGAACACCCCGGCATCACCCGTCTTTACAAAAAAGACCGGGCCCGCGTTCTGCGGACCCGGTCTTTCCGAGACATAGAGATGGAGGATTCAATCCGTCCGATCGGCTAAGCCTTGGCGGCTTCAGCGTCGGCAGGAGCCTCAGCAGCGGCGGCGCGACCATACTCGGCCTTGCCCATCTCGGACCACTCGGGCTCCTCGTCGGGCATGGAGCCGGCCTCCTTGCCGAAGAACTCCTTGAGGCAGTTGACGGCAACGATGAGGCCCAGGACCATCAGCAGGACGGCGAAGACGAGCTGCAGGCCCTTGGTGGCGGCGACGGAGACGGCGGCCGTGGTGGCGG
>CAUEPS010000028.1 GCA_959019775.1 uncultured Collinsella sp.
CGCGACTCAAATATGTTTCGGGTAAACGTGAGGAGGCCCTTCGCCGTCTGGGAATTAGGACGGTGGGGGACCTCCTTCTCCATATCCCTCATCGATACCTCGACTTTACCCGTTCGTGGTCCATCGAGATGGCGCCCATCGGTACCGTGTGCACCATCATCGCCACGGTCGACCGCATCGTCCAAAAGCAGCCGCGTCCGCGCATGCAGGTGACCGAGGTATCGCTGGTGGACGAGACGGGCGTGTTGCAGGTCGCCTTTTTCCGCCAGCCCTGGATTGCCCAGCAGCTTAAACAGGGCGACCGCCTAGCCGTGATGGGCAAGGTCGAGTTTGCCTACGGTTTTAAGCAGATGGCCTCGCCGCACTTTGAAAAGCTCGATGACGGGCGTGCTGCGGGCACCATCCTGCCGGTCCATTACGTGAGCGATGGCGTGAGCCAGGCGTGGATGCGCCGCATCGTAAGCGGCGCGCTCGAGGTCGTCGGCAATCCGTTCGATCCGATTCCCGCGCCGCTGCGCGCAAAGCGGAAGCTCATGAGCAATGCCCGCGCGTTGCGTTCGATCCACTTTCCATCGAGTATGGCAGAGCGCGATATCGCGCGCGCACGGCTTGCCTACGAGGAGTGCCTCTACCTGCAGCTGGCGCTGCGCCTGCGCAACGTCGGCGGCCTGGTCGATGTGGTTCCCTATGCCCACACCGCGGGCGAGCACCTGGCCGCGCTTAAGCAAGCCCTGCCGTTTTCGCTGAGCGACGAGCAGGAGACCGCGTTCCAAGATATCCTGCGCGATATGTGCGATGGTGGGCGCGTGATGAACCGCCTGCTGCTGGGCGATGTCGGTACCGGTAAGACCGCCGTTGCCGCCTGCGCTCTGGCTGTGGCTGCCGATAGCGGTACGCAGGCCTGCGTTATGGCGCCCACGGGCGTGTTGGCGCGCCAATATGCCGATAAGACCGGCCCTCTGCTCTCGCAGGCGGGCATGTCCTGGGCGCTTCTGACGGGTGCCACGCCGGCCTCAGAGCGCGAGCAGATCCATGCCCAGCTTGAATCGGGCGAGCTCGACGTCCTCTTTGGAACCCACGCGGTGCTTTCGGATAACGTTGCGTTCAATCATCTGTCGCTTGTCGTCATCGACGAGCAGCACCGGTTTGGCGTTGGCCAACGCAACGCCCTACGCGCGAAGGGCCCCGGTGCGGACCTGCTCGTTATGACGGCGACACCGATCCCGCGTACGCTGGCGCTTTCGGTCTACGGCGATCTGGACACGAGTATCATCCGCCATCGGCCCGTCCCTGGCGCTGGCGTGACGACACGCGTGCTCACCGAGTCGAGCCGCGACCTCGCCTATGGCGCCATCCGCGAGGCGCATGAAAAGGGTCAGCAGGCCTACGTGATTTGCCCGCTCGTGGAGCCGAGTGACTCGGCCGATGAGCTGGAAGACGTGCCCGGTATTGCTCGCGACGACGAGGGCCGCGTAACCGTCCCCGTGCCACTGCACGATACGGCAACCGAGCTCGACCGCCTGCGTCTGGCGTTGCCGGGTCTTGCCATCGAGCGCCTTCACGGCCGCATGCCGGCGGGGGAGAAGGACCAGGTTATCGATGCCTTCAAGCGTGGCGAGATTGACGTGCTCGTCTCGACTACGGTGGTCGAGGTGGGCGTCGACGTGCCTAACGCCACCGTCATGGTCATCGAGAACGGCGAGCGCTTTGGATTGGCTGCCCTGCACCAGCTGCGCGGCCGCGTGGGCCGTGGCAGTGTGTCGGGCACGTGCCTGGTCATGACGCACTCCAAGGGCAATGGCGGCGCCTCGGCGGCACAAGACCGTCTACAGTCGCTCGAAAAGACCTCGGATGGTTTTACGCTTGCCCAGATGGACCTGCGTCTGCGTCACGAGGGCGAAATCCTGGGGTACCGTCAGCACGGTGGCGTGACCTTGCGCTTTGTGGACCTGGATGCCGATGAGGACCTTATCGAATGGGCCCATTTGGACGCGGTCGAGCTCTTGCGGTATGCTTGCAACCTTGACTCTGTGGCGACGCGTCCCTTGCGCGAGGCGGTCGCCATGCGATATCGACACATTTTTAAGGAGGTCAGCGGAGGATGAGAATCATCGGCGGCGAATGGCGCGGTCGTAAGATCGAGGAGCCCCGTGGTCGCGATGTCACCCGCCCCACGACTGATCGCGTGCGCGAGGCGTGCGCATCTATGGTCATGTCGGCATTCGATTTCGATTTGGACGAGGTTCGTGTGCTGGACGCCTTTGGCGGCTCCGGTGCCTTGGGGTTAGAGATGCTCTCTCGTGGGGCCCGCTCGCTCACGACGTTTGAGATCGATCGCAACGCCGCGCGGCTCATTACCAAGAATATCGAGTCGCTCTGCCGTGACCGTGCGCGTTGGCGTGTGGTCACGGGCGACATGCTGGCAAGTGCCTCGCGCGGTCGTGTACCGGGCGGCCCCTTTGATTTGGTCCTGCTCGACCCGCCCTATGCTTTTGGTGCCGAGCCGGTCGAGGAACTGCTGCAGAACCTGGCTCAGCAGGGTCTGCTTGCGCCTGGCGCTTATGCCCTGTTTGAGCATGCCTCCGCCGATGCGGGCGCGCATCCGGCAGGCTTTGAGACTGTACGTGAGAAGCGCTACGGCATTACCTCGGTCGACCTGCTTCGTTGTGTCGGCGATGACGACGGTGAGGACGATAGTGCCGTCACCGATGCCGATAACAACGATGCCACGACGTTTCAGGAGGACGCCCATGAATGACACCATCAACCGCGTGATCGTCCCGGGCACCTTCGATCCCATCACGTTTGGCCATATCGATGTGATCCGCCGCGCCCGCCGCATCTTTCCCAGTGTGATCGTCGCTGTTGCAGAGTCGCAGGGTAAAAACGGTGTGGGCACCACGTTTATGCTCGATGAGCGCGTGGCGCTGGCCCGCGAGGCGCTCGGTAATATCGACGGCGTCGAAGTCCTGCCCTTTACCGGCCTCTTGGTCGACTTCGCTCGTGAGCAGGGGGCGGGGGCCGTGGTCAAGGGCCTGCGCGCCATGACCGACTTTGAGTATGAGCTGCAGCAGGCCGACCTCAATTATCGCTTGGATAGCGAGCTGGAGTCCATCTTTGTCATGAGTGCTCCGCAGTACGGTTACATCTCGAGCTCGGTCGTTCGCCAGATCGCCTCGCTCGGCAGCGATGTATCGACGTTTGTGCCGCCCAACGTGGTCGAAGCGCTCAGACATCGCTTTTCGTGACGTTTTTTATTGCCTGGTGGCATGTGGTAAACTAGCACGATGATATGTTACCTATGAAAGGAGACCGGATGCCGGGCGAGAATTTTCCTGGCGATAGGATCGTCAGCTTGGTCGATGAGCTCGAAGGGCTGATCGAGGAAGCCAAGCCGCCTTTCGGCAAGAACGCTCAGTTCAAGGTCATCGACGCCGACGTGTTCTTCAATATCCTCGACGAGATCCGCATGAGCTATCCCGAGGAGTGGCAGAAGTCCCGCCGTATCCTTAAGGAGCGCGAGGAGCTTATGGCTTCCGCCGCCGCTCAGGCTGATTCCATCATCGCCGACGCTCAGCAGCAGGCCCTCACCATTGCCGGTGAGCAGGAGATCGTCCGCCTTGCGCAGCAGCAGGCCGACGACATCCGCGATCGTGCCCAGCAGTACGAGCGCGAGACGCGTTATGCTGCCGAGGACTACGCGGAGCAGGTCTTTACGCACCTGGAGGAGAACCTCAAGAGCCTGACCGGCACCGTTACCCGTTGCCGTCAGCAGCTCAACGAGGGTGCCGCCCAACAGAATGGTCAGTGGTAATGGCTGAGTTTCCGAGCGTTACCGTCGATCTTTCCGAGCAGCTCGAGTTTCCTGGAGATTCGTATCCGCTGACCGGTAAGGTCGATGTCGCCACCTACACGGTGGGCGAGAAGGAGTACCAGCTTCAGGACGGCATCGACTACGACGTTGTCTTTACCAATGCCGGTACCGGTGTCTTGCTCACGGGCATGGTCCGCGCGCACGCCACCGGCGAGTGCGACCGTTGCCTGGAGCCCGCCTCGTTTGATATCGCCGGCGAGATCGAGGAGTTCTACCTCTTTGAGGAGCCCGAGGATCCCGAGGCCTACGAGGACGGCTACGAGCTGCTGGGCGAGGATCGCATCGTCGATCTGGGCGAGCCCATCAACGACGCGGTCGTCATGGACACGCCGTTTGTGGTGCTCTGCAAGCCCGATTGCCGCGGTCTGTGCCCCACATGCGGTTGCAATCTCAACGTCGAGCAATGCGATTGCGCCGCCCAGGCAGAGGCAGAATGGGCCGCTGCCACGGAAAATCCATTTGCAGCATTGAAGAATCTCAAGCTTGATGAGTAAAACTGTGGTAGTATCGCTACTTGCGCGTAATCGCCACACTGGATAGTTCATAAGGAAGGTCACTATGCCCGTACCTAAACAAAAGCAGGGTCGTATCCGCACTCACACCCGTCGTTCCGCCAACATGAAGATCTCGGCTGCGGCTCAGTCCACGTGCCCCCGTTGCGGCGCTGTCAAGCTTCCGCACCACGTGTGCCCCAGCTGCGGTTTCTACAAGGACCGCGAGGTTATCGTTACCGAGTAACGGTATACTCTGGATGCGATGCCGTTCCAAATGGAACCACAATGGCCGGCTCAATGAGTCGGCCATTTTTGTATAAGGAGCATGTATATGAGTAACGTTCGCGTTTGTGTAGACGTTGTGGGCGGAGACGAGAAACCTCAGGTTGTTCTCGATGGTATCGAGGCTGCACTTGCCGCCGATCCCGATATCGAGGTCTTGGCAGCTGGCCCCGCCGAAATCGTCAATCCCTTTGCCGCTTCCCATGCACGTGTTGAGGCCCTTGAGGCACCTGACGTTATCGCCATGGATGACGATCCCATTCGCGCCGTGATGACCAAACGCAAGTCGTCGATCGTGCTGTCGTGTCGCGCCATCAAGAAGGGTAATGCGGACGCGTTCTTCTCTGCCGGCTCCACCGGCGCCATGACCGCCGCCGCCACCGCCTATGTGACGCCGTTTAGGTATCAGGCCGAAGGCAAGAAGCAGCCGGTGCGCCCCTGTCTGACCAATGCGCTGCCCAATCGCGCCGGCGGTCTGACGGTGCTGTGCGATATGGGCGCCAACCCCGATGTCGAGGTTGACGATATGGTACGTTTTGCCCAGATGGGTAGCGCCTATGCCCGCGTCGTCCTGGGCATCGAGCATCCCCGCGTGGGCCTGCTTGCCAACGGCACCGAGGACGAGAAGGGCTCCAACTTTACCAAGGCCTGCTTCCCGGCCATGAAAGCCGCCGTTCCCGGCTTTGTTGGTAACTGCGAGGGAACGGACATCACCTCAGGTAACTTCGATGTCGTCGTTGCCGATGGCATGTCGGGCAATATTGCGCTCAAGGCCACCGAGGGCGCTGCCAAGTTTTTACTGCAGGAGCTCAAGGGCGCCTTTATGTCTTCGCTCGGCACCAAGATTGCCGCGCTGCTCATCAAAAAGCAGATGCGCGAGATTAAAGCCAAGCTTTCGGGCGACGCCAAGGGCGGCGCGATTCTTTTGGGCCTGCGCGGCGTGGTCCTGATCGGCCATGGCGCCACCTCGGTCGAGGCTGTTAGAAACGGTACGCTCGCGGCGGCCGAAGCCGTGCGCGCCGGGCTGGTCGAGAATGTCGCCAACTCTATGGACGGTATCGTTTTATAAGAGCGAGTAAGAGTGCTGTTATGTGCTTCGCGGCGCACGTCGTGGGGTAGAATCAGAACCGTGTCTTGGTACCGCCCGGGCGGTACCATTCTTTTGGTATTCATGCACTATGAGAGGAAGCGCTATGGACCGCTCCGAAATCTTCGACAAGATCGCCGAGGTCGCTGCTGACGTTCTAGGCGTCGATGTTGCCGAAATTAGCGAGGAGACCACCTTTGACGACCTCGATGCCAACTCGCTCGAGCGCCTGCAGCTGGTTACGGCTATCGAGGACGAGTTCAACCTCGAGATCGATGACGAGACCCTGCTCTCGCTCAACTCTGTCGCCGACGCCGTCGACGCTATCGAAGCTGCCAAGGAGGCCTAAGTCTTGGCTTTATCCGACCGACTTACGCGCGCCCAGGAAATCCTGGGCCACGAGTTCAACAATAAGGTGCTGCTGCGCGCGGCGCTTACGCATCCCTCGGCAGTCGAGGGCCAGCCGGTTTCTGCCAGCTATGAGCGCCTTGAGTTCTTGGGCGATTCCATTTTGGGCGCTGTGGTCGCACGCTCCCTGTTTGAGTCCTATCCGGAGTTTGACGAGGGCAAGCTCACGCGCTTGAAGGTGTCGCTTGTCTCGGGCGCTACGCTGTCCGAGGTTTCTCACGAGCTGGGCATCGACGACATCATCATCTTTGGTGCCTCCGAGACCGGTACCGGTGCGCGCGGCCTGCATTCGGCCCTCGAGAACGTCTATGAGTCGCTCGTGGGTGCGCTGTACCTGGATGCCGGCTGGGATGCGGCGGCGGAGTTCATTCACCGTACGCTTAAGCCGCATTTGGCTTCCGAGCGTGCCGAGCATCCTGCGAACCCCAAGTCGTTTTTGCAGGAGTGCGTGCAGGCCGACGGTCACGAGCCCCCAGCGTATAAGCTCGTTGGCTCCGAGGGCCCGGCGCATGCGCCCACCTTTACCGCCGTGGTGTTGATCGATGGTATTCGTCAGGGTCGCGGCTCCGGCTCCTCAAAGAAGGAAGCCGAGGGAGCCGCCGCGCTCGAAGCGCTCGACCGCATGGGTTACACCACCAACGGCGTGATTCTGAACAAGAAGCACGTGTAAGCGAGGAACCGTGTATCTCAAGTCCCTCACGCTCAAAGGGTTCAAGTCGTTTGCCGACCGCGCCCATATGACGTTTGAGCCGGGCCTGACCGTCATCGTCGGTCCCAACGGCTCGGGAAAATCGAACATCTCTGACTCCATCCTGTGGGTTCTGGGCGAGCAGAGCGCCAAGCAGCTGCGCGGCCAGGCCATGGAGGATGTCATCTTCTCGGGCTCGTCGGCTCGCAAGCCGGTGGGTGTCGCCGAGGTCACGCTGGTGCTCGATAACTCGGACCATATGCTGCCCGTCGATTTTGACGAGGTCGCCATCACCCGTCGCATGTATCGCTCGGGCGAAAGCGAGTACCTCATCAACTCGAGTCCGTGCCGCCTGATGGACATTCAGGACATCCTGCACGATTCGGGCCTGGGCAAGGATACGCATTCCATCATCAGCCAGGGCAAGCTCGACGCCATCTTGCAGAGCCGCCCCGAGGAGCGCCGCGCCCTCATCGAGGAGGCCGCCGGCATCTCCAAGCACAAGCGCCGCAAGGAGCGTGCGCTCAAAAAGATTAAGTCAATGGACGAGCACCTGACGCGTGCCCGCGACATCAATAAGGAAATCGCCCGTCAGCTGCGACCGCTGGAGCGTCAGGTCGATCGCGCGCGCAAGTACAAAGAGCTGTCCTCGCGCGCGAACGAGCTTACGCAGATGTTGGCCGTCGATGAGCTGCGTTCGCTGCAGTCGCAGTGGAACGACCTGGAGAGCCGCTCCAAGGAGGGCGCTGCCGAGCTTGAGCTTGCGCAGTACCGCTTGGGCGAAAAGGAGCGCGAGCTTGAGAAGCTCCAGGTCATGCTCGAGGAAAAGGGCCTGTTTGTGGGCGACCTGGGCGAGCAGCGCCGTCATATGCAAGATGTGGTCGGCCGCATTAACTCCGACATGCGCCTGCTCGAGGAAAAGGGCCACAACATGGTGTCGCGCCTGTCTGACATGCGCGGTCAGATTTCGAGCTCCGAGCATCAGCGTCGTCGTGTGGTCGAGGAGCTCGAGGACGCGCGTGCGCAGCTTGAGGAAGTGACCGGTGCGCATATGCAGGCCCAGGAGGACGTTGACGCCGCTGGTCCTGCCGCCGCTGAGCTCCACGAGCGGCGCGTGGCGCTCGACAATCAGATTTCGCAGCTTACGCGTGAGCAGCGCGATGTACAGCGTGTGGCTGATAACGCCGCGCTCGAGCTCGCCAAGGTGAAGGATTCCTTGAGCAATGCCGAGGTCGAGGATAACATGTATGCCTCGCGCCTGGAGCAGATCGACGAGCAGCTCGAGGAGGTCACGGCTTCACTCGAGAGCCGTCGCGACCGCGCCGAGGAGCTTGAGGGCGCTCTTGAGGAAGCGCGCCAGGCTCGGGTTGATGCGCGTGAGGCCACCGAGACGGCACGCGCGGCCCTGAAGGACCTGCGTAATCGTGAGAGTGAGGCGCGCAACAAGCTGTCCGAGGTGCGCTCGGAGCTTGCCAGCCAAAAGAAACTCGATGCCCGCATGGCCGACAGCTCGCCGCTCGTGAGCCGTCTGGTGGGTGCGCTGGGCGACGATGTCTTGGGTCGTCTGGGCGACGTGCTGGAGGCCCCGCGCGAGCTTGAGGGCCTGGTTGAGCAATTGCTCGCCGGCGATATCGATGCGCTGCTGTTTGATGACGCCGCCACGCTTGAGCGTGCCGGTCGTGCGGCTCTGGACCAAAAGAAGGCCTCGGGCGAGGCACTGCTGGTGGCGCGCGGCGTGAGCGGCTCTACCGCCGCTGAGGGCGCTGCCGGTACCCGCCTGGTTGATCGTCTGTCCGTGCGCGCAGGCTACGGACCCGTCGTCGAGGCGCTGCTCGGCGGCTATTACGTGGTCGATGACTTGGCTGCCGCGTTGGCCGCGCCGGTCGTTGACGGTGTGACCTATGTGACTCCCGATGGCGCCCGCGTAAGCTGTGGCGGCCTGGTGCGTGTGGGCCTCGATGCCGGCGAGGCGTCGGGTGCTCTGGAGCGTAAGCGTCGCATTCGCGAGCTGGAGGGGCTTGAGCCCGATTTGGCCGCTGTGTTTGAGCATGTGTCGGATCAGGTCGTCGAGGCCAATGCGGCCGTTGAGGAAGCGCGTGCCGCTGAGGGCGATGCCGCCGGCGAGATCGCCCGTCTTGAGGGCGAGCGCCGCTCGCTGCTCTCCGAGATCGGCCGCTTGGAGCAAAGCGCCAACAATGCCGAGGTCGAGCGCGTGCGCATCTCCAAGCGCCGCGAGCAGGCCTCCGAAGCTGTTCGCGCTGCGCGCCCGCGGGTTGATGAGCTCACCCGTTCGCGTGACGAGGCCCGCGCGCAGGCAAGCGATCTGGGCTTGCAGATTGCCGAGGCCAACGACGAACTCGACCGCGTTCGCCGTGACGATTCCGAGGCTGCCGGCAAGCTCGCCGACGCCAAGGTTCGCCTAGCCCAGACGAGTGAACGCCTGCGTTCGCTGAAGGGCCGCGTGCCCGACCTGGAGCATCGTCTTGAGGGCATCGACCGTCGTATCCGCGGAACACGCCAGGCTTCGCGCTCGCTCGAGCTGCTGCGCCTGCGCGTCGATCCCATGCACGAACGCTATTCTGCCCTGTTGGAACGCGCGTCGGATTGGGCAGCGCGCCTGCGCGACCAGGCCTCTCTGGAGGAGGCGGACTCCGCTTCGCTCAAGAAGACCATCGAGGATGCCAAGGCAGAGGTTGCCCGCGCTAAGGAGCGAGTCGATACCGCCTCCGCCACGCAAAACGAGTTCAAGGTCTCGCGTGGCAAGCTCGAGGTGCAGGTCGAGGCTGCCATCAAGGCCATTACCGCCGATGGCACGACGGTGCTCGAGGAAGCGCTCATGCTTCCGGCGCCCACGGACCGCGATGCCGCCGAGCGCGAACTCAACCAGCTTGTGCGCCAGATCAACAACCTTGGTCCCGTTAACCAAGTTGCCATGGAGGAGTACGAGCAGCTCAAGCGCCGCGCCGACTACATCGAGGAGCAGCTGGCCGATCTGGAGAGCGCGCGCAAGGCGCTCACCAAGATCACGGTGGCCATTGATCGCAAGATGCGGAAGGCCTTCCTGGTGACGTTTGAGAAGGTCGACGCGAACTTCCGCGAGATCTTCGCTATGCTCTTCCCGGGCGGCCAGGCTCATCTGGAGATGACCGATCCCGAGCATCCTGCCGAGACGGGTATCGAGGTCGTGGCGCAGCCGCGCGGCAAGCGCATCACCAAGATGATGCTCATGTCGGGCGGCGAGAAGAGCCTGACGGCGCTCGCCCTCCTCTTTGCTGTGTACCGCACGCGCACGGTGCCGTTCTATGTGCTGGACGAGGTCGAGGCGGCACTCGATGACGCCAACCTGTCCAAGCTCATCGGCGCGCTCGATGTGTTGCGTTCCGATACGCAGCTCTTGGTCATTTCGCATCAGCGCCGTACTATGGAGGACGCTGACGTCCTCTATGGCGTCTCGATGCAAGCCGACGGCGTCAGTCGCGTCGTCTCGCAAAAACTCGATCGCGAAACCGGAAAGGTCGTGAATGCATAATGGGATTCTTCGATGCTCTCTCGCGCGGACTTGAGCGCAGCCGCGAGGCCCTCAACGAGGTCTTCTACTTTGGCGGCGAGGTCGACGAGGACTTTTGGGAGGACCTGGAGGACACCCTCGTCATGGGTGACATGGGTGCCGAGGTCGCCATTCAGGTCTCTGATGACCTGCGCGATGCCGCGGCCAAGAAGAACCTCAAGACCGCTCCGCAGCTTCGCCGTGCCCTGGCCGAGCAGCTTGAGCAGCACTTTGTGCCCATCGAGCGAGATCCGTTTTCCGATACGCCGAGCTGCGTGCTGTTTGTGGGCATTAACGGTGCCGGCAAGACCACGACGGTCGGTAAGATCGCGAGCGCCATGGCTGCCCGCGGCAAGAACGTGGTGATCGGTTCGGCCGACACCTTCCGCGCCGCCGCCATCGAGCAGCTCGATGTGTGGGGGCAGCGTGCCGGCGTACCGGTTATCAAGCGTGACCGCGGCTCCGATCCGGCGAGCGTGTGCTATGACGTGCTCGACGAGGCCGATAAGCGCGGCAGTGACCTGGTGCTCATCGATACCGCCGGCCGTCTGCACACGAGCCCTGAGCTCATGCGCGAGCTTGCCAAGGTGGTCAATGTGACCCGTAAGCGCGCCGCCAATATGGCCGCCGGTCCCATGCCGGTTTCGGTCGTGCTTGTGATCGACGCCGCGACGGGTCAAAACGGTCTGAACCAGGCGCTCGAGTTTAACGAGGCGCTGGGCCTGGACGGTATTATCATGACTAAGCTCGACGGCACGGCTAAGGGCGGTATCGCCATGGCCGTGGCCGAGAAACTCAAGCTCCCGATCCTGCGCGTGGGCGTGGGCGAGCAGGTCGATGACCTGCAGGAGTTCAATGCCAAAGATTTCTGCCGCGCCCTGGTGGGCGAGTCCAATTAAGGAGTGACTAGTGTTTGATTCCCTGAGCGATCGCCTCAACGACACATTTGACCGCCTGCGCGGCAAGGGCAAGCTGACCGAGGCCGATATTACTTCGGCCATGCGCGATATTCGCATGGCACTGCTCGAGGCCGACGTTAACTTTAAGGTCGTCAAGGAGTTCGTCGCCAAGACCAAGGAGCGCTGCATGACCGCTGAGGTCATGGAGTCGCTGTCGCCGGCGCAAAACGTCGTCAAGATCGTGCTCGACGAGCTCACCGAGATGCTTGGCTCAACCGAGAGCAAGCTCGTCTTTAGCAATCGCATTCCCAATGTCATCATGCTCGTGGGCCTGCAGGGCTCCGGTAAGACCACGGCGGCCGTAAAGCTGGCCTACCTGCTCAAGAAGCAGGGCCGCTCGCCGCTGCTCGCCGCGTGCGACGTCTACCGTCCCGCCGCTGCCGACCAGCTGGCCACGCTCGGTGGCGAGATCGGCGTGCCAGTCTTCCGCGGTGACGGCGCGCACCCGGTCGACATTGCCAAGGGTGCCATCCAGGAGGCCGTCGACCACCTGCGCGATGTGGTCATCGTCGATACCGCCGGTCGTCTGCAGATCGACGAGCAGATGATGCAGGAGGCCGTGGATATCAAGAAGGCTGTCAAGCCCGATCAGGTGCTGATGGTCGTCGATGCCATGACCGGCCAGGATATCGTCAACGTCGTCTCGACCTTCGCCGAGCGCACCGACTTTGACGGCGTGATCATCTCCAAGCTCGATGGCGACGCTCGTGGCGGCGGCGCGCTTTCCGTGCGCCAGGTGACCGGCAAGCCCATCAAGTTCGTGAGCATGGGCGAGAAACCCGATTCGCTTGAGCCGTTCTACCCCGATCGTATGGCCAAGCGCATTCTGGGTATGGGCGACGTTGTCGGCATTATCGAGAAGGCCCAGGAGGCCGCCGATGCCGAGCAGCTCGAGGCCGCCGAGCGCATGCTGCGCGAGGGCTTCACCATGAATGACATGCTCGACCAGATGAAGGCCGTCAAGAAGATGGGCGGCATGAAGGGCATCCTGGGCATGCTCCCCGGCGGCCAGCGTGCGCTCAACCAGATGGGTGGCAACCTGGACGAGGGCATCTTCGATAATAACGAGGCCATTATCATGTCGATGACCAAGGAGGAGCGTCTGCGTCCCTCCATCATTAATGGTCAGCGCCGTGCCCGCATTGCCAAGGGCGCCGGCGTGACCCCCACCGAGGTCAATAGCCTTATGAAGCAGTGGGGCGAGATGAACAAGATGATGGGCCGCATGCGCACGATGGCCAATCAGGCACAGGCCGGCGGCAAGAAGGGCAAAAAGGGTAAGAAGGGCAAAAAGATGCGCATGCCCAATATTCCCGGCCTAGATGCCATGGGTCTGGGCGGTATGGGTGGCCTGGGAACGGGCGGCCCCAAGTCCGATATGGACCTGCTGCGCCAGATGGAAGCGCAGATGCGCAACAAGAAGTAACGACTAGTTGAGTCGTGTATGGCGAAGGCCACCTGGATGGTATTCCAGGCGGCCTTCGCCGTTTGTTCGCCGTTTGTTCGCCGTTTGTTCGCTGGTTGTCGCACGCGTGGAAGCGCGTTCTCGACGAGGTGCTTGCCGCTAGTGACAGCCGCAGCCTTCGTGCCCGTCATGGTCGTGGTGACCGTGGCAGCCGCAGGACTCGCCATGCTCGTGGATGTGCTCGTGATCATGTCCATGGCAGTCGCAGGTGGCCTCGCCGTTCTGTGCGAGCGTGCCGGCGATAAGTGCCTCGACGCAAGTGTCGCAGTTGCCCTGGGCACCTGCGTATACCGTGATGCCGGCTTGTGCAAGCGCGTTGATAGCGCCACCGCCGATACCGCCGCAGATGAGCGCGTCCACGCCGCCGTTGGCGAGCAGACCCGCCAGGGCGCCGTGACCGGTGCCGCCGGTGCCCACGACCTGCTCGTTGAGCACCTTGCCGTCCTCAATGTCGTAGATCTTGAACTGCTCGCTGCGGCCAAAGTGCATAAAGATGTTGCCGTTGTCGTACGTGGTTGCCACCCTCATGGTGTCGACCTCCTTTGCTGGCCATGCGGCCGTTGTCGTGGTGATGGGGGAGTACGCGATGTTTCCGCCTTCGATGACGATCGCCCGTCCATTGACCAGCGCGTTTGCCACCTTGCGATGCGCGCGGCTGCAGATTGCCGCCACCGTGGCGCGGGCAATGCCCATGCACTGGGCGACTTCCTCCTGATTGAGGCCTTCTAGGTCGCATAGGCGCAGGACCTCGAGCTCGTCGACTGTCATATCGATAGCGTCTCCGCTCGCCAGGCCATCGGGGGTAAAACTGCGATATTCGGGGATGATCCCAACACGGCGCAATTTTTCGCGTCTTCCTGCCATGCGCACTCCTTATCTGATATATGTCAACAATAGAATATCGAACGTGCGGATTTGCGCAAGGAATTTCTGTCATATGTCAGAAAATGAGGGCTTATGTTTGGGCTGTGGGGCCGCGTGCGCCTGGGCTACAATGAATCTCGCTTGTAGGCGACTGACAGGAGGGTCAATGAGCAAAGCTGATCAACAGTTTGTAACCATGTGCCGCGATATCTTGGACCATGGCACCACGACCGAGGGCCAAAAGGTCCGCCCGGTGTGGGAGGACGGCACCCCTGCCTATACCATTAAAAACTTTGGCGTCACGGCGCGCTACGACCTGCGCGAAGAGTTCCCTGCGCTTACGCTGCGCCGCACGGCTCTTAAGTCTGCGATGGACGAGATCCTGTGGATCTATCAAAAGAAGTCTAATAACGTCCACGATCTTAATAGCCATATTTGGGACGAGTGGGCCGACGAGACTGGCTCCATCGGCAAGGCCTACGGGTACCAAATTGGCCAGAAAAGCCATTATGCCGAGGGCGATTTCGACCAGATGGACCGCGTGCTGTACGACCTCAAGAACACGCCGTATAGCCGTCGCATTATGACGAATACCTATGTGTTCAGCGACTTGTCCGAGATGCACCTGTATCCGTGCGCGTACAGCGTGACGTATAACGTGACGCAGCGTCCGCAGGACGACAAGCCAACGCTCAATATGATTCTCAACCAGCGCAGCCAGGACATTTTGGCCGCGAATAACTGGAACGTGTGCCAGTACGCCATTCTGCTCATGATGGTCGCGCAGTCGGTCAATATGATTCCCGGCGAGCTGCTGCACGTGATCGCCGATGCTCACATTTACGACCGTCACGTCGATATCGTCCGCGAACTTATCGAGCGTCCGCAGTTTGCGGCGCCCAAGGTAACGCTGAACCCCGACGTGCACGATTTCTATGCGTTTACGACCGATGACCTGATCGTGGAGGGCTACGAGCACGGTCCACAGGTCAAGAACATTCCCATTGCGGTGTAGGTGGCACTCATGACGTATAAGCTTTCTGCCATTGTCGCCGTGTGTGACGACTGGGGCATTGGGTGCGAGGGCGACATGGTAGTGTCCAATCGCGCCGACATGCGCCATTTTGTTGCGTGCACCAAAGGTTGCCCGGTTATTATGGGGCGTAAGACCCTGCTGAGTTTTCCCGGCGGGCGTCCTCTCAAGAACCGCCGCAATATCGTGCTTACGCGCGATATGGGCTTTGCCCGCGAGGGCGTCGACGTGGTGCATAGCGTTGACGAAGCGCTCGCTGCGGTTGCCGATGAGCCCGTTGCCTGGGTGATCGGTGGCGGCGATGTCTATCGGCAGTTTTTGCCGTACTGCGTGGAGGCCGAGGTCACTCATAACCACTGCGTTCATCCCGTGGACACGTACTTTCCCGACTTGGACGCCGATCCCGCGTGGGAGATTGCGCAGCGTAGCGAGGTCGCGACAATTGCCGCCGGTGAGGGTGACGAGGGCGTCGATTATGAGTTCGTGACGTATCATCGCGTTGAGGCGTAAATCGTCTGGCGTGAACGGTATCATCGGGTTGATTGAATGCATGGGGCGGCGCTTAGCGTCGCCTCGTTTGGTATAGATGTGCTGTAAAGAAGGGTGCGGGCTGGCTGCTATGACTGATGCCGTTGAGGTTCTGCGAATTGATTCGCTCGATGACGAGCGGCTCGATGCCTATGTGCGACTGACCGAGCGTGAGCTTCGCTGCGTGCTGGAGCCGCAGAAGGGCATTTTTATCGCTGAGAGTGCCAAGGTCATCGAGCGTGCGGTTCGGGCCGGATATGAGCCGGTGAGCTTTCTTTTGGGCGAGCGCTGGCTCGACCAGATGATGCCGCTGTTTGACCAGCTTGTCGTGCGCGAGGGAGCGGGTCCGGTTCCCGTGTTCGTGGCCTCCATGGAGCTCATGGAGCAGTTGACGGGCTTTAACGTGACGCGTGGTGCGCTCGCGGCGTTCCGTCGCCCGCGTCAGATTCCGGTTGATGAGTTCTTGGGCGGTGTCGTCGAGGCGGCGGGGGATCGTCCGGTGCGTGTGTGCGTGCTTGAGGGTATTGTCGATCACACCAATGTTGGCGCTATTTTCCGCTCGGCTGCCGCATTGAACGTTGACGGTATTTTGGTCAGCCCGACGTGCTGCGACCCGCTGTACCGTCGCTCGGCCCGCGTGAGCATGGGCACCGTGTTTCAGGTGCCGTGGACGCGCATTGGCAGCGAGGCTCGTGTGTGGCCGCATGATGGTCTGAGCGCGTTGCACGATGCCGGTTTTTCGTGTGCCGCTATGGCGTTGACGGACGATTCCGTATCGCTGGACGATCCCGTGCTGCAGGAGATTGACCGCTTGGCAATCTTTATGGGTACCGAGGGTGCCGGCTTGGGCGCCAAGACCATTGCCGGCTGTGACCACGCGGTGCGCATTCCGATGGCGCACGGGGTCGATTCGCTTAACGTGGCCGCGGCGAGCGCCGTCGCCTTTTGGCAGCTGTGCCCGCACGTGAGCAATGAGTATCACTACCAGCCGGGTTTGTATCACTAGGCAGATATTTCGGTTGATTTCCGATCTCAGCCGAACACATTAGGCGGACAGGCCGTTCCCGCAGC
>CAUEPS010000029.1 GCA_959019775.1 uncultured Collinsella sp.
CATTCGGCGAGATGCGTTTGCGAAAGTGGTCAATTTTAGATTAGCGCTAACACCTAATCGACTCGATCCAGGACCAGTGCGCCCGGGTCCAGTTGCCCTTCCTGCGGCCGGTGGGCGTCCTCTCGTCGAAGGCGAGCCCGTGCCTGAGCAGGAACTTGGAGAGCCGCTGCTTCGCGCGCGAGAGGTCGTCCCTCGCGTCCTCGAGCGCCCTGGTCAGGTCGCGGGCGGCCTCGCACTCGTCGTCGGGGACCCACACCTCGACCACGTTGCCGACCGACAGCATGCGGGCGAGGAACTCGGCGTCGTTGCGGTCGTTCTTCCTGCGCCTGTCCGCGCTGGGCTTGATCATCTTCGAGACGGCGCCGACCGCGCAGTCGACCCCGAGGCCGGAAAGCCTCTTCTGCAGGTCGAAGCCCGTGACCCCGGACTCGTACACGCACCTGGCCCTGGGGTCCACGGAACGGACCCACTCCGCGACGGCGCCGGCGTCGTAGCCGAAGGTCGCGGCACGTACCTCCCCGGTCATGACGTCGAGGGAGACGGCCTTTATCGAGCGGGCGTGGACGTCGAGGCCGATGAAGGTGGTAGTATCGAGCATGGGAGCCCCTTCCATGAATGCGGCGTGGCCGCCGCGGTTGGATTAGACACTCACCATTGTCGGCCTAATCCGCGGTCTTTCATGCAGCAGGGGCTCTCAATGTTTTTATGTCCTGCTCATATCGTCTGTGCCGGCAGTTTGGGACACTCCTTACGGGGCACCCCCTCCACAGCGCCTATGCCAGCTTGTCGATTTGCCCAATCTCCCAGAGCGGAATGTTGACGAGCGTGCCCTCGTCTCTATATGCCGCTAACGATGTTCTCACGCAGCGCTCGAGCTTGAACTTCTCGCAGGCAATCCTCAGGCTCTTTGCTTTGAGATTCTCTGCCGCCTTGACCTCGAGCGGAAGCACGGTCCCCGTATGGTCGACGGCAAAGTCAGTCTCTGCATTGCCGGAGGAGGATGACCAATACGCGGGAGTATTGCCTTGGAGCAAAAGCTCCTGTGCGACGTATTGCTCGGTCAGCGAGCCTTTGAACTCCGTAAAAACAGCGGGCCCGTTCAGAACAATGGCTGGCGTGAGGCCGGAGAGTGCTCCGAGGATGCCGGTGTCGATGCAGAACAGCTTGAAGCCCGAGAGATCCTCGTAGCTTGTGAGCGGTGCTCTTAGGGCGGAAACACGTGGTACCTTATGAACGATTCCATAGTCCATGAGCCACTGGAGGCTTTCCTCAAAATCGCGTGCGCGCGCCCCGGGACGAAGCGCGCCGTAGACGAACTTCTTGTTTTCCTTTGCGAGCTGGCCGGGAAGGGATTTCCAAACCAGCCCCATGCGCTCGACGATGCGGGCTGGCGCATGCTTGCCAAAATCGGATTCATAAGCTTCGATGATTTGCTGCTGAAGCCTGCGGGCCTCGATGAAATCGTGGGAGGCGGCGAAAGCGGAGACAACTTCTGGCATGCCACCGACAACGAGGTATTCCTTGAGCAGGCGCTCGAGCTTTTCGGAAACGTTTGTCAGCAGGTCCATGTCTGCGGCAAGGATGGCATCTGCGAGCGGATCGCCATCGACGGCACGAACGAACTCGACAAACCCCATGGGGCGCATGGTGAGCTGGTCGATCTTGCCGACGGGGAACGACTCGTTTTCGCGTCGGAGCGCGAGCCCCATATAGGAGCCGGCTGCCACGATATGGTATTCCGGCGCCAGCTCGTTGAAGTATTTGAGCGAGGTGATGCCACGCGGTGCCTCTTGGATTTCGTCGAAGATGATGAGCGTGTCTGTCGGCGTTATGGTCTGGCCGCGCAGGAGCTCTATCTGGGAGATGATGCGTTTGGGGTCAAGGCTTCCGTCGAACAGCGAACGTGCGCCCGGTTCGAGCATAAAGTCAAAGCGGATGACGTTTTGATACTGCTGGCCTGCGAATTCGTTAAGAAGCCAGGTTTTTCCCGTCTGGCGGGCCCCCTTAAGCAGGAGGGGCTTGCGGTTTGACCTAGATTTCCAAGCGATGAGTTCGTCCATTAGCTGTCGCTGCATACTGCCTCCTAACGATCATGGTTAGTATAAGATCGTTTTGGTCTTTCCACCGAAAAATGTGGGAGTAAACCACGTTTTTCCATCGAATAATGTGGGAGGCAACCACGTTTTTCCATCGAATAATGTGGTGGTTTAGGTCGGCACCTGGGGACGTTCCTTCTCTGCCGACAGTTTGGAACACTCCTTGTTTTGGTGCAAATTAGCTACCCTTGCATCAGAAAACGGCGCCCGCCGGCGATGTTGCCGGCGGGCGCCGTTGCCTTGAGGACGAAATGATCCGTTTTCCTCCGTCCCCAGGGGATCATTACAGCGAATCGATAAAGCGCTGCTGGGCGGCGCGGCCGGCCTCGTCCCATTTAAAGACGCCGGCGTTGTCGAGCACGTGGCCAAACACCACGCCGACCTCCTCGTGCAGGATATCGATGGCGTTGTCGGCCGTAAGTTCATCGGCGCGGCGTGCAAAGACATCCTCGGCCCATGCGGCGTGGCTGCGGCAAAGGTCGTCGCCTTCGAGTGCGGCGGCAAGATCGTAGCTTGCGTCAGCCTTGGCTGCCAGCAGGTGCTCACGAACGGCACCAAGCTCGGGAACCAAACGCGGCGGTAAAATGGCCAGGCCCATGACCTCGATCAGGCCAATGTTCTCCTTCTTAATGTGGTGGTATTCGGCATGCGGGTGGAAAACGCCCAGCGGATGCTCGTCGGTCGTGATATTGCAGCGAAGCGCCAGGTAGGCCTCGTAGATCTCGCCGCCGGCGTTGCCGCGGGAGTCGACGCGGCGGATGACGGGCGTCACGGTGTTGTGTGCTACGCCGTCGGCCGTGTGTGCGATAACGCCCACGGACTCGTCGGTCCACTCGCGCCAGGCGAGGATAATCTTCTCGGCAGCGTCGAGCAATTGGGCTCGGTCGTGCGAGCGCAGACGCAGCACCGAGAGCGGCCACTGCAGCACAGTGCCGGTGACCTGCTCAAATCCGGGCACGCTAAACTGCGAGACCTCGGCGGCATGCATCATGGGGAACTCGTGCGCGCCGCCCTGGAAGTGGTCGTGCGACAGAATCGAGCCGCCCACGATGGGCAGGTCGGCGTTAGAGCCAATAAAGTAGTGCGGGAACAGGTCCACAAAGTCGAGCAGACAGGTCAGGCCCTTGCGGTCGACGTGCATCGGGCGATGCTTGGAGCTCATGGCAATGCAGTGCTCGTTAAAGTACGCGTACGGGCTGTACTGGAAGCCCCAGCGCTCGCCGTCGAGCTCAATGGGGATAACGCGCAGATTCTGGCGGGCGGGGTGAGCGCCGCCGTCGGCTGCAGCGGAGCGTCCAGGGTAGCCCTCGTTTTCGATGCAGAGCTGGCAGGCGGGATACTTCTCGCCCGTGTTTTTGGCGGCACCGGCCGCGGCAATATCGCGCGGGTCTTTCTCAGGCTTCGACAGGTTGATGGTGATCTCGAGGTCGCCCCAGTTGGTGGGGGTACTCCATTTGATGTTGCGCGCGATGGCGGCGCGGCGCACGTAGCCGGCGTCGCAGCACAGACCGTAGAACCAGTCGGTCGCGGCGCGGGGCTCGTTGACGCCCATGCGGCCGTTGAACTCCTCGTTTACAACCGAAGGTCTCGGCATGAGCACACCCATAATGCGCATGGCGATGCGGTCGCGGCCCGACGCCGTGTCCTCGGCGGCGCCGTTGGCAACGGCAGCCTCGGAAAGCGCGGCAAGTGTACCTTCAAGGTCAAAGTCGGGCAGGGTATCGGGGTGAACGAGCGAGAGTTTCTCGACCTGGAGCGCCCAGGCCGTGTCGAGTGCGGGGCCAGTGGCGCCGATGCACTCCAGAATGGTGTTGTAGGCCCAGATGCGGTCGTCCTGTCCGATCATCGATCGGTGGATGGCATATTCGATGAGGCCCTGCGCGGCCTCGCGCACATCAGTCATTACAGCCATGCCGCGTAAGCCCCCTTGTCAGAAATTGCGTAGTGGCGGGCAGAGCCCTCGCCCAGCCAGCCGTTCATCTTGGCAATGAAGGTGTCGACCAGGTCGAGCGGCACGAAGGCCTGGATGGTGCCACCAAAGCCGCCACCGTGGATACGGACGGCGCCGCGGCCGTCGAGCACGTGCTCGGCCAGCGCCAGGGCATACATCGAGGGCTGCTCGGAGCCCAGCTTGGCAACGGCATTCTGTAGGTACATGGCAGAGCTGGCGCCGGACTCGCGCGTCAGGACCAGGAACTGATCGATGTCTCCGGCGTTCAGGGCAGCCCAGCGCTTGTCGACCAGGCCGTTTTCGTACCAGTAGTGAACGGCGCGCAGGCAGGCACGGTCGCCCAGCTTGGCGCGCAGCTCGGGGAGCTTGGCGTCAAAGTCGGCAACGTTTACCTCGCACAGGCGTGCCTTGCCAAACTCGGCGGCGACGTCTTGCATCTCGCGGGGAACGGCGGCGTAGTCGTCGGTGGCGGCCACGTGGTCGGCGCCCACTTTAACGAGCACAAGCGCATAACCGTGATCCTCAAAGTTGAGCTCGAGCTTCTGGGTTTTAGGCTGAGCCTGGTCCTCAAAGTCCATGTAGGCAAGGCCGCCCAGACACACAGCGGCCTGGTCCATCAGACCGCAGGGCTTGCCGTAATAGTTGTTCTCGGTGCGCTGGCTCATCTGGGCGAGCGCGACGGGCTCGATGGCGGGTGCGCCCCAGAGGGTTTCCATGGCACGACCGTACGCGGCCTCGACGGCGGCAGAGCTGGAAAGGCCGCCACCCGAGGGGACGGAGCAGGTGAAGGCGAAGTCGAAGCCCCGGGGCTCAACGCCCAGAGCAGCGATTTCGTGTGCCATGCCGCGGACGAGGCTCGCGGACGTGCCCTTCTCGGACTCCTGAACGTTTAGCGTGTCGAGCGCGATCTCAAACGTAGGATAGCCCTCGTCGGCTACGCGAACCTTGTTGGAATCGGTTGCCACGGCGATGCCGTCGACGGCGACATCGAGCGAGCCGGCGATAACGTGGCCGCCCTCGTGGTCGGTGTGGTTGCCGCTGATCTCGGAACGGCCGGGCGCGTGCACGTAGAGCACCTGGCGGTCGCCGATGGGGCCAAACTCCTCCTCAAACAGCTTGGTGAGCGTGGCGAATGTCTTTTCGTCGGGGGTGGTCATGGGAGTCCTTTCCTTGGCGCGCACGGGTGGGTTTTGCGTCGTTATGAGTACGTTAACAACTTAAAGCGGCATGAACCAAGTGTTCACAATGCCGCACGTTACGGGCTATGTTAACGTACTCATAACACATCGCTTGTCACTTTTTGAGAATCTGGTAATCGGTAGAAATTCAGCCGTGAACGGTACTGCCGTATGGACTTATAAAGCAGAAGAGATGCAGATAGAAAAAGTAGAGTACGTTAACATGCGTCCGACGATAGCGGGCCTCGGCGCGGGGTGTATTTCTGCCCGGGCCGGCATGCACGCTATTCAAATCTCGCAAGGGTGAAGGTGATCCTGTGGCAAGGCGCCCGTCCAACGATACAGGTACGCGTCCGGTCTCCATGGCCGACGTCGCCCGCGCTGCTGGCGTTTCGCAGCAGACGGTTTCGCGCGTCGCCAACGGCTTGCCCAACGTTAACGAGCAGACGCGCCAGCGCGTGCAGGCCGCTATGCAAGAGCTCGGCTTTCGTCCGAGTTATGCCGGTCGCTCGCTGCGCGACGGCCGTTACCATTCGGTCGGCCTATGCATCAACGATGTCACCAAGTTTGGCAACCTCTCAATGATTGACGGCATCGCCAGCGCTGCTCGCGAGCATAATTGCGCCATCACGCTGGTCGAGATGTCCAAGACCGAGGAATTCTCACTTGCCGAGGCCACGCGTCGTATGGCCGCATTGCCGGTGGACGGCATCATCATCGGCATGAGCCGCATGGCGCCCGATTTTGAGACGTTTGATCCACTGCCGGGCATTGGAACGGTCATCGTTACCATGTACGCGCATCCGCGCGTGACTACGGTCGATTCCGACCATTACGGCTGCTCGCTCTTGCTTATGGATCACCTGTTTGAGCTGGGGCACGGGCAGATTCGCTATATTGGCGGCCCGTCGTTCTCGGTCGACGAGCAATTTCGTCGAGCCGGTTGGCAGGATGCGCTCGAGCGTAAACACATCGAGCCGGCAGAGCCGCTCGAGGGCGACTGGTCTGCCAACAGCGGTTACGAGGCTGGCAGGTACCTGGCCGAGCACGATCGCACCATGACGGCGATTTATGCGGCAAACGACCAGATGGCAAATGGCGCGATTGCAGCGCTGCGCGATAGCGGCCTGCGCGTGCCCGAGGACGTGAGCGTGGTGGGTGTCGACGATTCGCTCGATGATTTTGTAGCGCATAACGAGCTTACGACCGTTCGATTCGACTTGCATCAACGTGGGCGCGAGGTGTTTGAGCATGCGGTTCCCGAGGCGGGTACGGCGGGCAAAACCGTTGCCATCCGTATTCCCGGCCAGCTCATTATTCGACATAGTACGGTGGCACCGCGCGTATAGTTTGTGCAGGTAAACGGCGATTTATCGTATTTCAATAACAATCGGTAAGGATGCCGGCAGATAACAGTTGGAATGCTGCCGAGTGCTATGATAGACGGGCTCTTTTGTCTATCTAGGAGGCTTTGCCTGATGGAGATCACCAAGGATATCCGCTACATTGGCGTCGACGATCACGACATTGACCTGTTCGAGGGCCAGTACGACGTGTCCGAGAACGGTATGGCATACAACAGCTACGTTATCTTGGGCGACAAGATCGCCGTCGCCGATTCGGTTGACGCTGACTTTGTCGACGAGTGGCTCGGCAACCTCGAGGCCGCGCTCGATGGACGTACGCCCGACTACCTGGTTATCCATCACATGGAGCCCGATCACTCTGCTGGCATCGCCGCCTTTATGGAGCGCTACCCCCAGGCACAGATAGTGGCCAGCATGGGCGCCTTCCGCATGATGGTCAACTACTTTGGCACCGACTACCCCGAGCGCAAGATGGTCGTCAAAGAGGGCGACGTGCTCGATCTGGGCGGTCACAGCCTAACGTTTGTCGGCGCCCCCAACGTTCACTGGCCCGAGGTGATCTTCTCCTACGAGTCTACCGACAAGGTGCTCTTTAGTGCCGACGGCTTTGGCAAGTTCGGCGCCAACGACATCGAGGACCCGGAAGGCTGGGCTTGCGAAGCGCGCCGCTACTACTTTGGCATCGTCGGTAAGTTCGGCAAATTCGTGCAGACCGTGCTCAAGAAGGCCGCCGATCTGGATATCCAGATCATCTGTCCGCTCCACGGCCCCGTACTGACCGAGAACCTGGGCTATTACCTCGACACCTATAACACCTGGTCGAGCTATCAGCCCGAGGACGAGGGCATCACGATCGCCTATGCGAGCGTGTATGGCCATCTGAAGGCTGCCGTTGAGGAGCTTGCAACTGCGCTCGAGGCTCGCGGCCAGAAGGTTTCCGTCTTTGACCTGGCTCGCGACGACATGGCCGAGGCCGTTGAGGACGCGTTCCGTTACGACCGCCTGGTGCTTGCATCCATCACCTATCAGGGCGAGATCTTCCCGTTCATGAGCACCTTCATCCACACGCTCGCCGAGCATGCCTACCAGAACCGCACGGTGGCGCTCGTCGAGGCCGGCTCCTGGGCGCCCGCTGCCGCCAAGGTTATGACCAAGGAGCTCGAGGGCATGAAGGACATCACCATGGCGCAAAACAAGGTGACCGTCCTGGGTTCGCTCAACGACGCCTCGCGCGCTCAGATTGAGACTCTCGCCGACGAGCTTTCCAAGTAGCGACACGTTCGCTTTTGACGCTCAGCCACCACAAAGGGGACAGGCACCTTTGTGGTGGTTTTTGTTTAAGCGCCGGCGATGAGGAGATTTGGGCGGGCGTCGTCGACGATCTCGGCGATTGAGGTGGCGACGGCCTCGTTGGGATCACGGTCCATCACGATGGTGTCAACGTCGGCAAGCTCGGCAAAACGGTACATGCCGCGTCCGTTGACCTTACTGGCGTCCATGAGGGCGACGCTTTGACGGGCGGCACCGACCATAGCCGTTTTGGTCTCGGCCATCTGGGGAAAGTCGGTCGTAAAGCCGCAACGGGGGACAAAGGCGCCGGGGCACATGACGGCCAGATCGGCATGGACCATTTGGAGCGCCTGCATAGTGAGCGGTCCGTACAAATAACGATGGCCTTTGCGCAGTGCCCCGCCTAGCATGACGACATCGACTGAGGGCATACTCTCGTCGATGTAATCGGCAATGGTAATGTCTGCCGTGATGACGGTGATACCGTCGCGCTGATCGAGGAGCCGGACGAACTCGAGCGCCGTGGTGCCCGAGTCGACGAGCAGCGTGTCGCCGTCATTGACGAGCTCGATGGCGCTTTGCGCGATGGCTTGTTTGGCGGCGACATTGACGTTAATACGGCGATCCTGGGTCGATACGGTCAGCCGCTTCTGGAGCGACACGGCGCCACCATGCGTGCGGCGCAGCTTGCCGGACTCGGCGAGCGCGTCCAGGTCGGCGCGGGCGGTGACGGAGGACACGCCAAAGGTCTGGGCGATTTCTGCTACCTGCACCGAGGCATTATGCTCGAGCATCTCCATGATGGCGGCACGACGCTCATCGGCAAAAGCGCGGGTTGTTGTGTGGGTCACTGCTGCTCCATCCCCAACCGAAATTTGCAGGAATTGTGTTGACTCTATTTTCGTTCATTTTCTTTTTGAGTAAGAAAACACCTTTCGATTACTTATCTTTTCTATAAAAGAAAGATGATCCGCTTGAAAACTTCAATGTCGTATAGAGGAATCCGGCGCGAATCTCTTCCGTTTGCTTTTCAAAAACGAGCATCTTGACCTGCGTACCGGTGATATCTCGTACGTGCGAAGCCGTCGAATTTCATACAATGAGCGCAGTAAAACGCAAGGTAAAACGCCTTGTGAACAACTACGCCCGATGTCCAGATGCGGGCGAGGGAGAGGAGCAAACGCTCATGGCACTTGTTACCACCGAAAAGATGCTCAAGGACGCTCAGGCCGGCCATTACGCCGTTGGCGCGTTCAACGTCGAGAACCTCGAGTTTGTTATGGCCGTTCTGGCCGCTGCCGAGGAGACCAAGTCCCCCGTCATCATGCAGACCACCCCGGGCACCATCAAGACCGCTGGTCTGGACTACTTCTACGGCATGGTCAAGGCTGCCGCCGAGCGCGCTTCCGTGCCCGTTGCCCTGCACCTCGATCATGGCGACGGCTATGACCGCTGCATGCAGGCTTTCCGCACCGGCTACACCTCCGTCATGATCGACGGCTCGCACGAGTCCTTCGAGGATAACATTGCCCTGACCAAGTCCGTCGCCGACGCTGGCCGCGCCATGGGTGTGCCCGTCGAGGCTGAGCTCGGCAAGGTTGGCGGCAAGGAGGACGACGGTCCCGCGGTTGAGGGCGAGAGCCCCTACACCGATCCGGCCGAGGCCAAGGAGTTCGTCGAGCGCACCGGCTGCACCTCCCTCGCAATTGGCGTTGGCACGAGCCACGGTGTGTACACGAGCGATCCGCACATCGAGCAGTCCGTGGTCAAGGCCATCCGCGACGCCGTCGACGTGCCGCTGGTTCTGCACGGCACCTCCGGTGTGCCCGATGAGCAGGTCGCCGAGGCCGTGAAGAACGGCATCTGCAAGGTTAACTACGCCACCGAGCTGCGTCAGGCCTACACCAAGGGCTTCATGGCCTACATGGCCGAGAACCCCGCCTGCTTCGACCCCAAGAAGCCGGCTAAGGAGGGTATGCGTGAGATCACCGAGCTGGTTGAGATCCGCATGACCAACCTCAACTCTGTGGGCAAAGCAGAGTAACAGCAAGGGTACTCCGACTCGCTACATATCCCGGGGAGGGACGAGGGCTTAGTTCCCCAATCGTCCTCGGGCATGCAAAAAGCCTCGCTGCGCACTTCGTGCGGCGAGGCTTTTTGCCCCCTGCGGAAAGATTGGGGAACTAAGCCCTCGTCCCTCCCAAGTTGACCTTTTCGAGGTCGTCGCCCTTGTGGCGTTAGGACTGCGAATTTGGGATGGGAGGGTTACTTGGTTGTTAGGGTTAGCAGGTCGTTGGGGGTTTTGAGGTTGTAGGTGGCGTTTGGGATGTCTTGGTGTGATCCCCATGCTGCTCTGGCAAAACTGACCCCTGCTGAAGTTGCGCATTGTTCGTCGTAGACGGTGTCGCCAACGTAGACGACGTTGCCAGGATTCGCGCCCGTACGTCGGAGATATTCGAGCATGGGTGCGGGCGAAGGCCTGTGCTCGGTTGTGTCTTCGACAAGGATGATGTGTTCAAAAAACTTATCGAAGCCAAGGGGTGCAATTTCGTCTGTGTATTCGTCGCGCGCACGTGAGGAGACGATGCCAAGTTTGCAGCCGTTGTCGGAGAGTGTTGCGATAACTTCGTGCAAGCCGGGAAACACGCTGATGGTGCTTTTAAAGCTGGCGGCAACTTGGCACCAGCGATCCAGCGTTGCCTGTGAGTAGATCCCAAGTTTCTCAAGGGCATCCTTGCCGGGTATGCCGAGGGCAAATTCAAGCTCGTGTCGGGGGAGCGTTTTGCCGGTTTCTTCTTGGACAATCTGGCCAAGCGATGACAGCACGCTTTCTTCTGTATCTGCCAATGTCCCATCAACGTCAAACACGATATAGTCAAAGTACTTCATATAGTAGCTCCTATCCGTTGTTTGCCTGCAAGTTTGATGCAGTGACAGAAGAAGGGCTAGCGGGATTTCTGCCTGGTACTATCGAGATTCTGCCTCGCTGCTCGATAGCTCGAAGGAGTGCATCCCATTTGTTCTTTAAATACCTGGCCAAGATGGCTTGCTGTCGCAAAGCCGCATTGGCGCGCGACTGTCTGGACCGTTCGCGTGGTGTGTGCCAAAAGTACGCAAGCGCGGTTTACGCGGTATGCGCGCAGATATGCCGCCGGGGTCGTTCCTGCGCAAGCTTCGATAATGCGGTAACACTCTCTTTCGCTTACGCCGGCTGCAGATGCTATCTGGGGCACATCTACAGCGGCTGCACAGTTTGCGCGGATAAAGTCCAGGATTGCCTTGAACTGTACGTCGCGGTTGGTCATCCAAGAGGCGTTGTCGGAGGAAAAGAGCGGTTCGGCCTTGGCGTAAATCTGAATCCAGAGCTCTGACAAGCTATTCCGAAGCGCCATCTCGTTCTGCGGCCGTTGAAGGTCGTGGTTAAAGGAGCTCTTTAGCAAATCGATAAAGGGCATATCGTCGGGGTTGGTGGGCGACCATTTGAGCACATCGACGCCTCGACATTGCAGCAAAGGATTGATATAGCGCTTTTGAAGGCGTCCCGCGGGATCGCCGAGCATCGACGGCTGAAAGATATGCAACATTTGAATGGCTGGTGCCGAATTGGGTGATTGCAGCGTGCTGTGCAAAACGCCGCCGTTGATAAAGCCGGCGGACCCTTCCTCAAAGCGCACGTGTTCATGAGCCGCGCGCGTTCGATAGTCAATCGCTCCCTGCTCCATGTAGAAAAGCTCAACTTCGGAATGCCAGTGCCAGGGGACGGAATTGCCCGGATAGCGAGCGAATTCTGCGCGTTCGGCAATATAGGGCCAGTCTTCGGCGGTCTCGGGAAACGCTTCCTCGCGTCCTCCGCGGTGCAATTCTATGTGATTCATGTTTCGCATGGCATCAGTATAAAGCGCAATGGGCTTAGATTGCTCTTGCCTGTTCGGGGAACGCCTTGTCTAGGGATGCTTGGAGCTTTTCGAAGGATGCTCGTAAGTTGAGGCTCTGGTCTGTTGAGCGTTTGGCTTTTGTGGTGGGGGAGTCGAGGAGGCCGTTTCTCTGTGTCGGGGGGAAGGAGAAAAGGTTTGCATGATTTAGGGATGGCTGCTGTGCTGCGTCATTGGAAGAATGCATGCTTATGTGGCCTCCTCGATGTCCACCAAAAGGTTGCGCACGGGGTGTGCTGCTAGGTCCCGTGCGTTGGCAGTATTATGCCGCGGCTGTCGCAAAGAAGCGCTAAAGAAAGGCTTAATCAGGTTTGATGTAACCATGAAACCGCAGGTCAAAGCTATTGCATAACACTCTTGAAAGGTTGGGGGCTTAAGGGCTTTCTAAGGTTTGTGGCACGGATGTGGCGCGGACGTGCGGAGCGTGTGAATGCTTGCTGTTAGCGCTGCGGCTCTGCGGCGCGCACCTGTTCGATGACCTTTTCCATGGTGGCGTCGATGCGGTCCTTTTTGAGTTCGCATTCCCAGATGGTTATGGGTGTCCAGCCCATTTGAGTGAGTGCTGCCACGGCAGCGCGGTCGCGCTCGACGTTGCGACGGAACTTTGCCTCCCAAAACTCAACGTTGCGCTTGGGCTGGCTAGGGTTGCACTTGGGGCAGCGGTGCCAAAAGCAGCCGTTGACGAAGATGGCAATCTTGCGCCCAGGAAAGGCGATGTCGGGCTTGCCGGGAACCTTCCATTCCAGGCGATAGCCGGTGAGGCCCGCTGCGCGCAGGCGCTGGCGAACGAGCAGCTCTGGCTTGGTATTGGCGCGCTTGTTGCCCTTCATGGACTTTTTGATGGCGGCGCGACGGCGGACCAGTTCGCGCTCGTCAGCGGAGAGGTCCGAGGTATCGATGCCGTCGAGCAGACCGGGCTTGGGACGCTTCTTGCTGCGGCGCTTAGGTGCGCGCTTGGGTTTGGTGGCGGGTTTGTCGGCTGTGTTGGGCGCGGCGTCATCGGCGGAGCTTGTCTCGAGCCGGTCTTCCTTCAGCTCAATTAGAGCGTCGATAAGCCCCTTGTCAGCGGGCATCCATTCCACCGTGGCAAGTGAGGTGCGTGGAATCCAGCGGATATCGAGCTGGCGGTCGTGCTTCTGGGGCTCATCGGATTCATCGGCGAGCGAGCAGTAGTAGCACTCCATGGAGAGATGAAAATCGGGGTAGTCATACTCAACGGTATAGAAATCGCGCAGGTTGGTGACTTTTACCTGCAGCTCTTCCATAAGTTCGCGTCGCACGGCGTCCTCGGGTGTCTCGCCGCGCATGAGCTTGCCGCCGGGAAACTCCCAAAGTCCCTGCATGTCGCCATAGCCGCGCTGCACGGCAAGCAGCTCATCGGATCCTTCCTTGCGAATGATCCCAGCGGCAACATGAACAGTCTTCAACAGGAGTCCTCTCTCAACATCAACAAGTGACAGGCTAGCTACCCGTACCTTACACAACGGTAAGGCAAGCGTAAGCCATATCGATGGTAGCCGACTCGGCTTCTTGCGACTATAGATGCCGTAGACTAATCGCAAGAAAGGACTCGGTATGCAAACCACGCACATGGCGACCCCGGTACTGGAGGTCGCGCATCTCGAAAAGGTATATAGCGCGCTGGGCAATGTGACCCGCGCGCTCAACGACGTCAGCTTTACCGTCAACCGCGGCGAATTTGTAGGCATCATGGGCGCCTCGGGCTCGGGCAAGTCGACGTTGCTCAACTGCGTGTCGACCATCGATAGCGCCACGAGCGGCACCATCCGCATCAACGGCCAGGACGTGACGCGCATGAAGCAGGCTAAGCTTTCGCAGTTCCGCCGCGAGGAGCTCGGCTTTATCTTCCAGGACTCCAACCTGCTCGATACGCTCACGGCACGCGAGAACATCGCCCTGCCGCTCACCATCGCCCGCACAAACTCGGCAGAGATCTCGACCCGCGTGCAGGATGTGGCAGCGCGCCTGTCCATCAGTCAGGTGCTCGACAAGTATCCCTACCAGATGTCCGGCGGCCAGCAGCAGCGCGTTGCCGCGGCTCGCGCGCTCGTCACCGACCCCACCATGATCATGGCCGACGAGCCCACCGGCGCCCTCGATTCCAAGAGCGCTCGCCTGCTGCTCGAGAGCCTGGAGGCCCTCAACCGCCGCCTGCGCGCCACGGTGCTCATGGTTACGCACGACAGTTTTGCCGCCAGCTACACGAGCCGTGTACTGTTTATTCGCGACGGCAAGATCTTCACCGAGTTGCGCCGCGGCGACACCGACCGCCGAGAGTTCTTCGACCGCATTATGGAGGTCGTTGCCATGATGGGCGGTGAGGGCTCCGATGCTCTGTAAACTCGCTTGGGGCAACGTCCGCCGCGCCGGCCGCGACTACCTCGTCTACCTTTTGACGCTCACCCTGGGCGTCACGGTCTTCTATGCTTTTAACACCATCTCGATGCAGGTCGACATCGCCGGAATCGATGAAGAGGTCTTGGCGCAGGTTATGGGCAGCATGCTCGGCGACCTGACGTACTTTTTGGCCGGTGTCATGGCCTTTTTGATGGTGTACGCCAATAACTTCATCATGAAACGCCGCAAGAAGGAGTTTGGCCTGTACCAGGTGCTCGGCATGGGGCGCGGGCGCGTCGCCACGATCATGGCGCTCGAGACCGTGATAGTATCGGTCGTGGCCTTTGTCGCCGGCATTGTGCTGGGTATGGGACTCTCCCAGCTCATGACGTTCTTTACGGCCTCGCTCTTTAAGACACAGATCGCCAATTTCCACTTCTTTTTCTCGGTGCATGCGTTCAATCTGACCCTTGCCTGCATGCTCGTAATGTTTGTGCTCACGCTACTGCTGAACCTTCGCGCCGTGCGTCGTACCAAACTCATCGAGCTTATGGGTGCCGAGCGTCGCAACGAGAGCATCAAGACACGCAACCCCTGGATCGCGATTGCCATCTTTGCCGTGGGCGTGGTGCTTGTGGGCGTGGCCTATTACCGTCTGCTACGTGATGGGTTCCCGCTAACCGCGACGGACAGCAAGCTGCAAGAGGCTATGAACCAGTTTGGTATTACGACCGCTATGGTTACCGTGGGCACCTTTGCCCTGTTCTGGGGACTCTCGGGCATGCTCATCAAGCTGCTGCAGAGCCTGCGCAGCGTGTATTGGCGCGGCCTCAACATGTTTACCGTGCGCCAGCTTGCGGCCAAGGTCAACACGGTGTGCTTTTCGATGGGCGTCATCGCGATGCTCCTGTTTTTGGCCATCACCTCGGTGACGTGCGGTATGTCGATTGCCAATGTGATGAACGAAAACCTGGAGCGCTATATCCCTGTTGACGTGTCTCAGACGTATGTCTATTACACGCCCGATACGCTCGACTACTACAAAGAATATGTCAATCCGTCTGAAGCCGACCGCATGGTGCTAGCCGATACAACGGTCGATTTGTACTCCGCATGGCACGGCAAGGGCAAGTCGGCGGACAACAACGACGAGACCGGCAAGAAGGTCAATATCGCCGATGTTGCCGGTGAGCATGTTCAGATCGATTCGTATCTGAGTTACCCGTTTGGCGGTTCGAATCCTTCGGTGTCTGCGGGTGAGATGTGCAAGACCATGGGCGAAAAGCTCCCCAAGGCGCTCGGGGGTAGCAATGTCGATACGATGGGTCTGTTTGTGACGCCGGCGAGCCAGTACAACAAACTGCGCCAGATGATGGGCGAGGAGCCGGTGAGCATTGGCCGCGACCAGTACCTGCTTACGTGTGATATGGGCGGTGAGCTGGGCGACCTGTACACCAAGTACATGGCCGGCGGCCATACCCTCACCTTGGGCGGGCATGAGCTCAAGCCCGCAACCGATAAGTCGGACAAGGACACGGCGGCCATCGCCAACTCGGCGATGGGCAGTAATCCGGGTACCGTCGTCGTTGCCGACGAGCTGTTGTCCCAACTTAATCTGCAGCCGTATTCCAGTAGCCTGCTCGTTAATTACAAACAGGGGATGGATACGACCGAGGCAGACGAGAGCATTAAATACACTTTGCTCGACAATCTGCTCGTTGACGGCAAGGAGCCAGGGTCATGGGGAATCTTCATCACACGCTCCGAGATGTACACGCAAGCAGCGCAAATGAACGGCATGATTAGCTATCTGGCCATCTACATTGGCTTTGTA
>CAUEPS010000030.1 GCA_959019775.1 uncultured Collinsella sp.
CGCATTCGGCGAGATGCGTTTGCGAAAGTGGTCAATTTTAGATTAGCGCTAACAGGAACGCGGCGTATGACCTGCGGGCGGAGTGGCGCGTGGCCGCCCGGACGGCGGCGCGCCTCCTCGGCCTGTAGCCGACCTTGCGCCTGAGCTCCATGTTGGTCATGCCGTCGTAGCCCGCCGCGACCCAGCGGTAGATGGTCGACGGCGACAGGTCCACCGGCCCTCCGTTGCATGCGGCCATCTGCTCGGGCGAGAGCCCCCGGCGCAGGCAGTCCCTGATGGCCTCCAGCCTGGCCGCCGCGGCCGGCTCGTCGGCGTCGATCCCGCGCCTGGACGAGACGAGCACCGAGTCGGCGCACAGCTGCGCGGCGCGGGCCTCGTAGAAGACGTGCGGGCGGCGCTTGCAGCCCATCGCGCGGTAGCGGCCGCACCCGTTGCAGCAGCGCGGCCACGCCGCCAGGCGCGGGCAGGCCGACGACAGGTCGGTGTCGGCGCCCACGCGCTCGCCGCGCCTGGGCTTCGGCGCCGTCACGAACCTGTGCGACGCCACCTCGGCGCTCACCGTCGAGGGCGACCTGCCCAGCTCCCTCGCGATCTCCCTGCACGAGGCCCTGCGCTCCAGCATCCTCTGGACCGTGTCCCGCTCGTGCCTCGTGAGCCTTCCGTAGGCCCTCGGGGCCGCTTTCGCGGAACCCTTCTTCCTCTTTCTGGACATGCCGTCCTCCGATCTTCCGGGGCCGGCCGGTCCGGCCCTCAGGGTATCGGGTTCCCACATTCATCCGTACATGTACGGATGAATGTGGGAGGTGTTCGGATAAAGTCGATAATCAAGGATTTACACCGTCCGCGCCCCCTAGCGAGCATTTCGAGCTGCAAAGCGCCTATAATTGATGATAATTACGTATCCAATGCTGTTTTTGAGTGAAGGGGGGGGGGTAAAAACAAATGGCTGACACTCCATCTTGTGCACTGTACTCCGGGCTTAAGTCACTCGGTCGCATCAACAACGGTAACGCCGCGCAAATTCTAATGGCCGGCAACGCCCGTTACGGTGGACGCCTCATCTCCGAACGCTTGACGGTCCCGTCGTTTATCTCACGCAAAATCGTTCACGCCAAACCCGGTGACCTTTCCGAGCCGCTGTTTACGCCCTTTGAACAAAGTGCGCGCCAGATACTCAACCTTATCATGCAAAACCGAGGCTCCGACCCCCAATCGCTGAGCAAGGTCGCTAAACGCTATATGGAGTCGTGCGTCCCAGACATGCAGGATGCCCTTACCAATTGTGGCGTCGACGGCATGCTCTTTAGAAACGGCGTCGAGCGCATCGAGACCACTGACGATAGTGACATTAAAGATCGCCTCTACATCCATCTGATCTTTTTTATCGTTACCGGCTGCCTTGGCGACCCCGCCCGCGCCATCGAGTACACCGAGTCCTTTGTGTCCGACCAGATGCTCTCGACGCATGGCACGGTCGAGACGACCGTCACCTCATTTTTCTCGACAACCGCGCGCCCCACGGGAGACATTCGCCTGGGGCTGCTGCGCGTCGTGGGCAACTCGGCACGACCGCCGCTGCGCCCCCTTACCACGGACCCGGTGGGCAGCATTATCGGGTCGCTGACTGGCGACGGGAACGCCATCACCGACGTCGATTCCGATGTCTCGCGCCAGCACCTGCGCATTTGGTTCCAAGACGGACGCTGGCTTGCGCAGGGCCTCGACTCCACCAACGGATCGTTTTTGATCTCGAGCGTCGACCGCTGCCGGCAGCCTATCGAGCTGCCTCGACGCGACCGCCCCGCCAACTTCGCCAACACCCCCGTCGAGATTCACAACGGCGACACGCTTTGCTTGGGCGCCACGACGCGTTTTTTGGTCATTCGCATCACAGACTAGCCTGCCCACACATCTTCGACGCACAAGGTGCCGTTATTTACATTAACCTCTGCAAATAACGGCACCTTTTCAATTAAGACAACGGTTGCGCTACCTTTTCACTAACATTATTGCTATGCATTTTTCTCGAAAGGATCGCCCCGTGACGTACGACACGGACATGGATATCATCGCGTTGTCCCCCTTTGAACCAAACGCCATGTTTGCGACCACCGAAGACTCCGATACCATTCGCCGCTTTACCACCCTGTTGGATTGCGGGGCAGTCGGCGGCGGCTCCCACCATCTTCGCAAGGTCGCCAACACCGAGGGCGAGACCTTTGCGCTCAAGACGCTGTGGCCCCTCAGTGGCTGTGATGAAAACGGCTCCGCTGTCAGCCCCTCGGGCATCAAGACGCTCACCGAGGAGTATCGCAATCTTGCAGTCGTCTCACTGTTGGGCGGCTTTCCCAAAACCTATGGCTACGGTTATGCCGGCAACACACCGGTCATCCTTATGGAATGGATTGAAGGCCTGCCCCTTTGCGATGCCGCGGCAGAGCTAACCGACCCAGCCGAGGGCGGCCGCATTCCCGCAAACACCGTCGCCGCAATCGGAAAACGCCTGGGAGAGATCCTCCTGAGTACCCAAAAGCTCGATGCACCTTTTGTGCACCGTGATATCTCCTTGCGCAACATCATTATTCGAACGACGCGCCGACCCCTTGCCCAGCAGATTGCACACTGCAGTTTTGACCTTTGCCTGGTCGATCTGGGCAGCTCGAGCATCAGGCGCTCGGACCCCTCGTTTACCATGTCCACCGGCATCTGGCGCAACGGCACCCCCGAGTTCGCCCCGCCTGAGATGCTCTCCAACGACATCCCCGAGCTGGCGCCGCTGCGCACGTCGCCCAGCATCGATACATACGAGCTCTGCAGCGTGCTCTACACGCTCTATGCCGGCCACACGCCATATCGTCTAAACGAGCATATGGACCAGTCGCCCTACCTGTACAAGATCGAGCACGAGCCCGAGCTGCTCGAGGCGCGCTTACCCGGCGACCAAAAGCTTGTCGATGTCATCATGAGCGGCATCCATAACGAGCAGTCCCAGCGCGCGCCGCTGTCTACGATTGTCGGCAAGCTCGATGCCTGGATTAAAGACATCGATTTTGAGCCGCGCACGCCGCTGCCCGCACCTGTCGACTTTAGCCAGCAACCAAAGGCTTTCGGCTCCGACAAGGCTCAGACGCGCCATCCGATCATCTCGCGTCGCACTGCGCTCACGCTCGGCGGTGTCTGTGTTGCCGGCATCGCAGCTTCCGCCATTGCCACGGGGTGCTGGGGGCTTATCGACCTGGCGCACGGCATCAAGCCGTCACTCGACGATTACACCTGGGAAGAACTCGCCCTAATCTCCCGCAAAATCCAAGAGACATCTTCCAACAAAAAGGCGCTCGCGATTGCCGAAACCTACCACCTGGTAAACAGCAAGCAGTCGCTCGAAAACGAGAACACCAAGACCGTCAGGCTTTCCGATGGGACCAAGGCACAAGTCCAGATCGTGGGCTTTAAGGCAGACACGTTCACCGATGACGGCCTCCCCGCTGGCATCACCTTAATGTTCCGTACCCCCATCGCCATGCGCGCCGTAAATGACGGCGCTGCGACGGGTGGCTGGGAGCAATCGTCGCTTCGCGAATGGTTGGCAGACGAGGGCATGGCTACGCTGCCCGACGATCTCCGTAATCAGATCCGCTCGGTGCGAAAGCTCACCAACAACACCGGCGGCACCAAAGACGCCTCCAGCATCACCGCCACCGATGACAAGCTGTGGCTGCCGTCCATGAGCGAGCTGTGCGGCTACCAGGCGCCTGAAACGTTCGCAGACGGCTACGGATACCTTTCTGACCTCTACAGCGGAGAAGGCGAACAGTACCAGCTCTATCGCGAGCAGAGCGTAAGCAGTCTGACCACCAACGACGCCATGATCCGCACCGTCGCCGGCAAAAAGATCTGCTACTGGGAGCGCACCCCCAGCGCCGACTGCAGCGAGGGCGCCAACTCGACGTACTTTAACCGCGTTGGAAAAGACGGCGACGTGTTTAGCTGGGCAACGCCTGGAAACGATCCGGACCAAATGACCTATGTCCTGCCCGGCTTTTGCATCTAACACCTTCCCCGGACACCAGAAAGGAGCCTTGCATCATGCGTGCGGAAACACCTTCCGAGGTGCTCTTTGATTTCCTTAAGTGCGACCTGCAGATCAATAATCGAGAAGCGGCGCGCATCTTGATTTCGGACAAGCCGATGGGCTCCAAACCGGCTCCAAGGTTTCGCATTACCGAAAAGACGTTTCTGTCGCGACGCGTGGTGCACGTCGTTCCGGGTACCGACAAGATTGACCCTGAGATGTTTACCGATTTTTCGCAGAGCGTCCAGAACTTGGCTGCAGCTGTTAAAATCGGCAGCGCCAGCAGTCCAGCGGCCGTCAACGCTTGCCAGCAAGCCATTACGGCGCATGCCCTCGAGCGCATGGCAACGTCGCTCGAACACTGGGGGCTCGATGGCTCCATCCTGCGCAATATCTTTGACCGTATCGCCGTCACGCCTGGCCTCAAGCAAAGCGACCGGCGCCTTTTGGAGCTCCTTGCGCTAACGGTCTGCGGATGCCTGGCCGATCCAAATGCCGCCGCCTCCGAGGTCAAAGACTTTGCCATAACGCAGCTAGCCCAGACATTTGGCACGCTCGAGACCACCGAGATCGTCCAGGCGCAGGATACCAACCACAAGGTCAACGAGCCTCCTGCAAAACTGGGGCTGCTCAGGCTTGCGAAAGACGGCTCGGCCTTGCCGCCGATCTATCCCTTGAGCCTCGATCCCGAGGGCACGGTTTTAGGCTCGTTCGCACACGACCGAAACAGCATCACCAACGTGGGTCCCGATGTATCCCACCGGCACCTGCGCGTGGCGTTTTCTAACGGCACATGGCTCGCAAGCGGCCTTCACTCCACCAATGGAACGGTGCTGGTGACACGCAGCGGCGCGACCACCGTTATCGAAAAGCCACGCTCGCTGCGCTCCGCCGGTGACGAGGACAAGCAGATTCCTATCCACGACGGCGACCTGCTCAAGCTGGGCTCCTCGACCGATTTTTTGGTGCTGAAGATCTCCTCGAACGTACGAGCATTGGCCTAGGGCCGAGCTCGCCCAATAAGAATCAACGCAAAAGAGCGCCGCTGCACACATCGCAGCGGCGCTCTTTTGCACAAAGGCGCCCCCGGCCTTGTAACCGGGGGCGCCTATAAAGGGGAAACGAGCTTAAAAAGCTACATTAGGCATTGAAGCGGCGGCGGGTAGCACCAGCGGCGATGGCAGCGGCACCCAGACCGGCGATGATCGTAACCTGAGCGGCAACGCTATCACCAGTGGTGGGGAGGGCAGCCTCGTCGGCCTTCTTCTCGTCGGCCTTCTTCTCGCCCTTGGCGGGAGTCGTGGTGGTCACCTGCGGCTGAGTGGGCTGAACATAGGGAACCAGCGAACCCAGGACCTTCTTGGCGGCCTCAAGCTCAGCCTGAGCCGTGGCCTCAGCATGCTTGGCGAGCTCGAGGTCAGCAAGGGCCTCGTAAGCAGCACTCTGAGCATCGGCGAACTTAGCGGCAGCAGCCTTAGCCTCCTCGGACTTAGCGCCAGTGTTGGTCTTTGCGTCCTCGAGAGCCTTGGCGGCCTCTTCCTTAGCCTTCTGAGCATTGGCGAGAGCAACCTGAGCAGCGTTGGCGGCAGCGAGGGCATCGTTCCAAGCAGCCTTCTTGGCGGCAAGGGTATTCTCAGCATTCAGAGCCTCGTTCTCGAGGTCGTTGTACTCCTGGCCCAGCTTATCAGCCTTGGCAGTAGCATCCTTCAGCGCAGCCTCGGCAGCGGCAACGACCTGCGGCTTCTTCTTAGCCTCGGCGAGGGCCTCATTAGCCTTAACCTGCTCATCGATGGCAGCGTCACGGTCAGCCTTGGCGGCCTTAGCAGCCTCAGTAGCCTTGTGGGCAGCATTGACAGCCTCGTTGTAATCCTGGCCAGACTTATCGGCCTTTGCCATGGCAGCATCAAATGCATCCTGAGCGTCCTTGACAGCCTGCTCCTTGCCCTGAGCAGTCTTCAGGTCAGCCTCGGCCTGAGCCTTCTTATCGGTCGTCTTGTGCCAAGCAGCCTTAGCCTCATCGGCAGCGGCGCGGGCGTCCTCGGCCTTCTTCTCGTACTGGTTCTCGTTGTACTCCTGGCCGAGCTTATCGGCATCAGCCTTGAGCTGCGGATACTGCTGGCCAAGGTTCACCAGAGCGTTTGCGGCCTTCCACTCAGTCATCTTCTGAGCGGCGGCGTTGGTAGCCTCAGTCCAAGCCTGGTATGCAGCGTCGTCCTTCTCGGTGGCATCCTTAAGCGCATCCTCGGTAGCCTTAACTGCCTGAGAAGCATAATATGCCTCATTCTTTGCAGCTTCATACTCGGGGCTGGTGAGGACGCCTTCTTCCGTCAGCCTATCAAGCTCACGCTTCTTCGCCTCGTAATCGGCCTTGTTCTCTGCAAGCTTGTTGTTGATCTGAGCCTTCAGGGCACCAGTCTCGTTCTTCTTAGTCTCGGCCTTAGCAGCCTCGCTGTCGAGCTCGTTGAACTTCTGGCCGAGCTCGTCGGCATTTGCCTTGTTGGCGTCGAGGTTCTCGTAAGCCTCCTGAGCCTTGTTAGCCTCGGCGAGCTTGGCATCCCAAGCGTCCTTCTTAGCCTTGGCGTCCTTCTCGGCCTTGAGAGCCTCGTTGTCAAGCTTATAGAAGTTGGCAGCAGCCTCATCGTCAGCCTTCGTGGCAGCCTCAAGAGCAGCCTGGGCATCCTCGACGGAGGGAAGCTTCTTGGCAGCCTCGAGAGCAACCTGGGCGTCATTAGCTGCCTCCAGGTCGGCCTTCATCGTGGCCTCGGCATCCTTGGCAGTCTGCTCAGCCTTAGCAGCGGCGTTGTCAAGGTCGCTCCAGTCCTGGTAAAGCTTGTCAGCCTTCTTGGCAGCGGCATCGTAGGCAGCCTGAGCCTCGTCCTCAGAAGTCAGATTCTTGGCGTTCTCCAGAGCAACCTGGGCGTCGTTCTGAGCCTGCGTGGCGTCGTTCCACTCTTTCTTCTTGGCGTCGGCGGCGGCGCGGGCCTCCTTGGCCTTCTTCTCGTACTGGTTCTCGTTGTACTCAACACCGAGTGCGTCAGCAGCTTCATGAGCGTCCTTGTAGGCCTTCTGGGCCTCGTCAAGAGCAGTCTTGGCGGTGGCGAGCTTGGTCTCGGCCTCCATCTCGGCAGCGGCAGCGTCCTCGAGGGCCTTCTGGGCCTCCTGGTCGCCGGCCTGAGCCTCGGCAGCGGCAGCCTTAGCCTCGTCGTACGCCTTCTGGGTCTTCTCGACGTTGGCCTTAGCCTCGTCGTAGGCCTTCTGGGCCTTCTCGACGTTGGCCTTAGCGGCAGCGATCTCTTCCTTGCTGGCCTGCTTTTGCTCGGCCTTGACGTCGTCGTTGGCGTCGGTGCCGGACTCAGCGAAAGCAGCGGTCTGCAGGACCGGAGACAGTGCAAGGCTGGCGGTAACGGCCATGGTCACCGCAGGCTTAGCAAGGTTGAGCTTGGATTGCGCTTTTTTGTGCGCGGGCTGATACTTTGCCATGTTTTCCCCTTTGTTCAGAAACAGCCCGTCCCGAAAAACGAGACAGATTTACTAATGTACGGTTTATTTAAAAGGAAAAAAACGCGAATTGGTTGCGCAACCAAGCTGTATCTATGGTTTAGACTTTTTTTGCAAAAAAGTTTGCAAAAAGCTATTGCACCACCCGTACGCTGGGGCAAAGATCTGCCAGCGGGCACTCGTCGCACTTGGGTTTGCGGGCGTCGCAAATCTCGCGGCCAAAGGTAATCCACTGATGGTTGACCGACTCCCAATACTCGTGCGGCAAAATCTTGAGCAGATCTTGCTCGGTCTTGAGCGGCTCTTTGGCATGCGTCTTAGGACTCAGCATCAGGCGATGCGCGATGCGGTTGACGTGTGTATCGACCGCGATGCCCTCGACAATGCCAAACCCCACGTTGAGCACGATGTTCGCCGTTTTGCGTCCCACGCCCGGCAGCTTTACAAGCTCTTTCATGTCGGCCGGCACCTCGCCGCCGCAATCGGCGACGATCATCTGCGCGGCCTCCACGGCGTGCTTGGCCTTGCTCTTATAAAAGCCAAGTGACTTGATAGTATCCGCCACGTCGGCCACGCTCGCCCCCGCCATGGCCTCGGGCGTGGGCCACTGGGCAAACAGCCGCGGCGTCACCTTGTTGACCTGCGCGTCGGTCGTCTGAGCCGAGAGCAGCACCGCGATGAGCAGCCTAAAGGGATTCTCGTGGTCCAAGAAGCACTCGACCGGGCCATAGCGACGGTTAAGGCGCTCGCACACCTCGATGGCGCGTTCGCGTTTGGCGGCATTGGTCTCGCGTGGCATAACGACTCCTCGACTCAACGGCATAACAAACCTATGGGCACGATTGTCCCACGTATGGGGTCTTTACGCCTCCAAAAATGCGCCGGTCTGGCGGCCCCACAGGCTTGCGTACTCGCCGCCCGCCTCGACAAGCTGCGCATGCGTACCGTCCTCGACAATCTCGCCGTCCGCCAGCACCACGATGCGGTCGAGCGCCGCTACGGTGGACAGGCGATGTGCCACCACAATGGAGGTGCGGCCGCGCATCAGGTTCTCGAGCGCCTCCTGCACCAGCGCCTCGGACTCGCTGTCCAAGGCAGACGTCGCCTCGTCGAGCACCAGAATCGGCGCATCGGTCAGGATAGCGCGGGCGATGGCCACGCGCTGGCGTTGGCCGCCCGAAAGCTTGACGCCGCGCTCGCCCACCATGGTGTCAAAGCCACGGGGCAGACGGTCGATAAACTCCAGGGCATTGGCCAGGCGCGCAGCCTCGCGAATCTGTTCGTCGGTGGCATCGGGACGTCCGTAGGCGATATTCTCGCGAATGGAGCGGTGGAACAGCAGCGCCTCCTGCGGCACGTAGGCAACCTGGCGGCGCAGGCTCTGCTGCGTACAGCGCGAGACATCCTGGCCGTCCACGAGCACGCGGCCGCCCTGCACGTCGTCCAGGCGCAGCAACAGCTTGGTGAGCGTCGTCTTGCCCGAGCCCGATTTGCCCACCAGACCCACGCGCTGGCCCGCCGCCACATGAAGCGTCAGGTCGTTGAACACGCTCTCGCCCGCCGCGGCATCACGGTATGCAAAGCTCAAGTGCTCAAAATCAATCGCGCCCTCGCTCACCTTGAGCTCGGGGGCGTTCTCGTCGTCTGCCACCAGACACGGCTCGTCCAGCACGCGCGTCATCTCGGCCGCATCGCCCAGCGCGCGGTTGATGCGCTGCATCATGGAGCTCACGTAGTTCAGACGCATGGTGAGATTGTACGTATAGGTAAAGATCATGACAAGCGCGCCGGCAGAGACGCCAAACCACGCGTTGCCGCCCGCCACGAACACACTCACCACGGCCATGGTGATGACGATGAGGCCCGAGGTCGTAAAGTTGCGCTGCATCATGGCGTGCATCGAAACCGTTTCGGCGTCGCGCGCGGCGCGGTCGGCGCTATCGAACAGGTCGTGCTCAAAGTCTTCGCGCCCACAGGTCTTGACGGCCAGGATGTTCGTGACCGCGTCGGAAAGCACGCCCGACAGCTTGTTCTGCGCGGCGGACGTCGCGGCCGAAAGCGGCATGATGCGCTTATACATAAGCCAGACAAACGCAATGTAGACGACCATAATGCCCACCAGGATCACGGTAAACGTCGGCACCACCGGAGCGAGCGCCGCTACCGTGCAGACAACCGAGGTGATGGTGGGAATGAGCGAATACACCGTTACGTCCACCAGACCCGTGTAGCCGCTCATAAAACGACTCGTTTGGCTCACAAGCGATCCGCCAAAGCGGCTGGTGTGGAATGTCATGGATTGATTGGAGAGCGTGTCGAAGCACAAGCGCGCCAGGTGATAGTTGCCCGCAATCTCGAGCTTGTAGACGGTGTAGTCCTGCAGCTTGGAGAGGATCTGGCCTACCAGGTTAACGAGCACGAGCGCCAGAATGTAAGGGCCAAAGACCTCAAACACCCGGTCGCCTGCCACGGGGCCGGCCTGGACGCGGTCGACAATAAGCGCCATCACGTAGGTGTTGGCAAACGTGAGCAAAAAGATGTAGCCCGCCGACGAGAACACCGAAAGAAAGACGATCAGCGGCTGCGTGCGCGTGACATCCCAAAAACGCTGCAACGTGCGGCGCACGGTAGAGCGTTTGAGCGGACTGGTGCTTCTCTGAGACATGTGCTTCCTTTCGCGTCTGATAGGGCGAAACGCCATTGTGGCACACTAAAGTGCACTTCAGGCAAGCACGATGCGAAAAGCGCCCGCGCAGTGTTTGCGCAGGCGCCCCGCCGTCCGTTGCGGCTAGTCCTCGTCTTCCTGGCCCGCGAGTAAGCCTGCGGACTCCAAGCCCAAAATCGCGTCGGCCTCCCGCGCGTCTTCCAGCGCGTCGATGTCCTTGAGCTTGCGCTCCATAACGTTGGTGCGCGTGGTGATAATGCCCTCGACCGTTTTACCCGCGGTCTCGATCTGCTGCTGGGCGCGGCGGAGCGCCTTTTGATAGCGTGGCAGTTCGGCCTTGACGGCGGAAAGCACGCGCAGCACGTCATCGGTGCGTTTTTGCAGCCTAAACGTCTGGTAGCTCATCTGCAAGCTGTTGAGGATGGCGGCCATGGTACTGGGGCCGGCAACGTTGACGTGATAGTCGCGGCCCAGGGTCTCGATAAGCCCGGGGCGGCTGACGACCTCGGCGTACAGACCCTCAAACGGCACGAACAGAATGCCAAAGTTGGTCGTCGCGGGCACGCTCAGGTACTTCTCGCAAATGTCCTTTGCCTCGCGCTTCACCATCATATCGAGCGTCTTGCGCGCGGCGGCAACGGCCTCCGCGTCGCCCGACTCCTGGGCGTCGAGCAGATGCTCATATGCATCGCCGGGAAACTTGGAGTCGATTGGCAGCAGCACGGGGTCGCCCTCGTCTACCGGCAGCTTGACGGCAAACTCAACGCGCTCCGAGGCGCCAGGCTTGGTGGCTACGTTTTCCAGATACTGGTCGGGCGTAAGAATGTCCGCCAGGATTGCGCCCAGCTGCACCTCGCCCAAAATGCCGCGTGCCTTCACATTGCCCAGCACGCGCTTAAGGTCGCCCACGCCGGTGGCGATAGACTGCATGTCACCCAGGCCCTTGTACACGGCCTCGAGCTGGTCACTCACTTGCTTAAACGATGCAGACAGACGGTCGTTGAGCGTACGGGAAAGCTTTTCGTCCACCGTCGCGCGCATCTGATCGAGCTGCACGTTGTTGTCCTTGCGGATGGCGCCCAGCTGTGCATCGACCGTCTCGCGCACCTTGTCCAGGCGATGCTCGATGCCCTCGCGGTTGGCGCCAAGCTGCTGGGCCGTCTCACGGCGCAGGTCATCCATACGGTCGCCAGCCTGCGAGAACTCGCGCGCAATGGTCAGGTAGCGTTGCTGCTCCACGGCGGCGTCGGTCGTCTGCTGCTGCGCGATGGCATTTGCCGTGCGGCGGGTTTCTGCCAGCGCGACGTTCAGGGCATCGAGCGCGTTGTTGGCCTGCTCGAGCGCCGCCAGCGTCTCCGCACCGCTATCGCCGCGCTCCCGCAGCTCGGCGCGAAGGCTCTTAAGCTGCAGGGCACAAGCCACGGCAACCCCCACCGCCACCAAGGCAATCACAACAAGCGCAATATCAATAGCAGACATAGACTCCGCCCAACAAACCCAATCGATTATCAATCAAAACCGCGATCAATCTTACCCCGCCACACGCACCTGGCGCTTCACGGCAATCGGGCAAATGGATTTGTGCCACAGACATCAAAACGCTAACTCTCCCAGCCGGAGCGGATGGTTGTTATGACGTCGCCTAGGCGCTGGCCGAGAGCTGCCAAGTGCTGAAGCACCTCATTGGGTGAGGCGCCGTTGAGAATGCACGTGAAGGCATATGAGGCCAAGAAGATTGCTGCGAGTCCCAACGGGATCAGCACAATCATCGCTAACGTGCGCAGGCGCTGGCCCACGCGGCGGTGACGCGTGCGGCGCTTGTCGAACGCAAGCTCCTGCGCATATGAATCTTGTTGTACGGAATAGTTCTCTGGCGCCGATCTGCCCGCAGGCGAAACCGCAGGCGTGGCATTTTGCGCAGGGGGCTGAGCGGCTACCCCTTGCATTTGCATCTCCATAAGCCGTTGCTGTTGGCGCAACATGCGCTCGGCTTGTTGCTGCGGGGTCTCGAGAAACAGGTCCATGCCGGCCTCCTCAATCGGAGCATTTGACGCTTGCGCCCAGCATCCCGCACCGCCAAGGCCACGGCAACGCAATCCGTAGCAATAGCTGCAAAGTTTCTTGCTGACAAAAGCTGTCGAAAACCTCAACAACTCCCCTACCAGCACTTTCTCTGAGCTTTTTTGTCGAATAATCTTTTGCCCTTCCACCAACCCGCCAACTAACCAAAACCTGACCAAAAGCTTGACGGAAATTGTGAAGACCGGGACCCCACACAAAAAGTGCCGCCCCAAAGGGGCGGCACACAAACTTCTAATCAGCTTTTCAGTAACGAGCACGCGATGACCCAACGCCGGAGCGCAGGGCGGGGAAATACCTTTGCCTCGCGCGACCCTGCGGAGCCGTGAGCGAGAGGGAAAGGTATTTCCCCGCCCTGCGCTCCGCAGTCCACGTTCGTATCGGCGCTAGTAGTTCACCACCTGCTCCTCAAAGTACGCCTTCGGGTGGTTGCAAACCGGGCATACCTCGGGCGCCTCAGCGCCCACATGCAGGTGCCCGCAGTTCAGGCACCTCCACACCTTCACGCCCTCGCGCTCAAACACCTCGCCCGACTCAATGCGCTCGACAAGCTTGTTGTAGCGCTCCTCGTGAGCCTTCTCCACGGCACCGACGCCACGGAACTTCTCGGCGATCTCGGTAAAGCCCTCCTCCTCGGCGGTCTTGGCGAACTCGTCGTACATCGTGGTCCACTCGTAGTTCTCGCCCGCAGCAGCATCACGCAAGTTATCCAGGGTGCCGGGAACGGCGCCGTCGTGCAGATACTTAAACCACAGCTTGGCGTGCTCGGACTCGTTGCCTGCGGTCTCGGCAAAGATATTCGAGATCTGAACGTAGCCATCCTTCTTGGCCTTAGATGCGTAGTAGCGATACTTGGTATGCGCCTGGGACTCACCGGCAAAAGCGGTCTCGAGGTTCTTCTTGGTTTGAGAGTTCTCAAAATCCATAGGTGTACTTCCCTTCAACATGCCGCCCGTAGGCTTCGAGCGGCCTTGCCTTTAGGATGCCCTCATGTCGAAAATCTAAACCTTACAATCCTGTTTTTCAGATTCGGGTGGGCTACACGCTTAGCCAGCGGTCACCCTCCACGCGGCAAAAGCCCTCGCGCTCCAAGTCGGCCAAAATGCCTGCGACTAGATCGTGATCGACCGGCTCGCGGCCGGCTGCCGTCTCCATCTCGTTAACGCCTGCAACGGCTTCATCGAGCGTAATGCCCGACGGCCGCCCATCGCGCGCAGCCAGCAGCATGCGCACAATATGGGCGCGCTTTTGACGGCGCGAGCCCTCAAACTTGGACTGACGACTATAGCTCGCCGACCGCCTGGACGGATTGGGCAGCGTCTTTTTAAGATACGCGCCGTAATCCAGCAACGCGTAATACCATGCGCGCGGTGTGTCGGCATCGTCTTGAGGCGCGGCAAAGGGCGCAATCTCATCCACCGCCGCACCAGGGGCCGCCGGACAGGCGGCCTGAATCAGCGGCACCAGCTCGCGATCGGGAACGGCCGGCACGTCGGGAAAGAAATGATGCAGAAAGACCGTGCGCACGTTGGTCTCCAGATACACACCCGGCAGATCAAACGCAAACGACCGGATGCCCTGCGCCGTCGCCGGGCCAATGCCAGGCAGCGCGACCAGATCGCGCGTCTCACGTGGAAACTCCCCACCCCAGTCTTCCATAACGCACTGAGCAGCTCTGTGAAGCGCCAGGGCACGCCGATTGTAGCCCATCCCCTGCCAGGCATCCAAAACGTCGGAAGGAGCGGCCTGGGCGAGCGCCTGCACGGTCGGAAAGCGGTCGAGCCACGCGGGCATACGCGTCTCCACACGCGGCACCTGCGTTTGCTGCAGCATAACCTCGGAAAGCCAAATAATGTACGGGTCGCGCGTGCGGCGCCACGGAAGGTCGCGATAACGCAAGACCCCTTCCGAACGAATCATCGAACGAAAGGGGTCCTGAATCATGGCTATGCTCCTTATGCGGCGCTATTCCTCCCGGCAAGCGCACGCACAGTTGGCGTACTCGGGAAACGCATCGCGGTCGGCGAACTTGGAATCGACGGCCGGGAACTGGCGGTGAGCGACGATATCGCCCAGCGAAACGGAATCGAGGTAGTCGCGCATCAGCGCTTGAGCTCCGGCCCACAGGGGATGATAACAGCACGTGCCCATGCGTGCACAGTCGCCATCGGGCGCGGTGCAATCGTTCATGACCATGGGGCCCTGAACGGCCTCGACGACCTGGCGGATGGTGACATCGTCGGGGCTGACCTTAAGACGCATGCCGCCATGGACGCCACGCAGGCTCTCCACAATACCGGCCTGAACCAAACCATGCTGGATCGAACGGGCAAACGAATACGGGACATTGACCTCTTCGGCGGCGGTGCGAACAGAAAGCAGACGCTCCGGGTCCTCGGCAAGCATCGCGAGCATGCGAAGGGCGTAATCAGTCTTCCTCGATATGTCCATTTTTCCCCTTTCAAGGAATAGGAACAGCTCGAACGAGCTCCGGGGCCGAGCTTACGTCGAGACGTCAATGACCATATGGACGCCCAAATAGCAAAACGGGCGCCCGCTGAATGCCGTGATTGAAGCCTCTTGCATCAAAAACGGCCCACAGTGCAACTGAGTATAACCTAACCCCCTGCTTCGTTGAACTGGTGTTGCGCAACAAACGCCTTGTTTGAGTACATGCCTCAAACGGAGCTTGTCCGGGAATTGGAAGGATTTGGTTTTGGGCGAAAGGGGCCGATGGGATCAAAGTCCTATCAAACGCAAAAAGCCACGTCCGAAGACGTGGCTTTAATTGCGTTGGCGGGAAGTACGGGGCTCGAACCCGCGACCTCCGACGTGACAGGCCGGCGCTCTAACCAAACTGAGCTAACTCCCCAGGCAGTCGTTCGCGTTTGTTTCCGCTCGCGTGCGCTGCGGGGATTAGTATACACAGAAGTCTGTCCGGCGCGCAACAACTTTTTTGAAAAATTTTTTGGGGCCATCCGGGAGGGCTTCCGGGGCTGAGGGCGGGGGTTAAGTTTGCTGCTCTACAGTCCTGCGCAAGACGGAAAGCACATTAAGTGCTTTCCTTTGCGT
>CAUEPS010000031.1 GCA_959019775.1 uncultured Collinsella sp.
TGCAGCAGGGGCTCTCAATGTTTTTATGTCCTGCTCATATCGTCTCTGCCGGCAGCTGGGGACACTCCTTGCGGGGCGTGTCCCCATGTTGTGTTCGCCTGGCGCGTTTTGTGAAACACGGCTAACTTTTTAAACAACGTAGTAAGACATGGGCAACTTTTGCGGTAAAGTAAGCCAAGGAAAGTATCCAAAGGCTAACTAACGATCATCGCGAAAGGCGGCCCATGGCCCTACGTGAATCTGGAGAAGACTATCTCGAATCTATTTATGTGCTCTCGGAGCGCCAAGGCATCGTTCGATCGATTGATGTCGCCGAATACCTGGGTGTGACCAAGGCGAGCGTCTCTAAAGCCATGGCGACGCTGGAGAACAGCGGCTATGTCGAAATGGGCAAGCGCGACGTTCATCTTACGGAGCGTGGTCTGGAGGTCGCTCGCCAAATGTGGGAGCGCCACTGCTTTTTCGTGCGGTTGCTCGAGGAGGCCGGCGTTTCGGCGGATGTCGCGTCGCAAGAGGGTTGCCACATGGAGCACTGCCTGAGTGAGGAAAGCTTCGAGAAGCTACGGGCGATGTTGGGCCGGGAAGATGTAGCGGGTCCAACAACAGAAGCCTAATTGGACCCCCAGTAGCGCGGAGTTCACGCAAAGCGCGAACCAGCGACCGGGACGAAAGGTCCTGCCAACTATGTCCAACTCAGGCAAGGAACCCCGCCAGCAAGCGATGCCCAAGAACCACCAGCAACGTCGCCGCAGGCCGGGACCGGACTTGGTTTTGAAAACATTCCGCAGCGCGAGGCCCGCCTTTCCGTTGCTCCGTAGGAGCAGGAAAGACGGGCCTCATGCGCGAGGACGTTTTCAAAACCAAGCCCGGTCCCGGCCGGACAGCCCACGAACGCTACAGGTTCTTGACCCCCATCGCGCGCATGGCGTTCAGGATGGCGATGATTGCCACGCCTACGTCGCCGAACACGGCAAGCCACATATTGGCGATGCCCAGCGCCGCCAGCACAAGGATCAGCAGCTTAATGCCCAGCGCAAAGATGATGTTCTGCCAGACGATCGTCATGGTCTTGCGTGCCACGCGGATCGCGCGGGAAATGTTGGACGGCTTGTCGTCCATGAGCACGACATCGGCGGCCTCGATCGCAGCGTCAGAACCCATAGCGCCCATGGCAATGCCAACATCGGCGCGCGTAAGCACGGGCGCGTCGTTGATACCGTCGCCGACAAAGGCGAGCTTGCCCTTGCCCGATTCGGCTGCCAGCAGCGCTTCAACACGCTCGACCTTGTCGCCCGGCAGCAGCTGCGCGTGGAACTCGTCGAGCCCCAGCCGCTTGGCCACCGCAGCAGCCACTTCCTCGCGGTCGCCCGTGAGCATGACGGTGCGCTTGACGCCGGCGGCGTGCAGGTCGCGGATCGTCTGCTCGGCGTCGGCCTTAACGGTGTCTGCAATCACGATGTGGCCGGCGTAAACGCCGTCAACGAGCACATGGAGGATCGTGCCGACAACCTCGCAATTGGGAGCGTCGATACCGGCCGCAGCAAGCATCTTGGCATTGCCAACGACGACGTGCTTGCCGTCGATGGTTGCCGTCACGCCGTGGCCCGCGTCGTTGGTGGAGTTGCTAACGCGCTTGGGGTCGACCTCGCTCTGGTAGGCGACACGCACGGACTGCGCGATGGGGTGATCGGAGAACGACTCCGCAAGGGCTGCGACTTCAAGCAACGACTGCTCGGTGTAGCCAGCCTCGGGGTGTACCGCGACCACCGAGAACGTGCCGTTGGTGAGGGTGCCTGTCTTGTCAAAGACGACGGTGTCCACATCGGCGAGCGTCTCGAGATAGTTAGAACCCTTGATGAGAACGCCCAGCTTGGAGGCGCCGCCGATGCCGCCAAAGAAACTGAGCGGCACGCTGATCACCAATGCGCACGGGCAGCTGACGACCAGGAAGGTCAGGCCGCGCAGGATCCAGTCGGACCAGGCGCCGGTGACCAAGCCGCCGCCAAGCGCGAGCACCGCGGCAGCGCCGGTGACGGCGGGCGTGTAGACGCGGGCGAAGCGCGTGATGAAGTTCTCGGTGTGCGCCTTCTTTTCGCTGGCGTTTTCTACGAGCTCCAGGACGCGCGCGACGGTGGACTCGCCAAAGGGCTTGGTGGTGCGCACGTGGATGAGCCCCGTCATGTTGATGCAGCCGCTGATGATGTCGTCGCCGGACTTGGCGGGGCGGGGAACTGACTCGCCCGTGAGTGCGGCGGTGTCGAGCTGTGTCTCGCCTTCGACGATGACGCCGTCGATAGGCACGCGCTCGCCGGGCTTGACGACGATGACGGTGCCCACGGCGATGTCATCGGAGAAGACCTGCTCGAATGTGCCGTCGGGTTGCTCGACGTTGGCGTAGTCGGGCGCGATGTCCATCATGGCGCTGATCGACTTGCGGCTCTTGCCCACGGCGTATGCCTGGAACAGCTCGCCGACCTGGTAGAACAGCATGACGGCGGCGCCTTCGGCCATGTGCGGGTCGGTGTCGGGGAAGAGCACCATGGCAAACGCGCCGATGGTCGCGACGGCCATGAGGAAGCTCTCGTCGAACGCCTTGCCGCGGCGGATGTTGTTGTATGCCTTTTGGAGCACGTCGTAGCCGGCAATCAAAAAAGGCACGAGGAACAGTGCGAAGCTGGCGTAGATGTCGCCCGGGGTGCCGAATGCGGCAGTGAGGGTGCCGAGCTCATCGAGGGCGTACACCACGGCAAAAATGCCCAGCGCTACCAGGATGCGGTTGCGCTTATGCTCGAGTGACTCTTTTTTCTTGCGCTTCTTCTTTTTCTTCTTGGGGTCGGCGGTGGCCATGATTCGTATCCTCCCATTTGAATGTATGAACACTCGCTCATATAATTTCGCGAGCAAAGGCCGCGGCAAGCGCGGCCTTGCGGGTTGGCGTAAACCTGGGCTAGAGAATGATCTCGCAGTCCGGCTCGGCGTCGGCGGTGAACTCCACAACGCGGTCGAGGACCTCGTCGAACTCGGCTTCATCGGCCTCGAGCGTTAGCTTCTGGGTCATAAAGTTGACCGAAACGGACTTGACGCCCTCGAGCTTGGCCAGCTCGTCCTGAAGCTTACGCGCGCAGTTGGCGCAGTCGATCTCATCGAGCTTAAACTGCTTTTTCATGGTGGGTTCCTTTCCCTGTATTTGCGGCTTGGGTGCAGGCCGCGCTGGTACCGTGGTTAGTCGCTATTCGCAGATGTGGCTCATGCCCTGGTTGAGCATGGTGTAGACGTGGTCGTCGGCGAGCGAGTATAGGATATTGCGCCCGTCGCGCCGGAATTTAACCAGGTGCGACTGCTTGAGTGTACGCAGCTGGTGCGACACCGCGGACTGCGAGGTTTCGGTCGCTTCGGCGATGTCTGCCACGCAGAGCTCGCGGCCCATGAGGGCATAGAGGATCTTGATGCGCGTGGTGTCGCTGAAGACCTTGAACAGGTCGGCGAGGTCGTAGAGAAGCTCCTCGTCGGGAAGGTCCTCGGGCGAGCAGGTGGTGGGGATCGCGGGTTCGGTGGCCTCGATGTCAGGTTTCGTTTCATCAACGCGGACGCTCATTGCAATATCCTTTCATATGAACATGCGCTCATATAATTTACTTTCGATTATATGAGTGTATGTTCATGTGTCAATGACGTTCAGGTAATTCGTTGCACAAAATGATGGGGAATAGTGGACGAGATCCCGGACTGAGCGGTTTTGATAGCCGATGCCGGGGTGGGTGCCCCTGAGCCGTGCAAAAAATGGAGTATTCTGCAACTATAGGGGGTCCGTTAATTTATTGCAGGTCATATAATGCAGTTCAAGAGTTATCTTAGGGTGTTAATCCGATGAGTTCTTCCTCAAATGTTGCCTAACGCTCTCACGCAAGAGTGATTTCGCTTCACATTTGGATCCACTCGAGGGTGATAGACACCCGACCCTGCTGAATACTCGCAATTTTGCACATCGCTAGGGTACCCACCTTGTTAGCCGGTCTAGCTTCCGGCCCCGAAGATCCTGCCCTCGGGCGCGAGGCTGCTTGTTTGAGCAAATGATGGGCTGTCGATTTTGACTGTTTGCATGTCATCGATTGCCGGCGCTTCGTTAATCGTTGGATCATCCAACGTAGTGCCTTCGAGCATTGCTTTTTCGAGGTCGATTCGTTGACGATCTTCGGAATCCTGGCGAAGCTGCTTCTGAATTCGCTTTTTCTCTTCTATAAACCTTCTGAGCACAAACTGTCTCAGGTCCTCTTGCATGATTTGAAAGTCTTTTGGCAGATGCGAGGGGCGTACGCCCTCTTTCCGCTGGATTGCTTCCATGACCCTAACGAAAGAGCTGGCATGCATAAAGGAATAACGACTGACGGTGATGATTCCGTACCCCATGGACGCAAGTGCATTCTTGCGCTCCTCATCGATGGCGCGGTCTTCTTCCGCGTCATGATAAAAACCGTTGTATTCAATGTCTGTGCGAGATTTCTTTAGACACGCATCCATAAAGAACTTTTTGCGTCTCGTGAGATTCTTTGCGGCAGCGGTGACCTGTACCTCGTAATCGGTCTCAATTCCCTTAATACCAAGCCCTCCTTCGCTTTTGGGCAGCGTTAGCATCATGACAAAGGCTGTTTCCATAGGAGACCGGCATCCGTCGCGCACACATTGGATCGCCTTTCGGGCAAGAGCCAGACCGTCGCATCTGGTAATGGAATTAAAGAACTGTTTCAATCTCTCGGTCGAGGTGAGCGCGAAACGCTCGGTATAGGAGGTGGAAGAGTCGGTTCCAAGGGAATAAGCGCCGCATAGTTCAAAGTAGTACTCCACCAGTTCGCGAAAAGGAAGATAGGTGGCGGCCTGAAGTGCGCAAAGCTCAACGCCAACAATGAAGATGCCATCTTCAAGCTCTATAAAGCGTGAGTTCGAGAATCGTTTTGAAGAAACGTGGCATTGACAGTTCATTGCATGGCGCGCATTCCTGCGATCAAACACCATCACCTCGAGGGAATCATTCGCGTCGAGGGAAACATCATGTTTGGTGAGCCATTCTGCGGCTGCGTCAAGGAGCGTTCCGGTGGGACATGATCCGTAAATCGCGGCAGGGTTACAGGACTCGATGCCTTTCGCAGACACCGAATGCGCGGCCTGGTAGACCGCTTTTGCAGTGGTATGTGACAATACGATACTCATGGTATATATCGTGTCAGCTAATGCCGTGTTGATGGCGCTGAGTGAAAAAGTCGTTTTAGAGGTCTAACCAAATGCTGACCAAAAGCTTGACGCAATTATGAGTTGGTATGCCCTAAATAAAAGTTTTCGCAGCTTGGCTATAGCATAGAAATACTCAATTGCTGCACATTTGATATCGATGCATCGCCATCCGACAACGAATTACGTGTCGGGAATTGGCCGAAATCGTTCAAAATGAGGGTTCAGAATTTGTGATGGCAGATCTATCTGTGGAACGTAGGGCGGCCCCGCTGCGGGGTTTTCCGCTGCGAGGCCGCTCGTGATCTACCCCCGGGGTTTGTCGCAGGCGTTTCTACTTGGCAAACAGGTTCTTGAGGTTGAACTCGGCTTGGACGGTGCGGAGCATGAGGTCGGTGTCGTCGAGGCCCAGATGCTGCTCGTTGGCGTCGGCGGCGAGGGTTCCACGGCGGCGCGCCCAGTTCTCGAGCGCGGCGGGGGCGGATTCGCGGGGGAGCGAGCGGACGTCGGCATCCAGGCTGCGGCAGATCTGGCGCGAGTCGATGACGATGATCTTGCCGGCGCGGCGTGCCTCGGCGTAACCGTCCAGGTGGATCTTGAACCAACTGTCCTCAAAGGCGGCGTTGTGCGCCATGTACGGGTACTTCTTCATAAGCTTGAGCAGCTGCTTCTGCAGTTCCTTGTTCTCGCGGAACGGCTTTTTGCCGTCGATGTCGTCCCAGGTGATGTGGTGGATATTCGACAACGGCACATCCTCGCCGCGGTAGATGTCGGGCAGACCGCAGTAGTGCGCCTCGGCGTCGTGCGGGACGGCGTCGCTGGTGAGCTCCATGATTTCCCAACCCACATTGATGATATAACCGCGCTCGGGTGCACGGCCGGTGGTCTCGATGTCGATACCGAGCACGGTGCCCTGGATGGGCTTGCGGGCGTAGGCCACGCCGAGCGCGTCGCGGTCGCCGCGGATCTCGCGCATAACGGACGCGGCGGTGCGCTTTTGCATCTTGCCGATGGCGGCGCAGGTGTCGGCATCGGACAGGCCGCGCGAAAGCGTCGCGGGCGTCACGTTGCGCAGGCGTGCCTCGCCAATCTGGTCGCACAGGTCGCGGTTGCGGTCGGCCAGGTCGCGCACGGTGGCAAAGTCGAAGCCGGGGTCGACCTCGGCGGTAAAGTACTCGGTCTCGAGCACCTTGAGGGCCTCTTCGCCCTTCTGGCGCTCGGACTCCATGGCGCCGTGATCGCCATAGATAAACATGGGAATAAACGGCTGGCGCTCGTATTCGAGTGCTTGTGAAACGTTCATATAACTGCTCCTTGGATGGGCCGCGTCGTGCGGCTCAGGGTCATTAAGATGTGGCGAGATGATAGTTTACCATGGGCAACTATTGGCATCGCGCCTAGGACAACTACAATACCCTAGTTGACCGCTAGGACTTTTACAATGCTGCCGAAAGACACGAAAGGTTCCATCCGTCATGGATTTGCTGATTGATATTCTGCTCGACGCCGGCAAGGACACGCTCTCGCTGGTACCGTTCTTATTGGTGACATATCTGGCCCTCGAGACCCTGGAGCACGTCGCGGGCGACAGCGTTAACGGCGCCATCAAGCGCGCCGGTGCCGCGGGCCCCGTGGTTGGCTCGTTGCTGGGCATGGTGCCGCAGTGCGGCTTTTCGGCAATGGCGGCCACGCTGTACGCCGGTCGTGTCGTGACCTTGGGCACGTTGGTGGCGGTGTTCCTTTCGACCTCCGATGAGATGCTGCCGCTGTTGCTCGCCGAGCAGGTGCCCGTGCAGACTATGGCGATGCTTTTGGCTTCGAAGGCACTGATCGCGCTGGTCACGGGCTTTATCGTGGACGCCGCCATTCGCGGCCTGCGTCGTAACGCTCGCACGCATGCGGCGATTCGCCGTACCGTGCTGGGGGCCGCTGCTAATTCGGCTCATGTGAACTGCGCGCACGACGACCACAGCGGCGGTGACATCATCGACGAGGTGGCCGAGGCGGGCGTGAGCGCCGACCACATCCACGAGCTGTGCGAGCGCGATCATTGCGGTTGCGATGAAGACGAGGACGAGTATGAACACGGACATGGCCACGATCACGGTCATGAGGGCGAGCATGAACACCATGATGGCCACGGTCACTCCCACTCCCACGAAGGGACGCCTGTCCTGTCGATCATCCGCAGCGCGATCTCGCACACCGTGCAGGTCTCGGTATTCATTTTTCTGGTGACGCTGGTCCTGGTCGCCGTGCTCGAGACCTTCGGCGAGTCCGCGATCGAGCAGTTCCTGCGCGGCAACGAGACGCTTGCGGTCCTGGGCTCGGCACTCGTCGGCCTGATTCCCAACTGCTCGGCCAGCGTCGTCATCACGCAACTGTACCTGGAAGGCGCGCTGCAGCTGGCCCCGATGCTCGCCGGCACGCTCATCTCTGCCGGTGTGGGCTACCTGGTGCTGTTCCGCACCAACCGTAGCGCCCGCGAAAACGTCCTGTTCCTGATCATGATGTACGTCATCGGTGCCGGCTGGGGCCTCATCCTCTCCGCCTTCGGCCTCTAAGTGGGCCTAACAAAACGGCTTCAAAATAGCCATGCTCGGCGCCCGCACAATGCGGCGACGCATGGCATTTTGAAGCCCGTTTTTTGTTGAGCCATGGATTTTGAGCGCTCATACCGCCCAAAGCAAAAAAGCAGATTTCCGGGCATGTCCCAAAAATCTACCTTGGTTAGCGCAGCAGCTCGGTGAGTTTGCGCTTAAAGCGAGCCCGGTCTTCGCTGGTAAATGCCGCCGGTCCGCGAGTGCGTCCCCCGGCGCGGCGTACCTTCTTTTCCTCGTGGCGAATAAACAGCTGCATGTCGATAGTCGCCTTGTCGTACACGCGCCCGCGCACGCCGATGGCGGCGGCATCGCGCCCGAGCACCATGCTCGCCAAGCCAATGTCCTGCGTCACGACCACGTCGCCCGCCTGCAGGCGTTCGACAATGGCAAAGTCGGCGCTGTCGGCGCCCACGCTCACATCGAGCGTCGTGACCCAAAATCCGCGTCGCGCGTGCTCAGCATCGCGCGGGTCGTCGCGGCGAATGTGCCGTTCTAGGTTTTGCGTGCTGTTGCCGGCGATAACAACGGCGACGCCCGCCCGCCGCGCGCAGTCAATCGACTCGCGCGTGACCGGGCAGGCGTCTGCATCAATAAAGAGCGTTCGTGGCATCTAGTGCACCAGTTTGCCAAATTGAATAGCACGAACAATCAGCGTTACGCCAAACACCAGCAGTGCGGCGCCGCTAAAGATGACGAGCATCTTGGCCGACCACAGCGGATAGATAAACACGAACATGCCGGCGATGATGGAGAGTGCGCCGCTCAGGATGGCGAGGGCGCGGTTGGACGAAAGCTCGGACTCCAGAATGGACATGACACCTTCGACAATCCAGCCAAAGCCGGCCACGATAACCACCATCGTGGTGAGCGTCGCGGTCGAGAAGGCCTGGTTGCGCAGGATTATGGCGCCGCCCAAGATAATGAGTAGGTTGGAGATGATACTCGTCACGCGCCAGCCGGTGGGCAGCAGCGGCTCAAAAATGGCAGTGAACAGCCTGATGGCAGCAGTGATTACAAAGTAAAAACCCAGGACAGTCGTCAAAAAGACGAGGGACTTGGCGGGTGCAAAAAGCAGCGCGATACCAGCAATGAGCGCTAAGACGCCCGTGATGGCGTAAATCCAGCGCACGGCCTTGACGGCTTTGCCCGCCATGCTTTTCTCGTCAAATCCAAACTGGCTCGATTTTTGGTCATCGTTCTTAAAGATGCCCATAATGTCTCCTTTCCGTGCGGCGTAAGCCTTGATCGTTACAACCAGTATCGCCTAAAGGCGCTGGCGTATGGGTCGGAGAGGGCGAAACGTAACCCAAAGGCCCCGAATTGTTTCCGTTGTTCCCCACGTTGCGATTTTCTATTCAACAGGTGTAGAACATTGCAGCCCTGTTCGTTATTGCCTACGTTTTAGGTTAGATTTTCCTAAGGACAATTGGCTTGTATTGGGGGTCCCTATGAACGAAGCAGTTCCCGAGGCGCCGTCGAGTGTCGAATCGATGGCAGAGCAGGGTTGCGAAAAGCTCGGCTTGGAAGCGTTTGATGCGCTGGTCCGTCGTGCCCGTACGTGCCGCCGTTTTGACGAGTCCATGCGCGTGCCGCGTGAGTTTTTGCTCGAGCTGGCAGAGCTGGCTCACCTGACTCCCTGCGGCGCCAATGCTCAGCGTCTGCGTTTTCATGTGGTGAGCGGTGCCGTGGATTGCGCGCGCGTATTTGATGAGCTTGCATGGGCCGGTGCGCTTAAGGATTGGCCGGGTCCTGCCGAGGGTGAGCGCCCGACCGGCTACATCGCGATTTTGGCTGAGCGCGCCGTTCCGGGCAAGCCAGCCGCTCCCATTACCGAGGTCGACACGGGCATTGCCGCGCAGACGATGATGCTCGCCGCCCGCAGCGCCACGCCTGAGGTGGCAGCCTGTATGTTCAAGGCCTTTACGCCCCGCGCGATCGATGCCATGGGGCTCGATAACGACAAATATGAGCTCAAGCTGATCATGGCGTTTGGCGTTCCGGCCGAGACACAGGTGATCGATGCGATCGATTCCAACCCCGACGGCTCCATCAATTATTGGCGCGACGAGGCGCAGGTGCACCACGTACCCAAGCGTTCGCTCGCCGACGTGCTGGTGTAGTTGAGTGTCACCGCGGTGTGATCCAGCGGTAAACCACCACAAAGGTGCCTGTCCCCTTTGTGGTGGTACGAGGGGAGGGTGTGTGGCAGATCTGTATTTGGTGCGGCATGGGCAGACTGAGCTCAATGTGCAGAGCATTTTGCAGGGCTGGCACGATTCGTCGCTTACGGCGCGCGGGCGCGAGCAGGCGCTGACGGCGCGTACGGCGTTTGCGGCGCGTGGCGTGGCCTTTGATCATGTGTATTCCTCGCCGTTGGGCCGGGCGCGGCATACGGCCGAGCTTATCGTTGGCGAGGGCCGTTCCATAGAGCTGGTCGATGACCTGCGTGAGTGGCATTTTGGCTCGCTGGAGGGCACATCAAATCGCGAGATGCCGCCGCAGCCCTGGGGTGATTATCCGGTTGCCTTTGGTGGCGAGTCGGAAAGTGAGCTTCAGTCGCGCATGGTCGCGGCGCTGTCCCGCATCATGGCCAGGCCGCAGCACGACTGCGTGCTGGCGGTTTCCCACGGCTCAGCCTGCCAGGAGTTTCTTGAGTATGTGACTGGCGAGGGGGAGCTACCCGACAACGGCGCCGTGCTTCATTTTGGCTATTGCGACGGGGCGTTTTCGCTCCTTGATTGGTAACGAACGAAAGGACCCCTATGAATAAAGATCTGTATCTGGTCCGTCATGGACAGACGATATTCAACCTCAAGCGTATCATTCAGGGGTGGAGTGACTCGCCGCTTACGCAGTTGGGCTGCGACCAGGCGGCGCGCGCCGGCATGTTTTTACGTGCGCGCGGCATTGAGCCCGATCATGCCTACACCTCCACGCTTCATCGCACCGAGCAGACTATCGCCAACTTGTGGCCGGGCTTGGCGTACGAGCGCCTGGACGGCCTGCGTGAGTGGTTCTTTGGTGACTTTGAGGCCGAGCGCGTGATGCTCATGCCCGAGCGCCCGTGGCGCGACTTCTATCGCCAGTTTGGCGGCGAGGGCCAGATGCAGGTGCGCGAGCGCATGGTGGCGACGCTGACCGAGCTTATGCAGCGTCCGGACCATACGTGCGTGCTCGCGGTAAGCCACGGCTCGGCCATCAAGGAGTTCATGGACCACGTGAGGGGTGCGGCGGCCGACGAGCGCGATCGCGTGCCGGGCAACTGCTCAGTGCTGCATTTTGCGTTTGACGATGCGGCCGGTACGTTTGAACTGGTCGAAGTCTTTACGCAGGAAGACTACGCGCGCGAGCTGGGGCTTGAACCGCTCGTGGCTACTGCGGGTCCGCAGCGCGGATAACGCGAGCACGGCGGCACGGGTCGCCGGCATAACTTCTCGACGCAAAAGGGGCGGAGATGCATGTACCTGCTGCATCTCCGCCCCCTGTTTGTTGCGCTGCCGATTTTTGTGCTGGACAGTCTGGTCTTGCTAGAACCGCGCGACCTGGTGCGTGAGCAGACCCGTCGGAACCTGCGGCACGCCGCCGCTGACCTGCGCGGCGGGGAAGAGTACAGCTACGGCAAAGTTGAACGGCTCTTTGCCCGTGTAGGTGCCGGCGGCACGGGCATCGTCGGTCAGGAGCTGTGATGCCCCGACCAGCGCGGCAGCGTAGGTAGGGTCGTCGACCAGTGCTGGCTCCGGTGCTTGGTCGAGCATAGCGCGGATGGCCCCGACGGCGTCCTCGCGCTTGACCTCCCACGCGCGGTGCGTAATGCCCGCGGGGTCGGTGACGGCGTAGAGCGACGCGCCCTCTTTGGCGGCGCCCAGGATGATATCCATGACGGGCGAGGCCTCGTAGGCGAGCGACACGGGACGAGGCTGAACTTTGAGTTCGGCGATCGCGTGCGCAGCGGCGGCCACGTCAGCGCTGGCAACGCCCTTGCCGCCCGCAAGTACACTCGTCGGGCAGATCGCCACGACACCTGTTACGCGCCCCGGCTCGCCCGAGCATTCGTACACGTAATACGCCGCGCCCGGGTCCTTGAGCATCAGGCCATCGGCAATGGCTCCGCGCAGAGCATCGTTGCCGCTCAGGATGCTGCCCATTGCAGGCAGCGCCTCGAGCACGCGGTCCTGAGCCGGGCGGATGCAGGGAAACGGAAGTGCTTTCATGGGCGGTCCTAACGCACGAGTCGGTTTGTTCGCGGCTTATTATGCCCCAACTTGGCCGCTCGCGTCCCAGAGCACGTTATCGGCGAGCGCGATCAGCACCTGCTGACAACGAACGATATCGGCATGGGGCACATATTCGTTGGGCTTGTGCGCGAGCGCGAGCGACCCGGGACCGTAGCTCATGCAATTGCGGTTACCTGTCTTGCCGGCAATGACAGCGGTGTCGGTGTAGCCGGTAAAGAAGCCGACGGTCGTGTCCGCCCCCGTCACGTCATCGGCGGCACGCTTGAGCGCGGCTAGAAGAGGAGAGCTTGGATCGCGCTCGATAGCGGGGCGGTCGCCTGTCACGGTGTAGCTTCCATGGCAGCCGGGGACCGCGGCTTCGGCAACGGCGATGGCCTGCTCTACCATGCGCGTCGCGGCGGCCGTATCGGTCGGCGGGGTCAGGCGCATGTCGACCCAGACTTTGGCGCGGTCGGGCACGACATAGGGGCGATATCCGCCCTCGATTTGGCCAAACGTGATGGTCGAAGGCCCCAGCTCATCGTGCGCGGGCAGCGCCACAAACGCGCGACGGAGCGAACACACGACCTCGGCCATGGCGGCGACGGCATCCGCGCCCTTCCACGGCTGGCTCGCATGCGCCGTTACGCCAGCCATTTCAATCTCGAACCACGTGCGCCCCTTGTGCGCCACCTGGATCTGTCCGTCGGTGGGTTCGGTGTCCAGCACCCATTCGCGCGAGCCGACCCAGCCGGCATCGATTGCGGCCTCTGAGCCGCGCATAAAGTCCTCCTCGTCGACCGAGCAAATGAGTGAGAAGCCACGGCGGGGCAGCTCGCCTTCTGCCGCCACGCGCTCGAGCGTATGGACCAGTGCGGCAATGGCGCAGGCCAGGCCACCCTTCATATCGCAGGCACCGCGGCCATAGAGTTTATCGTTGCGCACGATCGCTCCGAGCGGCGGAATGTCCGCGTCCCAGCCATCGCCCAGCGTAACGGTATCCATATGGCAGATATAGACGAGCCGTGGCTCGTCGCTCAGTCCCGGCACGGTGACCATAAGGTTGCGGCGCCCGGGCAGCACCTCGAGTTCCTCAACCTGCACGGCATGGAGCACCGGATGGCTCAGCTGTGCCACCCGTTCCTCAACCAACGCTTTGATATAGCGCTCAATCTCGTCCTCATACGCACCCGGGTCTGAGCTGTCGATCCGCACGAGTCCTTGCGTAAGCCGCCAAGCAAAATCTGTATCAACCATAGGCACCTCACAGATAGTTAGGTCAACATACAGATTGTATGTCAAGAAGCGGCTCGGTGTATTTAATGGAGTGCTCACAAAAACGGGGGCGCCTCTCGTGCGAAAGGCGTCCCCGCGGGCATTCAATGTCAGTGACGGGCAGGCCACATGGGGAACTGCCCGTCAGATCAGCCGGCGCTATTTGATTACGCGCACGCGATACATCGACGGAATCTGCTTGAGCGCCTCGATGGTGCTGCTGTCCAGGTGCTCGTCGGTGTCGAACATGGTGTAGGCGTTCTCGCCAGCGGACTCGTTGGTCATGCGCTGCACGTTGGCGTTGTCCTTGGCCAGGATGGCCGTGATCTGGCCGATCATGTTGGGCACGTTGGCGTGCAGGCAGGCGATGCGGCTCGCGGCGCGCGCCTTGCCCATGCTGCAGGCGGGGTAGTTGACGCTGTGCGCGATGTTGCCGTTCTCCAAGTAATCCTTGAGCTCGCTGATGGCCATATCGGCGCAGTTGGCCTCGGCCTCGCCAGTGCCGGCCCCCGAGTGCGTGGTGATAAACGTGTTGGGCATCTTGACGGTCTTGGGCGTGGCAAAGTCGCAGCTAAACCAGCTCAGCTTGCCCTCGCGCAGGGCAGCGTCGACGGCGTCCTCGTCAATGATGGTTTCGCGCGCGTAGTTGATGAGCACGGCGTCGGGGGCCAGCAGGTTGATCTGCTCGGTGCTGATCATGCCGATGGTGTCTGCCTTGCTGGGCACGTGCACGGTGAGGTAGTCGCAGCCGCGGCAGAGGTCCTCGAGCGTGCCGACGCGCTGCACCTCGCGGCTCAGCACCCACGCGAGCTCAACGGAAATGAACGGATCGTAGCCGTAGACATCCATGCCCAGATCGACGCAGGCGTTGGCGACCTTGGAGCCCACGTTGCCCAGGCCGATGACGCCGATGCGCTTGCCCTTGAGCTCGCGGCCCACAAAGGCCTTCTTGGCCTTCTCGGCATCGACCTGAATCTCGGGATCGTCGGCGTTGTCGCGCACCCAGTTCATCGACTGCACTACGCCGCGGCTCGAAAGCACCAGCATGCCCAGGACGAGCTCCTTGACGGCGTTGCTGTTGGCGCCGGGGGAGTTAAAGACGACGACGCCCTTCTTGGCGTACTTCTCGACGGGGATGTTGTTGACGCCGGCGCCGCAGCGGGCGATGGCGCGGATGCCCTCGGGCAGCTCGTAGCCGTGCAGGTCGGTCGAGCGCATCAGGATCGCGTCGGCCTCCTCGGCGGTGCTTACAAACTCGTAGCCCTCGCCAAACTCGACTTTGCCGTCTTTAGTGATGTCGTCGATGGTCTTAATCTTACGCATGGAAAAACTCCTTAGCAGGTTTTGATCTAAACAGGGTGGTCTGAGGTGGCTGGTCGGCCCGCGTGTTGCGGGCTAGTTAGATCGCGGGCTCAAACTATGCTGCGCTTCGAAGTCCTTCATGTACG
>CAUEPS010000032.1 GCA_959019775.1 uncultured Collinsella sp.
CGCCCCCTCCCGCGCACGGAACGGGAGGGGGCTAAAGGTAGGAGTCTACCGGTGGGTTTACCCCACCGGACAGACGATGACCAGATGATCCTTTACAGGATCGTCAAGGTTTCCGTGGGGTACCCGTTGGGTACTTAGAGCAACACGCAGGCGACGGTCAGGATGATGGCGCAGACGACGGAGAGCGCGACGATGAGCTTAAGGGCAAACTTGAGCCAGGTCGTCCACTCGATCTTGGCCAGGGCGAGACCGCCCATGATGGCGCCGGAGGTCGGGGTGAACAGGTTCACGACACCGATGGCGGCGGAGAAGATCATGACCATGACCTCGGGCGAGAAGCCGAGCTTAACAGCCAGCGGTCCCATGATGGGCATGGAGACGGTAGCCATACCGGAGGTCGAGGGGATCAGGAAGGACAGGCCGAAGTAGACCAGGAAGCTCATGGGAGCGAAGATTACGCCGGACAGGCCAGCCAGGGCATTGGCGGCAGCGTCGAGGACGAAAACGTCGAGACCGGTGTTAGCCATGAGGACGGAGATGCCACGGGCGAGGGCGATGACGAGAACAACGGACATCATGTCGGCAGCGCCGGTGATGAAGGTGTTAACGATCTGCTTCTCGGACAGGCCACCGATGATACCGATAAGGACGGCCATGAGGAAGAACCAGGTGGAAGCCTCGTCGAAGTACCACTGGCCAATGGGCAGGCCGGTGATCAGGGCAGACCAGCCCTGGACGACGGCGTTACCGTCGGCGTCGTAGACAGCGCCAGCGTCGAAGAAGTTGGCGACGCCCTCGTTGAGGTCGGCCAGCGGAATGAAGCCGACGATCATGACGACGAAGGTGAAGGCGAAGGCAATCAGAACACCCTTCTGACGACCGGTGAGCTTGACCTCCTTGTGGACCTCGGAAGCAGCCTTGCCGTGAGCCTCTTCGGCGTCCTTGAGCTCCTGCATCGACAGGATGGTGGAACCCTTGTCAGCCTTGACCTTCTTGGCATAGTTCATCACGAAGAAGATGGACATAGCGGTAGTGACAATCCACAGGACGGCACCGAGGCCGATGATGATGGACTGGTTGACCTCAATGCCAACGCCGGTCAGAGCGTCGACGGCAGCGCCGACGGCGAACGGGTTAACCGTGGAGCCCAGGCAGCCGCAGCCAGCGCCGAGCAGGACGGTAGCGGCACCGACCATGGGGTCGAAGCCAGCGGCCATCATGGTAGCGGCGAGCAGGGCGTAGAAGGGAACGGTCTCCTCGCACATACCATAGGTGGTACCACCGAGGGAGAAGATGAGCATCAGCACGGGAATGAGCATAATCTCGTTGCCCTTAAGCTTCTGCACCAGAACGGCGATGCCGTTGTCCAGGGCGCCGGTCTCGGTCATCATGCCGAGGAAGCCGCCCAGGATCATAACGAAGAGGCAGACGGGCAGAGCGTCAGCGAAGCCCAGGATCGGGGCGGTGCAGAAATCGCTCAGACGGGCTGCGGTAACCGCGCCGCCGGACGTGCCGGAGACGATAACGGTAATCACTGCAACAATTGCCAGCAGAGCTAGAAGAATGGTGAACGATGAAGGCATACCGCGCTTTTTCTTAGCGGTCTCAGTCATGGTTCTCATCCCCCCCTTCATAAATCATTTAACTTTCTCGCGCGAAGCGGATCTTCCGTGCCGTGCCCACCGCCCGACGCGAGATATTTACCAGACAAAGCCGCTCGGGGTGTGCAGCAATACACCCCGAGCGAGATGCTAGATGCTCTTACTTGAGCGTGGCGTACATGACAGCCTTGATGGTGTGCATGCGGTTCTCGGCCTCGTCGAAGACCTTGGAAGCGGGGCTCTCGAAGACCTCGTCGGTGACCTCCTGCTCGGTGATGCCGAACTGCTCGCACTTCTCGGCGCCAATCGTGGTGTTGGTGTCGTGGAAGCTGGGCAGGCAGTGCAGGAAGATGGCACCCGGGTTGGCCATAGCCATGACCTCGGAGGTAACGCGATACGGGGTGAGCTGAGCGATGCGCTCGGCCCAGACCTCGTCGGGCTCGCCCATGGAGACCCACACATCGGTGTAGATAACGTCGGCACCGGTGACGCCGTCCTTGACGTCAGTGGTCAGCTTGATAGTGCAGCCGTTAGCCTCGGCAATGGGCTTGCAGGCCTCGATGACGTCGTCAGCGGGCATGCACTCCTCGGGGCCGCAGGCCACGAAGTTCATACCGAGCTTGGAGCAGACAACCATGAGGGAGCGAGCGACGTTGTTCTTGCAGTCGCCCATGAAGACGAGGGTCTTGCCCTTGATGTCGTAGTTGAAGTTCTCCTGGACGGTCAGGATATCGGCGAGCATCTGGGTGGGGTGCCACTCGGTGGTCAGGCCGTTCCAGACAGGCACGCCGGACTTAGCAGCGAGCTCCTCGACGTCGTCCTGGGCAAAGCCACGGAACTCGATGCCGTCATACATGCGGCCGAGAACGCGGGCGGTGTCCTCGATGGACTCCTTCTTGCCCATCTGCGACGAACCGGGATCGAGGTAGGTGACGCCCATGCCCAGATCCATGCCGCCGACCTCGAAGGCGCAGCGGGTACGAGTGGAGGTCTTCTGGAAGAGCAGAACGATGTTCTTGCCCTCGAGATAGCGGTGCGGAACGCCAGCGCGCTTCATGTCCTTGAAGTTCTTGGAAAGCTTGAGCAGGTACTCGATCTCCTCGGTGGTGAGGTCGAGGAGCTTGAGGAAGCTACGGCCGGAGAGGTTAACACCCATGGTTCGAATCCTTTCGAAGAAATGAATTACATAAGTATCAGTGTTGCCCGTTTGACGGGCGAAACCGGTGCGGTTGTAGGGAGACCGCACCGGAAACGGAAAGACTTAGAGGTCCTCGCGCCAGAAGGGCATGCTCATGCAGCGCGGGCCGCCGCGGCCGCGGGAGAGCTCGGCGGAGGGCACGACGAGAAGGTCCAGGCCCTCCTTGTACAGCACGTCGTTGGTGACGGTGTTGCGGGCGTAGACGCAGATCTTGCCGGGCTCGACGCACAGGGTGTTGGAGCCGTCGTTCCACTGCTCGCGGGAGGCCGCGATCGGGTCGCCGCCGCCGCAGGGGATCAGCTTGACCTGGTCGACGCCGGTGGCGTCCTCCAGGACGTGCTCGAGGGTGTCCTCGATCAGGCGGATGTTCACGTCGCCCGGGTTCTTGCCGGCGGTCAGCTCGTAGACGCGCAGGGTGCCCATGATGGCGGGGTGGATCGTGAACTTATCGACGTCGATCTGGGTGAAGACCGTGTCGAGGTGCATGAAGGCGCGCGAGACCGGGATGTCGAAGGCCAGGATGCGCTCGACCTTGGAGTCGGAGTTCCAGAAGATGTTCTGGGCCATGACGTCGATGGCCGCGGCCTGGGTGCGCTGGGAGATGCCGACGGCGAGGGTCTTCTCGTTGATGTTCAGCACGTCGCCGCCCTCGGTGTGGAACTGGCAGTCGCGGCGGAAGTACAGGGAGACGTCCTTGTAGTCGGGGTGGTACTTGAAGACGTACTTGCCGTACAGGGTCTCGCGGTTGCGGGTGACCGAGTACATGCGGTTGAGGTTGACGCCCTCGCCGACGACCGCGAACGGGTCGCGGGTGAAGTAGAGGTTGGGCATCGGGTCGATGATCAGGTCGGACTCGGACTCGGAGTTGACCAGGGAGTCGAGGGTCGTGGACGCCGTGAGGGGCATGTCGATCTCGGCCTTGGTCATGCCGGCCATGGTCTTCTTGACGAACTCGAGGTTGTCCTCGATGGAGTCCAGCTTCTCGCGGACGATCTGCGGCATGCGCTGGCCGCGGATGCCGGCCTCGGCGATGTACTGGTCGGTGAACTCGGCGCGGGCGCCGGGGACCTGGTCGAACACCTCGGCGACGAGGTTCTCGAGGTAGAGGACCTCCACGCCCTGGTCCCTCAGGATCTGGGCGAAGGTGTCGTGCTCCTGCTGTGCGACCTCCAGGAACGGGACGTCGTCGAACAGGAGTCGCTCGAGCTCGTCGGGCGGCAGGTTGAGGAGCTCGTCGCCGGGACGGTGCAGGCAGACCTTCCTGAGCTTGCCGATCTCGGAAGGCACGTGCAGACCTTTCGTCATGGCCTCCTACCTTTCTTTCGGGCCCTTGTTAGGGCCGATTCTTTAGCGCCCCTCCGTGTGAGGCGTTATTGCTGACGACATATTTATATCCAAAATCAGTCCATACTTCCACCTCGCCCCCGAACGGTTTTATATGAGGGGTGAACGGCATACACATATATTTCACGCATGGCACACTTTGATTTAATAAAGTTTATTTACGTGCTTAAACGCGTTTTCAATCCAAGTAGCAAATGGAACTTAACTTTATTAAACCACCCTCAAATTGCATATTTCTAATAAAGCTATGAATAGAATTAGCGATTCATACCGCATCTCAACCATTTTCATTTTTATTCAGAAAAAAGTTTGTCCTATTCATTTTCTGATTACAAGTTACCGTTTACCAGATGCTTGGTACCGTTCACCGGAAGCTCAGTATAAGGCCCAGCGGATATCGGCTCGCCATACCGCCTCATTTGTAACAACTTGACTTCTCGGTATAGAAAAACAGGCCCGCTCCCCTCATGGGAAACGGGTCTGTTATCGATAATCGCAGGCAGATTTGAGCGGCTTTGAGAGCCGTCGGAATCCTAGCGATCGAACTCCGCCAGTGCCTCGCCCAGAAGTCTCAGGCCCTCGCGCAGAACGTCCTCGCTCGCGCAGTAGCCCAGGCGTGCGCCGCAGGGAAGCTCAAAGCGGCTGCCGGGAACCAACAGCACTCCCCTCTCGGACAGCAGGCGCTTGCAGAACTCCTCGTCATCCTCGGGAATGTCCAGCTGGATAAACGAAGTGGACACACCCTGTGGGGCCGTCCAGGAGACACGATGCTGTGTGTCGATCCAAGCCTGCGCGATATCGCGGTTGCCAAGCACGATCTTGCGGTTGCGCTCGAGAATCTTGTCTTTGTGCTCGAGCACATAGGTCGCTAGGGCGTCGTTGAACACGCCACCGCAAATCATGGTGTAGTCGCGGTAGGTGCGAATGCGGTTAGATACCTCTTCGTCTGCCACAACCCAGCCCACGCGGGCCGCAGGCGTCGAATAGGTCTTGGACACCGAGTTGGTGACGATGGCTTTCTCGTACACATCGGCCATCGACATAAAATCCTCGGTGTTCTCAAGCGGCAGGTACACCTCGTCGCACAGCACATAGGCGCCAACCGAGCGGGCGATCTCGGCAATCTGGCCGAGCGTGTCGGCATCGAGCACCGTTCCGATGGGGTTCGATGCGTTGTTGATGCAGATGAGCTTGGTGTTGGGACGCACCAGGCGCTTGAGCTCCTCGATATCGGGCTTCCAGCCAAGCTCCTCGCGAAGCTCCCAGTACTCAACCTCGGCACCCAGCGTACGCGGAATCTCGTAGAGCGGCGCGTAGGTGGGCCACTCGGCGATGACATGATCGCCGGGCTCGACCAAGGCCATGATGGCGTTAAGGTTGGCGCCCGTGCAGCCGTTGGTCTGCAGAATGTGGTCGGGATTGACCTCGCGACGATACAGCTTGGCGACCTCCGCCTTAAAGTCGGGCGAGCCCTCGATCCAGCCGTAGTTCATCTTCTCGCAGTCCAAGCGCTCGTAGAACGTGGCACCATCTTGATCGTCGAGCGCGCGCAGCTCGCCCATGGTAAGCGAGGAGATCGTCGACTGGGCGATATCCCACGTAGCGCTCTTCTCCCAAACGTTAAGCCATTCCTCAACGCCAATCGTCTTGATATCCATGGCCAAGCTCCTTACAAAAGCAATCGTCCAATCGTGTTGACGTTCCTCATACAAGAATGGGGCGGTGCGAAAACCCGCACCGCCCCATTGGGAGACATCTAATGGCAGCTAGATGTATGTATTAAGACCTATACGGGTCCTTGAAGACCTTAGAGGTCCTCGCGCCAGAAGGGCATGCTCATGCAGCGCGGGCCGCCGCGGCCGCGGGAGAGCTCGGCGGAGGGCACGACGAGAAGGTCCAGGCCCTCCTTGTACAGCACGTCGTTGGTGACGGTGTTGCGGGCGTAGACGCAGATCTTGCCGGGCTCGACGCACAGGGTGTTGGAGCCGTCGTTCCACTGCTCGCGGGAGGCCGCGATCGGGTCGCCGCCGCCGCAGGGGATCAGCTTGACCTGGTCGACGCCGGTGGCGTCCTCCAGGACGTGCTCGAGGGTGTCCTCGATCAGGCGGATGTTCACGTCGCCCGGGTTCTTGCCGGCGGTCAGCTCGTAGACGCGCAGGGTGCCCATGATGGCGGGGTGGATCGTGAACTTATCGACGTCGATCTGGGTGAAGACCGTGTCGAGGTGCATGAAGGCGCGCGAGACCGGGATGTCGAAGGCCAGGATGCGCTCGACCTTGGAGTCGGAGTTCCAGAAGATGTTCTGGGCCATGACGTCGATGGCCGCGGCCTGGGTGCGCTGGGAGATGCCGACGGCGAGGGTCTTCTCGTTGATGTTCAGCACGTCGCCGCCCTCGGTGTGGAACTGGCAGTCGCGGCGGAAGTACAGGGAGACGTCCTTGTAGTCGGGGTGGTACTTGAAGACGTACTTGCCGTACAGGGTCTCGCGGTTGCGGGTGACCGAGTACATGCGGTTGAGGTTGACGCCCTCGCCGACGACCGCGAACGGGTCGCGGGTGAAGTAGAGGTTGGGCATCGGGTCGATGATCAGGTCGGACTCGGACTCGGAGTTGACCAGGGAGTCGAGGGTCGTGGACGCCGTGAGGGGCATGTCGATCTCGGCCTTGGTCATGCCGGCCATGGTCTTCTTGACGAACTCGAGGTTGTCCTCGATGGAGTCCAGCTTCTCGCGGACGATCTGCGGCATGCGCTGGCCGCGGATGCCGGCCTCGGCGATGTACTGGTCGGTGAACTCGGCGCGGGCGCCGGGGACCTGGTCGAACACCTCGGCGACGAGGTTCTCGAGGTAGAGGACCTCCACGCCCTGGTCCCTCAGGATCTGGGCGAAGGTGTCGTGCTCCTGCTGTGCGACCTCCAGGAACGGGACGTCGTCGAACAGGAGTCGCTCGAGCTCGTCGGGCGGCAGGTTGAGGAGCTCGTCGCCGGGACGGTGCAGGCAGACCTTCCTGAGCTTGCCGATCTCGGAAGGCACGTGCAGACCTTTCGTCATGGCCTCCTACCTTTCTTTCGGGCCTTACTGGCCGAATGTATCAGCGCCCCTCCGTATGGGACGCTGCTTGCTGACAGCTCTAGTTATATCCAAAAACCACCCGCAATTCCACCTCGCCCCCGAACGGTCAGCAAAGTGCGATGAACGGTATATCGCATATGATTCCCCCATGATGCACTTCAGTTCTCTAAAGCATATTTTCAAAGGTAAACGTTCTTTTTTCTAAGGAATTAAGCTAGATTGCACAAATATTTTCATGTTTAAGAATTGCATAGCTAAAACGGTTTTCTGCATATATTTGTCGTTTGTCCACGATTCGATTTGGATTCGATTATATTCAGCTCGCAATCATTCTTATTCATACATCCTCATCAGTTGAGTATGGATATAGATTGTTTTCAAAACGAGTTGGACAGTTAGTCGCATGCCTTGACAGCGTAAGAAGTAGGTAAAGATACCGTTCGCACAATACGTCCGTGCCACAAGTCGACTAAATTGAGACAATAGTGAATAGGGTTAGGCTACCGTCCCCTGCGGGGACTGAACGGACAGATGCATATGCCGAGCAAAATCGAAAAAAAGCAAGCCGCCGCAAAGCTGCGCAAACCGCCGCGCGACTTCTCGTACACGCAGAACCGAGAGCTCAGCTGGCTACGCTTTGACAACCGTGTGCTCGACGAGGCTTTTGATGAGTCCGTGCCGCTGTTCGAGCGCCTTAAGTTCGTCTCGATCTTCGAGTCTAACCTCGACGAGTTTCTCATGGTGCGTGTGGGCGGCCTGTCCGATCTGGCAGAGCTCAAAAAACAGCCTGTCGACAACAAGAGCAATATGACCGCCTCCGAACAGGTCGATGCTGTCATGGCCGAAATGCCCGGGCTCCTTACCCGTTGGGAGTCCATCTTTAAGAGCATCGAGGGCAAGCTCGATACCTTGGGCGTTCACCGCGCCCGCATCGATTCGCTTACGCCCGAGGAGCGCACCTTTGTAACCCGCTACTTCCAGGCCTACGTGTCGCCGGTCATCTCACCGCTGGTGATCGACCCGCGCCACCCCTTCCCCAACCTGCGCAACGGCGCGCTCTACCTGGCGTGCGGCCTGGACGGCGTCACCGACGAGGAAAGTCTGCTGGGCCTGATCGAGATTCCCGCCTCGATGAACCGCGTGGTCGAGATCCCCTCGCCCACCGGCACCTACTCCTACATCTTGCTCGAGGACGTCATCCTCGCCTGCCTGGACAGCTGCTTTGGCTCCTATAAGCCGCTCGACCGCGCGCTCATCCGCGTCACCCGCAACGCCGACATCGACCCGGACGGCGAGGGCGTCGAGGAGGAAGAGGATTACCGCCAGCACATGAAGCGCATCCTCAAGAAGCGCCTGCGCCTGCAGCCGGTAGTGCTCGCCGTCTCGGGCTCACTCGAGAAGCAGACGCTCAAGACTATCCGCAAGGCGCTCGAGCTCTCGCGTCGCTCGGTCTTTACCTGCGATATCCCGCTCAACCTGGGCTATGTCTTTGGCATTGAGGGCAAGATTCCCGAGCACCTGCGCAACGAGCTGCTCTTTACGCCATTTAAGCCGCAGCCCAACCCCACCATCGATATGTCCCGCTCCATCCGCGAGCAGGTGCTTCAGCACGACAAACTGCTCTTTTATCCCTATGAGGCCATGAACCCCTTCCTGGATCTGGTACACGAGGCCGCCTACGACCCCGAGTGCATCTCGCTGCGCATCACGCTCTACCGCGTGGCCAAGCAGAGCCGCCTGTGCGAGTCGCTGATCGATGCCGCCGAGAACGGCAAAGAGGTCACGGTGCTCATGGAGCTCCGCGCCCGCTTCGACGAGCAGAACAACATCGAGTGGGCCGAGCGTCTGGAAGAGGCAGGCTGCACCGTCATCTACGGCTCCGAAGGCTTTAAGTGCCACTCCAAGATCTGCCAGCTCACCTATCGCGAGGGCATGGCGCTTACACGCCTGACGCTGTTGGGCACCGGCAACTTTAACGAGAAGACGGCCAAGCTCTACAGCGACTTTATGCTCATGACCGCCCATCCCGGCATCGGCGAGGACGCCAACTTGTTCTTCCGCAACCTGTCGCTGGGCAACCTGCGCGGCGATTACCGCTTCCTGGGCGTGGCGCCGGTCGGCCTGAAGCCACTCATTATGCGCGGCCTGGATCGCGAGATCCAGCGTGCCCTCGCTGGCGAGCCCGCCCGTGTGTTCTTTAAGCTCAACTCGCTCACCGACCGCGAGGTCATCGACAAGATCGCTGAGGCATCGTGTGCAGGAGTCCGCGTGGACATGATCATCCGCGGCATCTCGTGCCTCAAGCCGGGCGTTCCGGGCAAGACCGAGAACGTGCATGTCCGTTCTATCGTCGGACGCTTTTTGGAGCATGCGCGCGTTTACGCCTTTGGCGTGGACTCGGACATGATCTATCTGAGCTCGGCCGACATGATGACGCGCAACACCGAGCACCGCGTGGAGATCGCCTTCCCCGTGCTCGACCCCACCTGCCGCGCCCTGGTGCACGAATACATGGGCATGCAGCTGCGCGACAACGTGAAGGCCCGCAGCCTCACGAGCGACGGCACCTGGGTCCCCGTGAAGCGTGCAGAGGACGAGAAACCCTTCAACTCGCAGGAAGCCCTGCTGGAGCGTGCCTATCGCAACGCCGAGGCCGCCGCGCAGCAGCGCGCACAGGAGAAGGAACGCGTGGCCGAAGAAGCTATTCAGGCCGAGGTTGAACATGGGGCAGTTGCCAAACCGGAAGCGGTTTCCGCTCCCCCGGTGAATGAGCCCGAGGCTGCCGCAGAGCCCGCCGTGGAGAAAGCGCCCGAGGTTCAGAAGGTCCAGGCGACCGTCATTGAGCCCAAGCCCGCACCTGTACCTCGGCCCGAGCCGCAGGTCACCAAGCCCGCACCCGAGCCGAACGCCCGTCGCGATAAGCCCGCCGGCAAGACCAAGGCCATCGAGCGCCATCGCCCCGGCCGCGTGCGCATGGGCTTGGGTCTGATCGGCCTGGGTCTTAAGACGCTCATTACCGGCAAGACGAAATAGTCGTTTGTAGAAGCAGTTTGTAGAAGCGCCCCGCATTTGAGGAAAGCCTCGGATGCGGGGCGCTCTTCCCTGCTACCATGGTGCGGACAACAACGCGAATGACAGGCAGGGATATGAAGCTCACTATAGAATCGATGACCTACGGCGCCGACGGGCTGGCGCACGCCGACAACGGTAAAGCCGTCTTTGTGCAGGGCGCCGTGGCAGGCGACACCGTCGAGGCCGAGGTCGTACAGGATGGCAAGTCGTTCATGCGCGCCCGCACCACCGAGATTCTGGAGCCAAGCCCCGATCGCATTCAGCCTCCCTGCCCCTTCGTGGGCATCTGCGGCGGCTGCTCGTGGGGCAATCTCTCACGCACGGCACAGCTCGCCGCCAAGGAGCAAAACCTGCGCTCCACGCTCGAGCGCATCGGCAAGTTCGCTCCTGAGCAGGTCGATGAGCTGGTGCAGCCCATCCGCCACACCAAGGACGACTGGGGCTACCGCAACAAGATCGAGCTCGAACCGACCGTCGTCAACGGTCGTGTTCGTCTTGGCATGCACGGTGTCGACCCCACCAAAATTGTGACCGTCGATGCGTGCCCGCTGTTCGATAAGCGTTTTCCCAAGGCGCTCAAATCGGTCGTCGGCGCACTCAACTATCTGAGCGGCAGCCATGACTTGGGGCTCGAACGCGTGGGCATTCGCGCATCTCGCCGCACCAAGGCACTCGAGGTTGCACTCTGGACGCCCACAGGCTCTTTTCCGCGCTCGCAGGTCTCCCGCGTGCTGGCGGACGCCGCTCATCCCACGAGCGTGGTGCGTGTGATGAGCAAGGGCGAAAAGAAAGCCCGCCGTGTCTCCAAAGTCGAGATGCTCGCCGGCGAGGGCTCGTGGACCGAGAATATCGCCGAAGGCCAGATGCGCTTATCTGCCCCGTCGTTTTTCCAGGTCAATACCAAGGGCGCCGAGATTCTGATTGAGCTCGTTATGGACGCCCTCGACCCGCAGGAAGACGAGCTAGCCGTGGACCTGTACTGCGGTGCCGGCACCTTTACCCTGCCGCTCGCCCGCCGCTGCGACTTTGTCGCCGCCGTCGAGGCCTACGGCCCGGCCGTGCGCGACCTGCGTCGCAACCTGGAGATCAACAAGCTCGATAACGTCGACGTCATCGGCGGCGATGCCGTGCGCGAGTTCCCCGACCAGGATGCCGATGTCCTGGTAGTCGACCCGCCGCGTGCAGGTCTGGCGCCCGAGGCTATCGACCTCATCGCCAGCACAAGCGCACGCGATGTCGCCTATGTGAGCTGCGATCCGGCCACCCTGGCGCGCGATCTCAAACGCTTTGTCGAAGAAGGCACCTTCTCCCCCGTCAAGATCACGCCGGTCGACCTATTCCCGCAAACCTTCCACTGCGAAACCGTCGTCCACCTCAAGCGCAACTAACCGCATGATTTTATGAGAAATGGGGATTAGATAATCATTCGATGCTCGATGGTTTAACCCCGCCTCCTTTTTGTCGTGCAAGTCGAAACCGACGAGACTGGAAAGCGGTACAAGCCACCAAACAATGACCCAGCTGATTACATTTTCATAATGCAGTCAGCTGGGCTTTTTGTTTAACTATGCGCGTTGGCACGGTATCGCAGTTAACGTTTTATCGGGGTGCCGCAATGAGGACAGAACTTTGCATCGGGAACAAGCGGAGTGCCACATGAAGCACAGAAGTGCGGCCCATCCATAGGGGTTGCAGCCTGCTGGAATTGCTGCGCGCCATTAAACCGAGGCGAGCCCTGCTGGCGCAAAGGGCTAAGATGCGAGTCGGAAGCGGATCTCGGAGGGACCGCCTGAGAATCAGTGGCTACGCAAGACGCCATCTTCCTTCGGACGACAAATACGACGACGATAACGACAACAGCCAATGCAACGGCAATTGCGCCGATAATAACAGGACTGTGCAAGAAAGACTCTTCTGCCTTTTCAGATAACGCTGTTTTTAGAGGACTTCGCGCAATGTTCGAGGTAGTGTCGCGAATGTTGGTGTAGAGCTCGGTTCTCGAGGGTAGCCGCAGGCT
>CAUEPS010000033.1 GCA_959019775.1 uncultured Collinsella sp.
GCGCCTCGCTCGATCGCGTGGGCTGGAAGGTCGACTACGTTGTGACTCACGAGGCGCCGGCCGCCCTTGCTGAGGGGCTGTGCCGAGAGTGCGGACGCGAATATCGGGACGACCGGCTTCAGCGATTCCTTGCCGAGCTCGACGGGCAGCTCGGCTACCGCGCCTGGTTCTTCGGCCACTACCACGGCGACGAATGGCGCGACGACAGGCACCGCCTTGTCTACCGAGACATCGTGCCGATCGAAGATGCTGCGCCCGGCTCTAGAAACCTGCTAGAAGCGTTCTAGAAGGTTTCTAGAAATCAGCCGCCTGATAGGAGAAACGCGGGGCTACTCGCCCTTCATCTGGGACATGACCTCGACCTTGGCTTCGGCCACGGCCGCTCGCTGCTCGGAGGCGGCGAGGCGGTCCTTGAGGGCGGCGACCTCGGCCATCAGGTCGCGCTGGGCCAGGAGTGTGTCGGCTTGGGTTTTCAGTGCGGCGTCACGCTCGCCGCGCAGCCGCTCGATCTCATCGACCATGGCCTCAGCCTCGGCATGGAGTTGGACAACCTGCCTGCCGAGCCCCTTAGCACGGGAGAGGTACCTGACGCCCGCGGCGTGGAGCTCGTTGTTCTCGAGTTCGAGTCTCGCGGTATCGAGTTCGAACTTCTCCTCTATAAAGGCAACCCGCTCATTGCAGTCGGCCTCAATCTTTTCATTCCGATCCGTTGCCTCGACGAGCTTGCGGTTGAATTCGTCGAGCTGGGCCCTGAGCAGCGCGTTCTCGGTCCTGAGGTCGGCCGTCTCGCGCAGTAGCTTCTCCCGCCACGTCGCCTCGGTTCGCTCGGCGGCCTCCTCGTGGACGGACTTCACGCCGTAGATCTCCCTGATTTTTCTCTCGTCTGTCATCGTGCGACACTCCAATCAACAATGGGCATGGCTCCGCCACGCCGTACGGCTGGGAACAAATACGCGGCCGCTGTTGTTTTGTAGTCGTCCTGCGATCGGTGAGTTCTAAAAGCGTCTCAAGTCATACGTTCACGCAGGTTTTTGGTTAGAGAAATACCGCACGTTTTCATGGTATCACGTGCCTTAAAGGCCATGAATGGACGGCCATATCGATTCGTTGAAAATGGCACCAAAATGGCACCTACGACGCGTTGGTGGCGGGAGAGTGATGGCGTTAAAGATGCCGAGAATGATTATGGGATTGTTTTAGATGCGGGCATGAAAAAGGGTCGAATCGAAGTGTCTGGCCGGACGCCAATTGTCCGGGAACTGTTTCGGTTCGACCCTATTTTATTTTACATCCGCGGCATGTTCTTGTGGGCACCCTGACGGTGGCCGACTCTTACGACCTCGATAGTCGGTTTGTGGGCTTAAGATTTCGGAGGCTCCCAGCCGTTTTCGACTGCGGCGCGGTAGATTGCAGCGTAATTAAGCATCCAGCTGCCGTCACCCGCCTTTTGAATGTACCTCTTTTTCTTCAAAGAGGTATGGGCCCGGGAAATCGTGTTCTTGCTCAGGTGGTAGTGCTCCTCAATCCATTTGCTTTTTGCGTAAAAGCCCATGGCTTTTTTGTTTGTGGAAGGCTTTCCAAACTTCCATACAAGGCCGAGGATGAGGCGCTCAGCAGCGACGGTGGTGACGCAGCACGCCCACTCGGGCACTGAAATAAAATTAGCTTTATCCATTTTCCCTTTAATCTTTCGTTGTTCATTAACATCATCGCTAAATATGTCGGAAATCGACGGCAGCTCGCTCATGTTTACCGCCTAGTCAAAGTGGGCGGTGCGACCTTCAAGCTGCTTGAAAAGCTCATAAAACGAACTTTCAAACATGTAATTAGAACGATGGATTTGGATGAGCTTGCCGGACTCTCTCATAAACTTGCGTGCGGTGTTTTCGCTCCAGCCAGTAAGTTCGCGGATATCGTTAACGCGGAGCAACCGATCGCACTGAGCGGCACCAGTGGGGAAAGTCGGTGTGGACGCCTGAGTGCTAATCTTTGGAGTAGCCATGATGAGCTATCCTTTCAATGAGGGCCCTCCCTGTGCTTGTAAGACTTACCAGGTTCATAAGCACTTGGGGGGCCGGTTTCTATGACTACATGCGTAGCCATCTGACAGCTTTAGCATGTATTAAAACTCAATAGATGTCAATCAAATAAAGCATCTACCTGCGGAAATAGTAGCATAGTACCGTAATATTATTGATGAAACGATGAATGAAAAACATGCTATTTCTCGCTTCTCTGTATATAGGCGTTGATGAAGTCTTCGTAGCCTTTAACTGCTTTTATTTCTGATTGTTGAACGAGGCTTGTATACGTTTTGAGCGTGATATTGGGGTCCGCGTGGCCAAGAATACCTTGCACGCTTCTAACGTCCGATCCGTTCGCCAGCATAAAAGTGCTTACACAATGCCTGAGCTGATGCGGGCAGATGCCCTTATATAGCTTTCCGCCAGTCGAATTGTTCGGCTCATAGATTCCAAGATTGCAGCTAACTGCGAAATCGCGAAACCAATGGTTGAAGATGTAGTTTTTCATGTGACAGACAGTAGGGACCCCTTGCTCGACGGCAATATCGCTAATGATGGGAGTTCTGCCAGTCTGGGACAGCCCCAGAGAGGCCAGGAGCTCTTTTTGTATGGCTGACCATGATTGAAGACGTTCGGCCAAGGTTTCTCCAACGGGGATTTTGCGTTGGCTTTCTTGTGACTTGGGTGCCCTCAGTTCATGGTCGTTGGTGTACTGCCTGTCAATTTTCAAGGTTTTATTGGCAGGGTCCCAATCGCGCCATTCGAGGCCCAACATCTCGCCTTTCCGCATACCCGTATACACTAGTACTAGCGTACCAACAGCTTCGGCGGTGAGCTCAATGTGTTGAAGATGTGTGCATAGGGTAGCTACCTGGTCGATTGTCAGTGATTCTCTTTTGTTGCGTGGTCTGCGAACGTGAACGGTAGCGCAGGGGTTTCGGTCAATTATTCGCTTCGCGACTGCATTCGAGAGAATTTGACGCAACTTCGCGTTGATCCGCACAAGCTCCGATGGCTTGTATTTTCCCGTGCGACGAGCTTCGGCATATGTTTCTTCGATTAGATCGGGAGTCAGCCCCTCAATTGTCTGAAACGCACCGAATAGGTCTTCGATATGCCTGCAATCGTATGCTTCTCTTTCATAGCTCGTTGGCGCAAGCTCGGTGTCCCTATTTTCATGAAAGGCCCAGCAGTAGGATGCAAGCAGAGTTGGCTTTTTAGTTTTAGAGACCGTGCCAGAAGAGTTGATTTCTGCCAGCTTGGCCTGCATTGCAGCCTTTGCCTCTGTTTTAGTCTTGCAGTGAACCGTATAAGTTGGGGATCGTTTGTAGCGTCCCGTCTTAGGGTCCTTGATTCCAAGTGAAAAATAATAGCGATAGGTGTTAGGCGACCTCTTGTCTTTCCAACACGTGCCTCTTCCGCTAATGAGTGGTTGTTCTGACATCTTTGCACTCCGTTTCATTGATGAGTTTTCAACAATTCATTGAGTGCAGTTTAGCTAAAGCCGTTAGTAATATGTTTGTAAAAGCGTAGTCGCAGCTATCAGAGGCAAAAGACACAAACTGCTGTGTTTATCTGCGGTTATATGGTGTTCAATGATGTTTGATGAATGGTAGGGGGGAGCATTAAATCATATCTCCTAAAGCGGGTGTCGACGGTTCGAATCCGCCCGGGGGCACCAGAGATTGACCGAGCCCGGTACCGCTATGGTGCCGGGCTCTTCTGGTCTAAGGGCCGGATTCGGGCCGTCGACGCCCGCGTCACCAATATGGGTAGCATTTCGTCTAGCTCCGCCCGCGCCACCCTTCCCGTCGCCCGCATCATCAGGGCTGCATCGGTTAGAATCGTGTGTGCGACGCATCCCGTGCGCGGGCGGCCGAAGACTTGATCGGAGGTCCCCAATTGCTGAAATTCCTTAACGCGCTCGCCGCCCTTGCGACGGTCGGCACGTTCATCATTGCGTTTCTTGATTCGTATGAGGTTCGGTTTAAGGTCCGTAGGCGCACGCGCGGTGCGGACGGTTCTCGGCGTTTGCGCCGCAAGCGCAAATAAAAACGGCCGGGGTTGCAGCCCGGCCGTTTAACACGTTAGAAAACTAGGCCGCCCGCGCTCCTTAACACTTACGCGGGATGCGTCGTTTTCTAGAAACATTCTACCCGTCCGGCTGCGGGTCCGTCCACATTTTCCAAATCAAATCACCAGATGTCTACTGAGACACACAAAGCGCCCGCTTGCTGGGGGAGCAAGCGGGCGCTTCTGAGCGAATGTGTTTGCGGTCTAAGCCGCTCGGAGCAACAAGCGATCGACGTTAGTTGCTAGACTCGGAGTCGTCGCCGGAACCGGAGATGGAAACCGTCAGCGTGATCGTGCTGTCGGTGGACTGCTTGCCGGTGGGGGAGACGCCCGTAACGGTGGCGTTTTCGTTGCCGCTCACGGGGTTGCCGTTCTGATCGCAGAATGCGATGTTGTAGAAACCGGCGTTGTTGAGCGCGGTGACGGCGGCGGAGATGCTCTTGCCGTACAGGTTACCCGGGACGCTGGCCTTGCCGGACTTCTTGGCGATGACGACGGTGATCGTGGCACCGGGCTTCTGCTTGCCGCTGGGGTTCCAGCTAATTACGGTGCCCTCGGTAACCGAGTCGTTTTCCTGGTAGCTCACGTCGACGCCAAAGCCAGCCATGTCGAGAGCGTTGCGCGCCTGGGCCTCGGTCATGTCGGTCAGATCGGGCACCGAGGTGGTGTCCGGGCCGCCAGAGACCTTGTACGAGATAGTCGTGCCCTTCTCGACCTCCTTGCCGGCAGCAGTGCTCTGCTCAAAGACCTGGCCCTCTTCGGCCTCATTGGCTTCCTCCGAAGCGCTGCCCTTCAGGCCCACGCTTGCCAGTGCGGCCTCGGCCTGGTCCTTGGTCAGGCCGACGAGCTGCGGAACCTCAACCTTCTCGGAGGGCTTAGGGCCCTTGGAGATTACCAGGTTCACCCTTGTGCCCTTGGCCTTCTTGGTGTTGCCGTTGGGGGTCTGCTCGGCGACCTTTCCCTCGTCGACATCGTCGTTGTAGCTCTGGTCGACGGTGCCAACCTCAAGGCCGGCTTCCTTGATCAGCTCAATAGCGGTTTCCTGGTCCTTGCCCAGCACGTCGGGCACCGTGACCTGTTCGCCACTGAACATGCCCGTGGCAAAGGCCACCACCACGCCAATCACGGCGACGGCGGCAATCACGGCGGCGATGATCTTGTTCTTGTTGGACTTAGGCTTCTCGACCTCGTAGGAGCCCGTGGAGCCCGAGACAGCGCTACGGGCGGTATTCTGACCGCTCACGCCCGAGACGGGACGAACCATAGCGCGCGTTGAGTCGGAAAGCTCGCGGGTCTTGGTGGCACCCAGGTCGCCGGCGGCACCGATGATGCGCGTGGGCTCCGAGACGTTGACGGCACGGCCGGACAGGTAGCTGTTGAGCACCTGGCGCAGCTCGTCGGCCGTCTGGAAGCGGTTTGTCGGGTCCTTCTCCATGCACTTGAGGATGATGCGCTCCAGGTCGGCATCGACGCCGGAGTTGATCTGGCTCGGCGGGATGGGGAGCTCGTTGACCTGCTTGAGCGCGACCGAGATGGCGTCGTCGCCGTCAAAGGGTACGCGGCCGGTGGCACACTCGTACATGACGACACCCAGCGAGTAGATATCCGAGGTGGGGCCGAGGTCCTGGCCGCGGGTCTGCTCGGGGCTTACATAGTGGGCGGTGCCCAGCACGTTGTTATCCTGCGTGAGGTGGCTGTTCTTGGCGCGTGCGATGCCAAAATCCATTACCTTGATGTTGCCGTCAGGCAGCACCATGATGTTTTGCGGCTTAATGTCGCGGTGGATGATCTCGTGCTTGTGTGCGACCGAAAGCGCGGAGCTGATCTGCGAGCCGATCTGCGCGACCTTCTTGGGATCGAGGGCGCCGTGGCTCTTGATGCCGCTCTTAAGGTCGGTACCGCGCAGGTACTCCATGACGATGTAATAGGTGTCGCCGTCCTTGCCCCAGTCGTAGACGCCCACGATATAGGGGGAGGACAGGCCGGCAGCTGCCTGGGCCTCCTGCTTAAAGCGGGCGGCGAAGGTGGCGTCGCCGGCATACTGCGGCAGCATGATCTTGACGGCAACCGTGCGGTCGAGGACCTGATCCTGTGCACGGAAGACGGTCGCCATGCCGCCCGTTCCCACCTTATCCTTGAGGAGGTATCTTCCCCCGAGGACCCTCTGTTCCATTCCTGCTCCTAACATAACTATTCGCTCAACGATGTGTGTAGTACCAAATGTGTGGCCGCTGGGGCCGTGTGGCGCGTTGCCGCTAGCTCATCGGCCGCGGCGCGCCCCAAGTATCCGCTTTGATCACGGGCATCACGCTCCCTGTGCGGCGAGCGCCGCGGTCAGGACGATGCCGGCAATCTTGGCCGCCTTGACGTCGTGTTTGTCGTAATCCTCCAGGGCCACCGAGATGGCAACCGTGGGTGAATCGTAAGGCGCAAAGCCAACAAACATAGAGTTGACGTTGGTGCCGCCGATCTCGGCCGAACCGGTCTTGCCGGCAACCTTGACGCCCGGAATCTGGGCATCGGTGCCGGTACCGGACTGGACGACGGCGAGCATGGCCTGCTTGACCTGGTCGGCCGTGGCAGAGCTGACAGCCTGGCCCAGCGAGCGGGACTGCGTGGTCTTAACCACGGTTCCGTCCGGGGCGAGTATCTGGGACACAAAGAACGGGTCCATGACCACGCCGCTGTTGGCGATAGCGGCAGCGATCACGCAATTCTGCATGACGGTGGTCTGCGGGCCAGGTGTGTGGTCCATGCCGACGGGCTGGCCGGCGCCTGCCCAAGCGGTCTCCCACTCGGTCATAAGCGACGGGTCGGCCATGATGGAAGCCGCGGTGGTCAGATCCTGACCGAGCTTTTGACCGTAGCCAAAGGCGTTGGCAAACTGGACGAGCGAGTTGGCGCCGACCTCGTTGGCCACCTGGCCAAAGACGACGTTGGACGACACGGCGAAGGCCTGCTGCAGGCTGATGGTTCCGTAGCTCTCGTTGGCATAGTTGGTGACCGGCGCGTTGCCAATATCCATGGAGCCGGGCGCCTGGTACGTGCTGGTAAGGCTGGCGGTGCCGGTTTCGAGCGCCGCGGAGAGTGTGACGACCTTAAAGGTCGAGCCCGGGGTGTAGAGCGCGTCCATGGCGCGGTCGTACATGGAGCCGTCCTCGCCACCGCCCGACTGCATCAGGGCATCGATGTTGGTGTTGTCATAGGTGGGCGAGCTCGCGCACGCGAGGACCGCACCGGTACGCGGATCCATGACCACCACAGCGCCCTTAAAGCCCTTGAGCGCCTGCTCGGCAGCCGTCTGGATGCGCGAGTCGATGGTGAGCTTGGCGGTATTGCCCGGCTGGGTCTGCCCCGCGAGCGATGCGATGGCGTTGTTCCAGCTGGAGTAATCCTTGGAGCCGGTGAGCGTATCGTTCATGACGCTCTCGATGCCGGCGGTGCCGTATTGCTGGCTCACGTAGCCCACCACGTGCGCGGCCATGTTGCCGTTGGGGTAGGAGCGGGCGTAGGTGCCGTCCTCCTGCTGCAGCGACTCGGCTAGTGTCACGCCGTCGGACGTGATGATGGAGCCACGCTGGATGTACTTGGAGCGGGCGATGGTGTGGTTGTTGGTCGGCATGTCCTGATAGTCCTTCGCCTTGATGACCTGGACATAGGTGAGGTTGCCGATAAGGATGGCGAACAGCGCCGTGAAAGCAAACACGGCACGAGTCAGACGGTTGGCAAGTGCAACGCGGCCGAGCACGCCGGACTCTGGCGTGTCGAGCAGGCGACGACGCATGCGAGAACCCGCAGAGTGGTTGCCGTGGCTGTAGGAAGGTGCGTTGGCAAAACGCGTACCGGTCGGGGCAGCGGCGGATGCGACCTGATCATCGGTGATGGCGGCCATGGTGCCGGTGCCGGTGAGCTCGGCTTCGCGTCCGGTTGCCTCGTCGCCGGCGCGCAGCAGCAGCGCGACGATGATAAAGCTCGCCAGCAGCGAGGAGCCGCCCTGGCTCATAAAGGGCAGGGTGACGCCGGTCAGCGGGATCAGGCGGGTTACGCCGCCAACGATTAAGAATGCCTGGAAGCTGATGGCCGCCGTAAGGCCGGTCGCGCTAAAGGCGGCAAGGTCGGACTTGGCGCGGGCGGCCGTGGTGAGGCCACGCACGGCAAAAAGCATAAACAGGATGAGCACGGCGCCGCCGCCCAAAAGGCCCATTTCCTCGCCGATGGCCGAGAAGATAAAGTCGGACTCGACGACGGGGATGTTGTTTGCCATGCCGTTGCCAATGCCGACGCCAACCAGGCCGCCGTCGGCGAGCGAGAAGAGCGACTGGACAATCTGGTAGCCCTGGCCCTGGGCGTCCTTAAACGGATCGACCCAGACCTGAAAGCGCACCTGCACGTGAGACAGGAACTTGTAGGCGCCCACGGCTCCAACGGCCAGCAGCGCAAGGCCGATGATGACGTACGAAAAGCGTCCCGTGGCAACATAGAGCATCAGCAAAAAGATGGTGTAGAACAGGACGGCCGAGCCCAGGTCGCGTTCGAAGACGACGATGAGCAGGCACACGCCCCACACGGCAAACAGCGGCAGCAGCAGGCGGAGGCGCGGAATCTTGAGGCCCAGGATCTTGCGGTTGGAGATGGAGAGCAGCTCACGGTTCTCGGCCAGATAGCCTGCCAGGAACAGGACGATGAAGACCTTGGCGAACTCGCCGGGCTGGATGGTGAAGCCCGCGATGCGAATCCACAGCTTGGAGCCCGAGATCGTGGTGCCGATAAAGATCGGCAGCATCAGCAGGATGATGCCGATAATGCCAAAGGTGTACTTGTAGCGCATGACCACGTCGAGGTTCTTGACCAGTGCGAGCGTTCCCACCATGAGCGCCACCGAGACAAACAAGATGATGAGCTGCGAGATGGCGAGGTCGGGGGCCAGGCGCGTCACGAATGTGATGCCGATGCCCGAGAGCACAAAGACGATGGGCAGGATGGCGGGGTCGGCGCCGGGCGCCAGGATGCGCACGGCGATATGCGCCGCGGCGAAGGCGGCGAACAGGCCGATCGGCACGGCGAGCGTCTCAAAGGAAATCGTGGCACCCGCGGTGAGCACGTACATCGCATAGAGCAGGATGACGGGGAACGCCGAGGCGATGAGCAAGAGCAGTTCGGTGTTGCGGCGACTCATAAGCGGCACTCCCTTTCTAATTCTTATCAGAGGCTTCGGCCTCGGCTGACTGTTCGGCGGTTTTCTCGGAATCTGACTCGGAGGTGGATTCCTGATCGGTGTTGTTGCGAATCGTTTGCGCGTCAATCACCTGACGGGTCTGCTCCTCGTCAATCTGATGGCGGTACTTGGAAATGGTGTCCTGCGCATCGTCGACACTCGTTTGCGGAATGCCTGCCTTCAGGCGGTTTTGCGTGTCTTCGGGCAGGTCGGACAGCTTGATGCTGGTTTCGCTCTCGAGCCAGTGGAGCTCGACCCCGAGCGTCTTGCCGGGCAGGCCGCGCCAGACGGCGACATTGCCGTGGTAGGTTCCCAAGTAATAGGAGCCGGTGACGCCCGTGTATGCCCAGATGCCTGCTACCAGCACAAAGACAAGGGCCAAGACGGTGGCGATGGTGACATTTCGGCGTCGGACGCGTTTTGCCTCGCGCATGACGCCGTCGTCGACCAGGTCGACGACCACCACGGTCACATTGTCGTGGCCGCCGGCGGCGAGCGCCGCGTCCACCAAGTTGTCGACACAGATCTGTGCGCTCGAGGACTGCGTAGCAATGTTCTCGATATCGCTATCGGGAATCATGCTCGAAAGACCGTCGGAGCACAGAATCAGGCGGTCGCCTTCCTCGATGTGCAGGGTAAAGTGGTCGGCATACATGGCGGGATCCGAGCCCAGCGCGCGGGTGATGACCGAGCGGTTGGGGTGGACGCGGGCCTCGTCGGCCGTAATCTCGCCGGCATCCACGAGCTCCTCCACGTAGGAGTGGTCGCGGGTCACGCGGATGAGCGTACCCTCGTGGAGCAGGTAGGCGCGCGAGTCGCCCACGTGGGCGATGGCGAGCGTGTCGTTTTCGATGTAGGCGCAGGTGGCCGTGCATCCCATGCCGGGTTTGCCCAGGCCGTTGAGGGCGGCCTCGATCACGGCGGCGTTGGCGGCCTCAACGGCTGCGGCCAGGCGCGCGGCGTCGGCGGACTGCGGCGCCGTCTTGGCGATGGTCTCGACGGCGATGGAGGATGCCACCTCGCCGGCGGCGTGTCCTCCCATGCCGTCGCACACGCAAAAGAGCGGCGACTGCACCAGATAGGAGTCCTCATTGTGTGGGCGTACGCACCCGACGTCGGAGCGGGCGCCCCACATAAGCTGCGTGGTGGTGCCGGCGTCGTAGGTCGAGTCGGTCTCGATGCGCTCGTCGGTCAGCGGCTCGAAGCTCATGGTCGAGCCGGGATCTTTGAGCTTTGCCTCCACGGCGGCGACATCGATCTCGGCGGTGTCGCCGGGGGAGACGGTGTCGGCATCGTCTCCCGACTCGGCGTCGGAGATGTCCGGAAGGTTGAGATCTTCGGTTACGCGGTCGACGGGATCGCCGTCCTGCTGCGGCTCGACAGCCGTCGGCTCGGGCGTCGCAAAGTGCGACGGCGCGGGCGTGCTCTGGGGTTGAGCAGAGGGCTCGGGAGCTGCGGCGGGCGCGGCAACGGGCTGCTCGACTTCGGCAGGCGTTGAAGATTCGGGTGCCGCCTCGCTTGCCGGGGCGACGGGGAATACCGGCGCGGCAGGCTCGGGGGCTGCAAGCACGGCAGCGCTCTCGTTAATCGCCTCGGCGACGGGCTCGGCAAAGTGAGCCGGTGCGGACGCTGCCTCCGGTTCCGCGGGCTGCTCGGCAGCGTGCGCGCCGATGGGGGCGTCGAGCTGCTCGGTGCTGGCGTCCTCGTCATCGACGAGTGCCGGATATTCTTGAGTTACATGCGAAAGAGGCAGGGAGAACACCGTGTCCTCGGGCTCCACGGTCGCAGGGCGCGCTGGAGCGGCATGAGCCGGCGCAGCTGCGGGGACAGTTGGCGTCTCGGGCATGGTTGCGGACTTGTTCTCCTCGTCGATCATCGACGGTTCACCTTCATGACCACGTC
>CAUEPS010000034.1 GCA_959019775.1 uncultured Collinsella sp.
AAGCGGTCGGCGGGGCCATTGTGGCTCTTGACAGCGGATTGGGTCATATGAGCGAAAACCCGTACACGCGAGCAAGGTGACGTGAAATGAAAGGGCGCAGACCTTATGGTCGCGCCCTTGAAATTGAACGTCAGATTGCCGCGTGTACGGGTTTGCAGCGTCGAGCCGTTACGCGGTTTGGTAAAACCGCGTAACAAATTACGCAAGCTTTGCACCGACGATCTTTGCCGCGGCCGGCTTATCGAAGTTGCCGCCAGTGGCCTTGCCCAGAGCGCCCATGACCTGGCCCATCTGCTTCTTAGAGGTCGCACCCAGCTCGGCGATGACCTGCTCGATCAGGGCCTCGAGCTCCTCACCCGAAACCTGCGCGGGCAGCAGGCTCTCCAGAATCTTGACCTGCTCGGTCAGGTTGTCGGTACGCTCCTGGTCGGTACCGGCCTTGATGGACATCTCCAGCGTCTCGCTCGTCTGCTTAATCAGACGCTTGATCATGCTGTTGACGTCTTCCTCGGTCACATCACGACGCTCGTTGACCTCGATGTTCTTCACCTCGGCCTTAACCTGGCGAATGATGGACAGGCGAACCTTGTCCTTAGCCTTCATGGCCGCGATCATTTCCTTCTGCAGCTCTTCGTTGGTCATCTGTAAATCCTCCTCAATAGTGTGAGCGGCACTCGTACGAGCGCCGCCCCATGATTACTCAGTCGTCGACGAATCGTCGGTCGAACTCTTGGTGACGCCCTTCAGGCTGACGTTGTACGGCACGTCCTTGGGCATGGGGTTAACGGTGATGTCGGCGTCCTTCTTGTACTGCTCCAGCCACTCGCTGTACGCGGTGCTTGCCGCCTGCGTCTTCACTACGTTGGAGACGTACTTCTTGATGTCCTTGGGCACCTGCTTAATGTCATCAACCTGATTATCGGCATGGAAGTAGTCGGTGCACTTGATGATGTGATAACCATAGGTCGACTCGACGACGTCGCTCACATCGCCCTTGTTGAGCCCCTCGAGCGCCGCCTGGTAGCTGTCGACGAAGGTGGTGAGCTTGTCCCAGCCCACATCGCCCTTCTTATCCTTGGAGCCGGTATCGTCGGAGTACTGCTCCACGGCGTCCTCAAAGCTCAGCTCGCCGGAGTTGATCTTGTCCAGACACTCCTGCGCCTTGGCCTTGGCGGCAGCCTTGTCCTCGTCAGATGCGTCGGAATCGACCTTGATCAGGATATTCGACGAACGACGGGCGTCGTTGTAGTTGGACAGGTTCTCATTGATGTAGTCGACAATCTCGCTGTCCTTGGGCTTGCTGGTGGGTGCCACGGCATCCTTGAGCTTCTGCTGCGCCAGGCTCTCCTTGAGCGAATCCTTGTAGGTGTCCTCGGTGTAGCCGTAGGTCTTAAGCGTCTTCTTAAAGGTCTTGGCGCCGCCCGCGCTCTTGCACGCGTCCTTCCAAGCCTTCTCGACCTCCTTGTCCGACACCGTCACGCCGTTTTCCTTCTGCGCCTGCTGAAGCAGAATCTGCTGCGCGTAGGAGTCGATGAGCTGCTTGCGGTACTTCTTGGGTGTGAGGTCGTTGTCGACCAAGTACTGTGCCCAGTCCTTGTCCTTGGTGTAGCCGTAGGACGTGCGCATGCTCATGATCTGCTTGGTCACGGTGTCCTCGGTGAGGTTAGTGCCGTTGATGGTAGCAGCCACGCCACCAGTGAGCTTATAGCCAGAGCTAGTGTCCTCGGTCTGCGACATCAGGCCGGAGCACGCCATGGCCGAGACGGAAAGCAGCATCGCCAGCACGCCGATAACCACCAGGACAATCTTGACGGTCTTGGACACATAGGTCTTGCGCTGCTTCTTGCGAGAGCTGGAGGCAGCGCGAGCCTGCTGCTCGGGCGTCGGCGCGGCCTCGGAGTTCTTTTTCTTATTTGCCATAGTTGGCCTTTCGCATAACGAATCGAACAAACGCCATTGTGTCACAACGCAGCCCCCGCGGCACGCTTGGTGCATTGGGGACAGGTTAATCTGCACCATTTAGGTGCAAAGGGGACAGATGCGGCACTTGGCACTTGGGGACTGTCCCTTACTGCCGGCAGAAAAGGAACGTCCCCAAGTGCCGACTCAGCCCCACCTTAGAAGTGGCGGCGGATGGCGTCGACCATGCCCTGGGACGTGGTCTGGCCGAGCACGTCGGCTGCGGCATCGGCGTCCATAAAGATGTTCATGAGCGCCTGCAGGGCCTCGACCTGACCGCCCGGCTCTGCGATGCCCAGATTGATGACGATCTGCGCCGGCACCGGAGCGCCCATGCCAGCCATAGCGTTAAATGTCACGGGCGCGGCGGGCTTCACCACCGCGATATAGGGCTTGGCCACAAACCCCGGATCGGTATGCGGAATGGCAATGTTTGCCGCCGGCATGGCAAGACCCGTGGGATAGGCATCCTCGCGCGTGCGAACGGCGTCAAGCCAACCGGATGCAATGTAGCCACGTGGTGCAAGCTCGCCCTCGAGCCGCGCGAACACCTCATCCGGCGTCGCACACTCCCAATCAAAAAACACCAGCTCAGGCGTAAACAGCGCTTCGTTATCCGCCATGCGCTCACCTCTCTCACCTAGTCACCTGGGACGCTCTTAAACGACTAGTCATTGAAGAACGTCGCAGGTGACTACCTAAAACAAAGGGTGGCCACTTGCGCCTTGGCGCCAATGACCACCCTGACTACTCGGCTAAATTGTACTGTGCGCCGCTAGCCGCGAGGCGCGTCAATTGCGACCTTGCCGCTCTCCAGCACGTGAACGCGGCCGTCGGCGAGCATCTGCACGACCTCGGGATACAGCACATGCTCGATCGCGTGGATGTGCTCCTCGAGCGTATCGACGTCCCAGCCCTCCTCGACAGCCAGCGCACGCTGGGCGATGATGGGGCCGTTGTCGTAGATCTCGTTGGCAAAGTGCACGGTCACGCCGGTCACCTTGACGCCGCGGGCAAACGCATCGTCAATCGCATGGGCGCCGGTAAAGCTCGGCAGCAGCGCCGGGTGTAGGTTAACCACGCGGTTGGAAAACGCCGCCAGCAGCGGCGTGTGCACCATGCGCATGTAACCGGCCATCACCACGTACTCGCAGCCGCGCTCGAGCAGCTCATGCGCGATGATCTCGTCGGCGGCGATGGGGTCGGCATAGACATCCTTGGACAGCGTGAGTGTCTGGATGCCCACACGCTCGGCGCGCTGCAGGCCCTTGGCCGAAGGGCGGCTCGACACCACAAGTTCAATCGAGGCGTTGAGCTTGCCGGCGGCGATCAGGTCGATCAGCGCCTGCAGGTTGGTACCCGAACCGCTGATAAGCACGCCAATCTTAAGCGGCTCGGCCGTATCGGTGCCGGTCGGACGGGTGTAGGGTACAAAGCCCAGGCCCTCGGCAGCAGCCATCTGCTCGTTAGCGCTCATCGGAGTACACGACCTTACCGGAGCCCTCGACGCACTCACCCACGCGGAACGGCTTCTCGCCTAGCGCGACCAGAGCCTCGGTCACGGCAGCCTCGTCCTCGGGGGCGACGATCAGGCACAGGCCGACACCCATGTTGAAGGTCTTGCATGCCTCGTTGGGCGCAAGCTCGGCCTGACGCGACACGTAGGTGATGACGGGCGGAACATCCCAGCCCATCTCGGCGCCGTTGCGGGTGACCACGGCGTCGACGTCGTCGGCGAGCGCGCGGTTGAGGTTCTCGGTAATACCGCCGCCGGTGATATGGGCAATGGCATGAACGTTGGCGCCACCGCGGAGCAGCTCCAGAATCGGCTTCACATAAATGCGCGTGGGGGCCAGCAGGGCGTCGGCCAGCGAAGCGCCGCCGAGCTCCTCGAGCGGACGACTTAGCTCCTCGGCCTTAGCGGCAGCCTCGGGCGTGCCCGGCTTGATGCCGTCGACACCGATGACTTTGCGCACGAGTGAGTATCCGTTGGAGTGCACGCCGGTGGAGGGCAGGCCCAGGATCACATCGCCGGGGCGAACGTTCGCGGGGTCGAGCATCTTGGGACGGTCGACGACGCCCACGGTAAAGCCGGCAAGGTCGTAATCGGCGGGGGCCATGACGCCCGGGTGCTCGGCCATCTCGCCGCCCACGAGCGCGCAGCCCGCGAGCTTGCAGCCGTCGGCCACGCCCTTGATGATCTTTGCCATGTGCTCGGCCTCAATGTGACCGATGGCAACGTAATCCAGGAAGAACAGCGGCTCGGCGCCCGAAGCCAAAATGTCATTGACGCACATGGCGACCAGGTCCTGGCCCACCGTCTCGTGACGGTCCATGATCTGGGCGAGCACGAGCTTGGTGCCCACGCCGTCGGTGCCGCTGATCAGGATCGGGTCTTCCATATCCTTAAGCGCGGCGGCCGAGAACAGGCCACCAAAGCCACCGATGCCGCCGATAACCTCGGGGCGGTTGGTGTCCTTGACCATCTGCTTAATAGCGTCGACGGCACGTCCGCCCTCAGCGGTATCGACGCCGGCGTCCTCGTACGTCACATGCTTGCTGTCGCTCATCTGAGCCTTCCTCTCCCACTACCGTGGCGCCGCGCGGGCGCCAAACGGTGTTCATAGTTGCGTTCATTTCGGCGCGCACCATAACAGCACGCGCCGTCATATCAACAAAACGGCAGGTAAAACCTACCAAAATAAACCTGTCCTCACATGGCGGGTTTTAGGCCTCGCCGTGCTCCTCTTCCCAGCTGCGGTCGTCGTATTTCTCGACCACGGCGTCGTCGTCAAAGTACAGCGGCTTGTCCAGGTTGCGGGGCTTAAAGCCCTCCATGAACTTGTCGCGGCCAAAGCTCTCGGGAATCGCCACGGGATAACGGCCGGTAAAGCACGCATCGCAGTAACCGCCCTTGGGCATGACCTTCAGCAGGCCCTCGACCGAAAGGAAGGCCAGCGAATCGGCGCCAATGTACTCGCAAATCTCGTCGACCGTCTTGTTGGCGCTGATAAGCTGCGACTGCACGTCGGTATCGATACCGTAGAAGCACGGCCAGATGACCTCGGGCGAGTTGATGCGGATATGAATCTCCTTGGCGCCGGCGTTGCGCAGCATCTTGACGAGCTGCACCATGGTGGTGCCGCGGACGATGGAGTCATCGATGACGACCAGGCGCTTGCCCTCGATGTTGTCACGCAGCGGGTTGAGCTTCATGCGCACGCCCATGGCACGCAGCTCCTGCGTGGGCTCGATAAACGTGCGTCCCACGTAGCGGTTCTTGATGAGGCCCTCGCCAAAGGGAATGCCGCTCTCGTGCGAATAGCCCTCCGCGGGCGGCAGGCCGGAGTCGGGCACGCCGATGACTAGGTCGGCCTCGACGGGCTCCTCATGTGCCAGCTGACGACCCATGTCATAACGGCAGGCGTAGACGCTCTTGCCGTTCATGATGGAATCGGGGCGGGCGAAGTAGACCTGCTCAAAGATGCAGTTAGCAGGCTCTTCGGCGGCAGGCACGCCCTGCTCGGACACAAGGCCCTCGGCGCTGATACGCAAAATCTCACCGGGACGGACATCACGGACATACTCGGCGCCCACGATATCGAGTGCGCAGGTCTCGGAGGCGACGACCCAGCCGCCGGCGCGGGTGACATGGGTGGTGGCGTCGACCGTCGCGGCGCCGTCCTGCGACGGCAGCTGCGAAACGGATGCGGCATCGGCCTGGTCCAGGCCCTCGTCCACCAGCTTGCCCAGCACAAGCGGGCGAATGCCGTGCGGATCGCGGAATGCGTAAAGCGCCTGCTCGTTGATGAGCGTCATGGCGTAGCCGCCGCGCACAAGCTCCATGGTCTTGCGAATGCCCTCGCGCAGATGGCCTGTACGCTGAGTAAAGTAGCCGATGAGTTTGGTCGCGACCTCGGAATCCGAGTTGGAGAGGAACGGCACGCCCAGCTCGATCAGCTGGCGGCGCAGCTCGTCGGTGTTGACGAGGGTGCCGTTGTGCGCGAGCGCGATAATGACGCTATTGATGGTAGAGAGGTGCGGCTGCGAGGCTTCCCAGCTCTTGGCGCCGGCGGTGCCATAGCGCACGTGGCCCACGGCCAGCTGGCCGGAGAGCGTCGACAGGTCGGCGTTGGAGAACACACGGTCGAGCAGGCCCAGATCCTTGCGGACCATAACCGTGCCGCCGTCACCCACGGCGATTCCCGCCGATTCCTGGCCACGGTGCTGCAGCGCACGCAGGCCAAAGTACGTCAGTCGAGCCACATCGCGATCGGGCGCCCATACGCCGAAAATGCCACATTCCTCATGCAGCTGGTCGGAGTCCGGATCATACGTCGACATGGTCTTCACCTGTCCCGCGGCGCGCTCGGCCGCGCGGATGGTTTCTTGAGACATGGCATCCCCTCAGAGCCTCGTATTTTGGCGTTACCCGCCTTATTATACGCACGGCGCGACGCGCTCCCCAGCGCATGAGCAGCGCTTTTTAAAAGCCCACCGAGCTAATAATCAGTTTTGTTGCCAAACATTTATTTGGCTTCACGACGTGGGTGGCAGTGCCACGCCGACCCTCACTACGCCACGCTTCGCCCGCCGTTAGGACTTACATTGTTGCAATTGGGACGTTCGTCCTGTCTTTTGGCAGGTCGGCGGCGTATCCTTGTACCTACAGCAAAACGAGAAAGGTTATGTATGGATCGAAACGAACTCGACCCCAGCGTCCCCAGCGCCACGGAGGTCAAGAAGATCCCCCTCATCATTAAGGTATACGCCGTCCTGTGCATCCTGTCCGGCGTGGGCACGCTCCCGTCGGTCGGCGCCTTTATGTGGCAGGTCATCACCGCACTCATCAACGGCAACGCCGCCGCCAAGCTCGGCGACAACACGCTCGTCGCGGTCGGACTGATTGTCGCCGGCATCATGCTCTCGGCTGCCAGTGCCGTCATCTTGATCATCTTTGGCCTGGACCTCATCAAGAACCAGCGCCGCAATGCCGCCCGTCTGTCCTATATCCTTATCGCGTTTACCGTCGTCGAGCTTTTGGTTGACGTGATGCTCCAGGGCATCGGGCCCTTCTTGCTGCGCCCTGCCATCCAGCTCGGCATCCTCGTCGCGCTTTCGGCCACCGTCGACCCCACACTGCGCCAGGAGCGCGAGCTGCAGCGCCGCCTGCAGGAGATGCTCGACCGCGACGCCGCCGCCGAGGGCATGCTCGGGCGCGATGAAACCGGCGAGGGCTACATCAAGCTCAACTACTTCAACCTGTTCTGGGTATTCTTTGTCTGCTGCGTGCTCGGCCTGGTCCTGGAGGATATCTGGCATATGACCGTCAACGATCCGGGTGTCTACCAGGACCGCGCCGGTATGCTGTTTGGCCCCTTCAGCCCCATCTACGGCTTTGGTGCCGTGCTCATGACCATGGTGCTCAACCGCTTCTATAAAAAGAACCCCATCATCATTTTCCTGGTGAGCGCCCTGCTCGGCGCCAGCTTTGAGGTGTTCGTGGGCTGGTTTATGCAGACCGCGTTTGGCGTGGTCTCGTGGAGCTACTCGCACATAACGCTGTTCGGTATGCCCGACCCGCTCGTGGTCCTCACGGGCGGACGCACCTGCACGGGCTTCGCCTGTCTGTGGGGCCTGGGTGGCCTCATCTGGATCAAGCTGCTGCTGCCGAGGCTGCTCAAGCTCATCAACATGATTCCGTGGAAGAGCCGCTACTCGGCTACCGTCATCTTCACCATCATTATGCTGGTCGATGGCGTTATGACACTGCAGTCGCTCGACTACTGGTACCAGCGCGTCAACGGCACGGAGCCGGATATTCCCGTCGCGCAGTTCTACGGCAAGTACTTCGATAATGACTTTATGGAGAATCGCTTCCAGAGCATGACCATGAGCCCCAAGGATACGACGCGCGTGTAGCGCCATGCAATGCCGAGATTTTCCAACACACCGAAAAGCCCACTGGTAGACTGATGAACTGCCAGTGGGCTTTTTGTTGGCGAGTGCTGCTGCCGGCCTTACGCCTCGCGCTCGACCTCGCTCACACACTCATTTTTGATGGTACCGACGAGCGCCTGCAGTGCGTCGACCACATGTGGGCGAATGTCTCCGCCGATGAGTACGAGCATGATGTCGTCGCCCACGGCAAGCTCGCCGCTCGCCAGCCACACGCGCACATAGCCGATACCCGGCATCGTGCGCGTTGCCTCGATGGCGGCCTGCACCTTTTCGGCATCGAAGCCGAACACCATGCCGCCCACCTTATGTCCAGGCGCCACACCATTTGTCTCGATCCCACGCACCTCGGACTTAGGCGTCGCACGCACCACGCCGTTGTGTGTCAGGTACATCCCACAATCAGCCGCCGAAGCATCGGCCTTGGCTTCGCGCAGCCAAGCATCAACCGAAGGCATCGATTTGCCGTTCTCAAGCATCATTTCTCCTTTTGATTTCCAGGGTAATCTTTTGGGACGGGGCTCCCGGACACTTTATTCCTCGACCGGCGTGAGCACCATGACTGCGCGCGTATTGCTAAATGACAGCGAACGGCAAGTCACAAGCGTTACGACCTTGGTTGCCGAAGCGGCACGATCGGTGGCATCGCTCGCCACGGCAGAGGCGCCGTCGAGCATCTCGGACAGGTAATTCTTCAGTCCGTCATCGCCCTCAAAGTTGGGCGTGCGCGCCTTGGCATACGTGTCCTCGACCACCTTGGTCGCCAGCGGGCGCAACTTATACGTCGCATCGCGCGTGATGTAGTACACGTATTCCATGCTGTCGAACGTCGCCTGATCGGTCGTATCCGAAATCACGTTGAACATCGAACCGTCGTTCATGTGGTGGCCGTAGATCGTGGTCTGCTGATCAACCATGCCGGGCGCGGTGTCGTCGCTATCCAAGAAGATGGCTCCCGAGGCATTAGCGGTGCCGTCGAATAGCGTGTTGAGGTACTTGGAGTTGTTGTTGGTCTGCACCACGGGGTAGTTGATGTTGGTGCCGGGCGCGTAAATCCAACCCACAACCTCGGGATTTGTCTGGGCAAGCGCATTGAAATCGATAATCGGCACGCCGCTGGCGTCCTTGTCGCTCACATATTGCTTTTCGATTTTTTGATACGACTCGCTCGCCTGCTTGTAGCCAATCTGCGCGTTGATAAAGATAGCGGCCGCAGCAACGATCAGGCCAATGCCGATGATGATGAGCAGAATGGGAATGACGGAGCGGCGCTTTTTGCGCGGCGGCTCGGTATAGCTTGATGGCGCGGCATGCGCCGAAGAGCGAGGTGACTTCTTGGCCGTACTGTATGACGAAGGACGATATGCAGCCGGCGTATCCTGACGGCGATGCTTCGCCGGCGTCACGGGGCGCGGCGCGCGCGGCTGCTGAGGAGAGGATGTCCGACCCTGCTGCGGTGCGCGGGCTGCTCCCGACTTGGCTGGATCGGGAATCCGAGAAGCCGAAAAACGCTTTCCCTGATAGTCAGACATGGCTCTCCTTATGCTGCAAATGGACTGGCAGAGCGCTTAGGCGTCAGCCATCTCCTGCTTCATCTTCTCGATAACCTTGCGGTACTCGGGGTCGCAGGCGCCCAGGATCTGCGTGGCGTAGATGGCAGCGTTCTTGGCACCGTTGATGGCAACACAGGCAACGGGCACGCCCGAAGGCATCTGCACCATCGACAGCAGCGAGTCCATACCACCCAGATCGCTCGTCTTCATAGGCACGCCGATGACCGGCAGCGGCGTAAACGCAGCCACGACGCCGCCCAGGTGAGCAGCCTTGCCGGCGGCAGCGATAATCACCTTGATGCCGCGGTCGGCAGCGGTCGAGGCCCACTCATGGACCTTCGCCGGTGTGCGGTGTGCACTTGCAATCACGAGCTCATAGGGCACGCCCAGTGCCTCGAGCTCGGCGGTGCAGCCTTCCATAACGCCCAAATCGGACTTGGAGCCCATGATGATCCCGACAACCGGCTTCTGATCTGCCATAAACAAAGACCTCCTGTTGAGAGCGGTGACGCGGCGAATCCGCGACCCTTAACTACTGAGAGTAGTATAGCTGCTCCCGTCCCTGCGGTCTTTGTGGTGGCGGCTGAGCCTTTCCCTCGGGAACTGGGCTTCGCGAAGTTTCCCGAGGGAAAGGCTCAGCCGCCACCCTGCGACCTACCGGGAATTGCCATGACGTACATTGGCTGAAATATTAACGTGGGATCCGCCGTTCGAACGAACGGCGGATCCCACACTCACTTTTTATTCAGCCCTAGTCATCGCGCAAAGCCCCTTCGGCAGCACACGGTGCAACCGAGTCACCGCAGGCCGGAGCGGGAGACGGACCTTTCTCTCGGAAAACTTCGCGAAGCCCAGTTTCCGAGAGAAAGTGTTCGTCTCCCGCCCCGGCCGGACAGGTCACACTACACCGTGTACTGCGGCAGGTCCTGCAGGGCGATGACGTCCATGCCCATGTCGTTGGCGCTGCCG
>CAUEPS010000035.1 GCA_959019775.1 uncultured Collinsella sp.
GGCCCGTGGGTTATACCCTAAGAGCAAACCACCCTTTTTAAGGGTGGTTCTGATTTTAAGTCAGATCTAACAAACTCGCTGTGTTTTATGACCCTCGTTTGTCGCATCTTCCGTTAACGGGCTACAATAACTTAGTCTGTGCAATATGGAGGTGAACATGGCTGAAGCTGGTATCGGCGTTGATATCGTCGAGATTTCCCGCATGAAATCAATCCTTGAAAAGACGCCGTCGTTTGCTCGGCGTGTGTTTACCGAAGAAGAGTGCGCATATTGCGACGCTTCATCGCGTCCTGCGGCGCACTATGCGAGCCGTTTTGCTTCTCGTGAAGCGGTTCTCAAGGCTCTTGGTACGGGCTTTAGCCAGGGCGTCGGCCGCAAAGACGTCTCGGTAACGCGTGATAACCTCGGAAAGCCTAAAGCAGTGCTTTCAGGTCGAGCGCTCAAGATTGCTCAAGAGTTGGGTGTCGTTGAAGTTGCGCTTTCCATTACCTTGACGGGTGATTTGGCCGTAGCCAATGCCATTGCGATCACCGAGGATGCTCGACCTAAGCCTAAGGAAGAAAAGGTGAGCACCAAGGAACGCGTTGCACAAACGTTTAAAGAGGCTCGCTCGGTTTTAGATGAGCTTGAGCAACTGCAAAATTCAGCTTTAACGGAGCACCTGGGCGATGCTTCGCGAGATACGCTAGGAGCATAGATGAAACCGGTTTTGAGTACCGAGGAAGTCGTTCGTCTCGAGGATATTATCGAACGCGAAGGAACTTCGAAGGCCGAACTTATGGAACTGGCGGGTGAGTTTGCTGCTACTGAAATTCTAAAACTCAATCCCGATCGCGTCCTTGTTCTGGTCGGTTTTGGCAACAACGGTGGCGACGGCTGGGTCGCGGCTGATATCTTGAGTCATAAGGGCGTTGACGTGGATATCGTGTCTCCGGTTGAGCCGGATGAGATTCCCGCCGCTCTGGCTCGCCATGTTGCCCGCCGTACCGCCGGTCGTGACGTACATGTGTGCGTCGGTCCCTCACGAGATGAGCTTGAGGTTTTGATCGATAAGGCCGACGTTGTTGTTGACGCTATTTTTGGTACCGGTTTCCACGGTGACCTGCGTGCGCCGTTTTCCATCTGGATTCCGACGGTTAACGACTGCGCCGACCATGTGGTGTCCATCGATGTTCCTTCGGGTTTGAATGCCGAAACCGGTGTTGTCGACGACGACTGCATCCGTGCCGAGCGTACCGTCACGATGATCACGCCCAAGATTGGCCTCTACAGCGCTGATGGCCCCGAGTACGCCGGTGATCTGGTGTGCGGTAGCCTCTATGATCGCCTTGATGAGGTCATCGATGATGTCGATCATGCCGCCGAGATTGTCGAGCCCGGTGACCTGGTGGATTTCTTTGCTCCGCTGCCCACGAATATCGATAAGTATTCTCGCGGTTCCGTCCTTATTGTTGCCGGCTCGGCGCAGTATCCTGGCGCTGCCATCATGGCCGCCAAGTCTGCTGCCCGCGCGGGTGCCGGCTATGTGGCTGTCGCGACACCCGATGCGTGCGCCAATCTTATTCGTATGGCACTTCCCTCGATTCCGGTTTTTGCTATTCCGTCCGATTCCCGCGGCTCTTTTGGTGCCGCTGCTCGTATGACCGTGTGCGAGATTGCAAAGAAGTACAGCTGCGTACTGTGCGGTCCCGGCATGACGACGTCTGCCGGTGCCATGCAGGTGGTTTCGGGCTTGTTAGAGCTTGATGTGCCGTTGATCCTCGATGCCGATGCGCTCAACTGCCTTTCTAAGATTGCTATCGACGGTATCGATAGCAACCCTGAGATGTACCGCCGTGAGCAGCCGCTCGTCATGACGCCGCACTATCGCGAGCTTTCGCGCTTGGTTGCCGGTGACGAGGTTAACGATCTGGGGACTGCAATTGCGGCCGCGCAGAAGGTTGTCTGGGCTGCTGGCTCCGACAATCTCGTAGTTATTGCCAAGGGGCCGACGACGGCTATCTGTGGCGTTGAGCGCGTGCTTTTGCCGCTCTCGGGTCCGGCGTCGTTGGCGACTGCCGGTTCGGGCGATGTTCTTGCGGGCATTTTGGCTGGCACACTGGCTACCATGCGTGATGAGATGGATCGCTGGGAGCTGCTGTATTCGTATGCCGTTGCGCTTCACAGCTACGCGGGTTTTGCCGCGGCGACGGAGTATGGTGAGAAGAGTGTTATTGCAACCGACCTGATCGACTTGATCGGTCCTGCCATGGAATTGGCGGCAAAGGATGCACTCGATGATCTGGGAATCATGGACGAAGGGTCGGATGACTAATCATGAATAAAGCCGATTTGACGCGCTGGTCCTGGGTTGAGATTGACCGAGGGGCGCTTCGCCGCAACACGAGGGCTTACAAGAATCTGCTCGATCCACGTCAGCGACTGTGCTGCGTGGTCAAGGCCGATGCCTATGGCCATGGTGCCGTCGAGTGCGCCAAAATCATGTATTCGGCCGGTGCCGACATGTTTGCCGTGGCGACGGTTAGTGAAGGCGTTGAGCTTCGACAGGGCGGGATCACAAAACCCATCCTGATCCTAAGCGAGCCGCCTATCGAGGCTATCCCCACACTGCTTGAGTTTGACATTATGCCTTCGGTCTATACGTCCGATTTCGCCCTTGCCTATGGCGAGTGCGCTGTCGCGGCAGGCAAGGTTGGCAAGTACCATCTAGCCATCGAGACGGGTATGAACCGCATCGGTGTTCACTACACGCAGGTGCTCGACTTTGTTCGTGGCATTAGCTTCCATCGCGGTATCCAGTGTGATGGCGTATTTACGCACTTCGCCACGGCCGATGAACCTTCGGGTTGGGACTACAAACTGCAGTGCCAACGCTTTACCGAAGCCGTTCAAGCCATTAAGGACGCGGGTTTTGAGTGCGGCATCGTGCACTGTGCCAACACGCCGTCCTCGATGCTCGATCCCTCGATGCGTTTTGATATGATTCGCGCCGGCGTTGGCTTGTACGGCATGCAGCCATGCGAGCTGAGCGGCCGCGTGATGAAGCTCGATCCTGTTATGAGCGTCCATGCGCGCGTGACGCGTGTGGCGCATCCTGCGATGGGTGAGGGCGTGGGCTACGGTTTTACCTACCGCGTACCGCGCACACGCGTTCAGATTTGCACGCTGCCGATCGGTTATGCCGATGGTCTTTCGCGTACGCTCTCCAATCGTATGGACGTGCTGTATCGCGGTGAACGCATTCGTCAGGTGGGTAACATCTGCATGGACCAGTTTATGGTCGCCATCCAGTCCAATCCGGCGCATGAGATTCCCGAGGCCGAGCATGGCGACGAGATGATCATTGTCGGCCGCGATGGTGATGCCGAGATTACCATGGACGAGATGGCTCGCCTGCGCGGCACGATTAACTACGAGGTTGCTTGCGGCTTTGGCATGCGTCTCGACAAGGTCTACGTGTAGGAGCCACTATGGGTGTCATGCACATCCCCGGACATAGTCACCAGGCGCCGCGCGAGGTTGCGCTCGAGGAGATTGAGGCTGTTTTAGGCGACTGTCATCTCTGCCAGCTCTATCAGTCGCGCCATAACATCGTGTTTGGCGTGGGAAACCCCCACGCCCGCGTAATGTTTATCGGCGAGGCGCCGGGGCGTAACGAGGATCTGCAAGGCGAACCGTTTGTGGGGGCGGCGGGCGAGGATCTCAACGGCATCCTGTCGCTGGCTGGCCTCAAGCGCGAAGACGTCTACATTGCCAACGTGCTTAAGTGTCGCCCACCGGGAAATCGCAATCCTCGGCCCGAGGAAGTGCTGGCCTGTTCACCGTTTTTGCGTGAGCAGATTCGAAGCATTTGGCCCGATATCATCGTGACGCTCGGTAACCCCGCGACGCACTTTGTGCTTAAGACCGAGATTGGCATCACCAAGCTGCGCGGCAGGTTCCATCAGATGGGGCATTTTGTGGTGATGCCCACGTTCCATCCGGCGGCGGCGCTGCGTAATCCGGCGTGGCAGGAGCTGCTGGAGGAAGACTTTAAGATGCTGGGCGACTATCTGGAGCGGCATCCCACGCCAGAGGGTGCCTCGGAATAATAAGGAGCATATATGTCCCTGGAGCGCCTGGGGGTAGGTATTTATAAAACGGCTTGCTCTGCAGATACGGAGTATTTTGGCGAGTTGGTTGCGCCGTGCCTGGAAGATGGTGATGTGCTGATCTTGACCGGCGGCCTCGGGGTGGGCAAAACCCACTTTACCAAGGGCGTTTCGCGTGGTCTGGGCGACGGCCATATGGTCACGAGCCCCACATTCGCACTCATGGCTGTTCATGACCAGGGGCGTATTCCGCTGTTCCACTTTGACCTGTACCGTCTGGAGCATGCTTACGAGCTCGAGGATACGGGCATTTTCGATGTACTGGGCTATGAGGGTGCCTGTCTGTTGGAGTGGGGCGAACAGTTCCAGGACGAACTGACAGACGAGTATCTTTCGGTAACGCTTAAGCGTGATGAGAACGATAGCGACGTGCGAATGATAACGCTCGAGGCGCACGGCGAGCGCGCAGCGGAGCTTTCCGATTTGATTGATAAGGCTGTACAAGATGAGCTTGCATAACGATTACGCGCTGGTGGTGGCGCTCGATACTTCGACTGATATGCTTGCCTGCGCGGCAAGCTGGATTGATGGACGGACGGGCGAGGCGAAGCTGGTGAGCGGCGACCATATGTGCCGTCGCCATGCCAATGTGGAGCTCGTGAATACCGTCGATAGCGTGCTTGCTCAGGCTGGCATGGACCGTGCCGACGTGGGCAGTTACGTTGTCGGCCGCGGTCCGGGTTCGTTTACCGGCGTGCGTATCGGCATTTCCACCGCCAAGGGCTTGGCGTGCGGTGCCAACGTGCCGCTGTTGGGCGTGTCGACGCTCGATGCCTGCGCATGGACCGCGTGGAAGGCTGGCGTGCGTGGCAAGCTCGGCATTCTGGCCGATGCCATGCGCGGCGAGGTGTATCCGGCTTTGTATGTGCTGAGCGATGAGGGCCTCGAGCGTCAGTTTGAGCGCGAGCACGTGGTCAAGGCTGCCGTGGCGCTTGATGAGTGGCGCCAAGCCGCGGACTGGGACCAGGTTCAGCTGACTGGCGACGGTCTCGTGCGCTATGGCAAGCTGCTGGGCGAGGATGAGGCCGCTCGCTGCGTAGAGCGCGGCTTGTGGTGGCCTTCGGGCGAGGGCCTCCTCCTTGCGCATGCCGCGGGTGACGGCGACCCGGCCCGCGTCCTACCGATCTATACGCGCCTTTCTGACGCCGAGGAAAACGAGCGCAAACGCCTCGGTCTTGCCGAGAGCGCGCAGAGCGAAATTACGGGCGTCGCCGATGAGCTCGCTGGTCGCCATCTGCAATTCCGCCCCATGGGTGCGGCGGATGCCGAGGGTGCGAGTGCGCTGGAGGCCGCCTGCTTTGAAGGCGCTGGGCACGAGGCATGGACGCCAGCCATGTTCCTGTCTGAGCTAGGCGAGGATATTGCGGCGCCGCGCAGCTGGTGGGTGGCGCACGACGACGGTCAGCTGCTGGGGCTTGCCGGTGGCATGGTCGTAGACGGCGACGTGCAGATTCTGGATGTTGCCGTCGACCCGAAGCGTCGCCGCGAGGGTATTGCCCGCAAGCTGCTGTCGCACGTGAGCTACGATGCCCAGATGCTCGGCTGTACGACCGCCTCGCTCGAGGTTGAGGACGGCAACGAGGGCGCTATTGCGCTCTATGCTTCCCTGGGCTTTACCGAGGCGGGCCGCCGCCGCGGTTACTACGGTGTTGGCAAAGATGCCATCGTCATGACGGCGCCGCTGCCCTTGGTGCTCCCGGTCGACAACGCTTCGCCCGAGCCGACGGCGGCTGAGCAGCGTGTATGGCCGCTACCTGCACCCGAGCGCACCGTTGAGGAGCGCGCCGAAATTGAGCGCCGTCGCCTGGTGCTTGCCATCGAGAGTTCGTGCGATGAGACGGCTGTGGCGATTATCGATGCGGACGGTAATATGCTGGCCAATCAGGTTTCGACGCAGATTGATTTTCATGCCCGTTTTGGCGGCGTGGTGCCCGAGATCGCTTCGCGCAAGCACGTTGAGGTGATCGTGAGCGTCGTGGACGCGGCGCTCGAGGATGCCGCGGCATCGCTTGGTCTTGAGGGCGGAGCCATCGCGCCGAGCGAACTCGCCGCTGTTGGCGTGACGCAGGGTCCGGGCCTGGTGGGTGCTCTGGTGGTGGGCGTCGCCTTCGCCAAGGGCTTTGCCTATGCCGCCGGCAAGCCGCTCGTGTGCGTCAATCACCTTGAGGGCCATCTGTTCGCCAACCTGCTGGCGCAGCCCGATCTCAAACCGCCGTTTATCTTCACGCTCGTCTCGGGCGGTCATACCATGCTTGTTCACGTCAAGGCGTGGGGCGACTACGAGGTGCTCGGCGAGACGCTCGACGACGCCGTGGGTGAGGCCTTCGACAAGGTGGCTAAGGCGCTGGGCCTGGGCTATCCCGGCGGCCCCATCATTTCCAAACTGGCCGAGACGGGCAATCCAAAGGCGATTGACTTCCCCCGTGCGCTCAATAGTAGGGGAGACTATCGGTTCTCGCTTTCGGGCCTTAAGACGGCCGTGACGCTCTACATTGAGCAGGAGACCAAAGCGGGGCGTACGATTCATCTGCCCGACCTGGCGGCTTCGTTTGAGGCCGCGGTCTTTGACGTGCAGTACAAGAAGGCCAAGAACGCGCTGCATGCCACCGGATGCAAGGAATACTGCATCGGCGGCGGCGTCTCGGCCAACCCGCATCTGCGCGAGATGATGATCAAGAAGCTCGGGCGTCAGGGGATCCGCGTAACGGTGCCGCCTCTCTCGGCATGCACCGACAACGCCGCCATGATCGCGGAGGTCGCCCGCCGTAAATTCGATCGAGGAGAAATCTCGCCGTTCGACGTCGACGCCGATCCGAACATGACGCTGTAGCCGCAAAGGCGCGGTCCCCGGCCGGGGACCTTCCTGTATCGATATAGCTTCCGAGCTGGTTTGGCGTCGACAACGTCCAGCAAGATTAACAAGCCAGCGTCGAATTTCCGGCGTGCTTTAGCTGAAAGAAAAAGATGGTATGCGGAGCTTTGCTCCGCATTTGGGATGGGAGCCCCTGAGAGCCGCGGGAGCCGGGCGGCGCATATGAACTTTATCGCGAGTTCCGCACGAACAGGAGGCCACTTAATGTGGCCTCCGTCGTGAGCAGGACTGTCCGAGCAGGAAAGTTCATATATGGCGGCAGGCGCCCGCCCCGCCCCCGAGGAGCATCTCTCAAGCAAAAACTGTCGTGGGGTAAAGTCCGAGGTCAGTGGCGTTTTATACCGAGAAATTCAAAAAAGTTGAAAATTCATTACATATTTGCGTTGACTTTAGGTAACTAAAGTTTCATACTCCTTTTCAACCACTGGGGGATGTGAACACGCACGGATCGTTCACATCATGATTGAAGAGGATTTCTTAGACATGTTCACGCATCAGCTAAACATTATCAGCGTAGTAATTATCTGATGCGGGTTAGCACATACAGCTAGCCCGTACGATAACGGGCGGCTGATGAAGATGAGGGCCGTCGAGCGCAACCGACGGCCCTCATTTTTTATGTCTGAGTAGTTCTTTTTAGAGGAGGAAATGTAATGAACGGAGTTTTGCTCATGGTTGTGGCTGCGGCGGTGCTTGCCTGCGGCTATCTGGGCTACGGCCGCTGGTTGGCCAACAAGTGGGGCGTTGACAAAGAGGCCCTCACGCCGGCCAAGCGCATGAAGGACGGCAAGAGCTTCTCGCCCGTCTCCGCCTTCACCGCGTTCTCGCACCAGTTCAGCTCGATCTGCGGTGCCGGCCCTGTCACGGGTACGATCGTCGCCATGGCCTTTGGCTGGCTGCCCGTCGTGCTCTGGGTCCTCGTCGGCGGCATCTTCTTTGGCGCCGTCCACGACTTTGGTGCCCTGTACGCCTCGATGAAGAACAACGGCAAGTCGCTCGCTCAGCTCATCGAGAAGTACATCGGCAAGACCGGCCGTCGCCTGTTCCTGCTGTTCTGCTGGCTGTTCTGCATCATCGTCATCGCCGCTTTCACCGACATGGTCTGCAAGACGTTCATGTTCACCCCGGCCGTTGACGCTTCTGGCGCTGCTACCGGTGCCATCGACTTCACCAAGTCCTATGCCGCCGGCTGCGCTGGCACCATCTCCATCCTGTTCACCTTCGTCGCCATGGCCTTTGGTTGGGCCCAGAAGAAGTTCAACCTCACCGGCGCTGCCGAGTTCGTCACCGGCGTGGTGCTCATGGTTCTCATGTTCGCCGTTGGTATGCAGTTCCCGGTTTATCTGACCAAGTTCCAGTGGTTCGCTGTCGTCATGGTCTACCTGGTCTTCGCTGGCGCTATGCCCATCCAGATGCTCAAGACCCCGCGCGACTACCTCACTTCCATCATGATGATCGTCATGATCGCCTGCGCTGTCCTCGGCATCGTTGTCCTGGGTGTTCACGGCCAGGCTACGATGACCGCTCCGGTCTTCACTGGCTTCTCTGGTGCCTCCGGCATGATGTTCCCGGTCCTGTTTGTCTCTGTTGCTTGCGGCGCTCTCTCCGGTTTCCACAGCCTCGTTTCTTCTGGTACCTCCTCCAAGCAGGTTGAGAAGGAGCAGGACGCCGTCAAGGTCGGTTACGGCGCTATGGTCGTTGAGTCCTTCGTTGGCATCCTTGCCATCATCGTTGCCGGCATCATGTTCTCCGACATGAACACCGCCGGTACCGGCGCCCTTAACGCCGGCGTCGCTTCCACCCCGTTCCAGATCTTTGCCGCTGGCATCTCCCGCGGTATGCAGGCCTTCGGTGTTGACGGCACGCTCGCAACCGTCTTCATGACCATGAACGTCTCCGCTCTGGCCCTGACCTCGCTCGACGCCGTCGCTCGCATCGCCCGCACCTCGTTTTCCGAGTTCTTTGCCCAGACCAACGACGCCCTGGCCATCGAGTCCAAGGCCGGCTACATGAAGGTCCTCGGCAACCCCTGGTTCGCCACGGTTGTCACCCTGCTTCCTGGTCTCGCCCTCGCTTTTGGTGGCTATGCCAACATCTGGCCGCTCTTTGGTGCTTCCAACCAGCTGCTCGGCGGTATGACCATGATCACCCTCGCCGTGTTCTGCAAGTGCACCGGCCGCAAGGGTTGGATGCTCTACGTGCCCGTCGTCTTCCTGCTCTGCTGCACCTTCACCTCGCTGGTCCAGAGCGCTATGGGCTGCATGACCGCCGTCCAGGCCTACGGCTTCTTTGGTACCATCCCGGCTACCGCCACCACGGCCGCCGTCTCCGTCGCCGCCACCAAGGGCCTGCAGCTCGTCTT
>CAUEPS010000036.1 GCA_959019775.1 uncultured Collinsella sp.
ACTACCTACAGGGCAACGAGTTCAACTTTATCGTCTGCCTCACCAAGGCCGACAAGCTCAGCCGCACCCAGCAGGCCCGCCAGGCAGCAGCCATCAAAAAGCAGCTCAACGTCCCGGCCGAAAACGTAATCATCACAAGCTCCCAAACCGGCACCGGCATCGACGAACTAAAAAAGCGCATCGCCGAGGCCTGCCTCTAGTCAGGCTGCAGCCCTTCAAAAGCTCCTATCTATATCACCTCAGTGATAGTTATTGGTAAACTATCGCTGAGGTGATATTTTTTAGGAGGTCGATATGGAGCTTTGGCACGGGTCGGAGGTTGTTGTCGAGCATCCATCGTTGGATAAATGCAGGCAATTCAATGACTATGGGCGCGGGTTTTATTGCACACCGCATGAGGAAATGGCAATGGAGTGGGCATGTCGGACCGAGTCTGATGGCATTGCCAATCGATATGAGCTTGATTTAGATGGCCTTGCGATTTTGGATTTGGAATCAGGTGAGTTCTCGATTCTCAACTGGCTTGCAATTCTGGCGAATAACAGAGAGTTCAATGTTTCAACGCCAGTAGCACGCGAGGGGCTTCGCTATTTACTTGATAACTGCTTAATTGATGTTTCTCCTTATGACGTTATTCGAGGCTATCGCGCAGACGATTCTTATTTCTCGTTTGCAAGACAGTTTGTCAACGGCATGATCTCACTTAGGCAGCTGCAACGTATCATGCGCTTGGGTGATTTGGGTATCCAATATGCTCTTATGAGCGAGTGCGCATTTTCGGCGATTAGATTCTGCGATTGGAAGCAGGCTTTGGGGTCTGAGTTTTATCCCAAGCGTTTTGAGCGAGAGCAGAATGCTCGACGCAAATACTTGGATACGGTTAACGGGTTCGATTCCGAAGGTATCGACATTAGGGATTTAATGGCAGGGAGGGTTGATTTAAATGATCCAAGAGTTAACGGATTGTGGGCCGAGTAGGACATATCCCGTCTACTACCTTGAGGATGCAATGAACAACCTTGGCGACTGCTTTGACTATGCCGTGAACGACTATGGAGCGGAAGGGTCCGAGGTCGCTGAGCTCTTTTGCCTGAGCGGTGTAGCTCGCGAGTTCGAACGCGGCAACGCATGGGTCGTATCGGGAAAATCAGGTGTAGAGCTGTTCGCACTTATCGCCGAAAGGTCGGGATATCAAAGCGGGTCTATACCGGACCGCACCTATCGTTTTGAGAAGACGCCGGAGTATTGGACAGGCTGGATATTGGCATATCTGCAATGGCGTCTGGGCGAGTCTTTCGAAGACCTGCTGCATGTCGTTCCGTTCGATGCGCTGTGCAATATGTATTACCCCTGGCACGAAGCCTCAGAGGAGCGTGTGGCGCGTCTTGTTTGCGATATAGCGAAGAAAACACCTCGTCAAACCAAACTGGCGCTAGCAAGAAAGAAGCTTAAGAAAACCCAACAAGATCTAGCATACGAATCGGGTGTGTCACTCCGCTCAATCCAAATGTACGAGCAGCGCCAGAGAAACATCAATGAAGCTTCGGTAACAAGCGTAAGAGCCATAGCAAAAGCCCTCCACTGCAACATCGAAGATCTCCTAGAGCCAGTCTTCGAATACAAAGAAACCAGCGCCGCCTAAACCAGGCACGCAGCCGATGCCCGCCTCTAGGAAGTGCTCCAGCCTAGCAAGAGCCCCTACCAATAAAAAGCCAAACTATCAGCCCGGCGACTTTCCAGAGCGTAGGTCCCTGTAGCCGCCGCCGGCGAAGTTAACATAGGGGAGGCCAGGGGGCTTTGCCCCCAAATCTTTCCGCAGGACGGCAGGACCCCCGCCGCACGAAGTGCGCAGCGGGGGTCCTGCCATGTCCGAGGACGATTTGGGGGCAAAGCCCCCTGGCCTCCCCGGCGAGTATACGGGACGGCGACTACAGGTATTCGATCTGGGCGCCTTCCGTGTCGCACGTCAGAATATGCGTATCACACTTAGGGAACTGCTCGCGCAGCTTGACCTGCAGGAACTTTGCCACGATGGTGTCGTCAGTCACGGCCATGAGAGTCGAGCCCGAGCCGCTGATCCAGATGGTCTTGGCGCCGCCGTTAAGGCAGGTGTCGCGCACGGCGTTGTAGTCGGGAATCAGACGGCGACGATAGGGTTCCTGGATGCGGTCGTCATTGGCGGCGGCAATCAGGTCGAGGTCACCAGTCTCCAAGCCGCGCGTCATGCCGGCGATGCGGCCCATCTGCCACACGGCGGTGGAGAGTGGAATCTCCTGCGGCACAACCTTGCGCGCCTCGCTCGTATGCACCTCGTAGGGCGGAATCACGGTAATAAAACGCAGGCGATCGCTCACCTCGTAGCGCAGGCACTGGGGGAGCGAATCGGTCGGCGTAAAGGAACAGACGGCGCCGCCCAGGATAGCGGGGGCGACGTTATCGGGATGGCCCTCGACTTCGGTGGCAATGCGAACCAGCTCGGCGCGGTCGACGGTGTGGCCTGTCAGTGCGGCGGCGGCCATAATGCCGGCGACGACGCAGGTGGAGCTGGAGCCCAGGCCGCGGGCGACGGGCACGTCGGTCTGGATGTCGATGGCAACGGGAAAAGCCGGCTCGCCCCATGCAGCCAGTGCATCGACAAAGCTCACGTAGACCAGGTTGTTCTCGTTTTGGAATTCCTCGGGGCAGCCCGTGATGGTGAGTTTGTCGGCGCGCTCGAAGGTGAAGTGCGAGTAGAGGCTGACGGCCATGCCGAGGGTATCGTAGCCAATGCCCAAGTTGGCGCTTGTTGCTGGGACGGTGATCTTGATCATGTGAGTCCTCCTGGCGTGCCTGGCTGTTTAGTTCGCTGCTCGGGCAGTCCTGCGCAAGACGGAAAGCACATTAAGTGCTTTCCTTTGCGTGCGGAACTCGCGACGAACTAAACAGCCAGGCACGCTATGCACGTTCGTCATCATCCCGGTAGGTATCTGATAAAAGAAGGTGCGCCGGCTTTCGCCGGCGCCTTATAAGGGGTTTAGTTGGTTGCTATCTTTTTTGCAGCCTGCTCTACGTAGCTGGCCATCTCATCGACGTCGCAGACGTCTTCGAAGCGGACGGGCTTGGACTCGAGTTCGGCGAGCTGGGCTGGGGCGACCGTGTTGGTTGCCTGCTCGAGCACGCGCATGGCCTCAAAGTCGTCCTCGGGAACGTCGAGGCCCAGGGCATCGCAGCAGGCGCGCGGGAACTTGTAGGGGCTGGCGGTCGAAAGCAGCACGCGGGCCTTGGCGCCCTCGGTGGGGGCGACCTGCTCAAAGACGTGATAGCCGCAAGCGGTGTGCGGGTCGATCACGTAGCCGTTGGCATCCCAGCAGCTCTTGATGGCGGCGCGAACCTCGTCCTCGCTGGCCCAGCCGCAGCCAAATACGCTCTGGATCTTGGCCAGCAGCTCGGCAGGCACCTCGTAGCGACCGGTCTGGGCAAGCTGCTCCATAAGGCCGGCAACGAGCTCGCAGTCGCCGTCGGACAGGAAGTAGAGCATGCGCTCCAGATTAGAGCTAATAAGGATGTCCATCGACGGCGAAATGGTCGTGAAGAACGGACGGTTGCGGTCGTAGACGCCGGTGGTCAGGAAGTCAGCGAGCACGTTGTTCTTGTCGCTGGCCACGACGAGTTTGGCGACGGGCAGACCCATGCGCTTGGCGTAGTAGCCGGCCAGGATATCGCCAAAGTTGCCGGTCGGTACGCAGAACTCCACGGCATCGCCGGCCTCGATGGCGCCGGCGCGCAGCAGCTGCGCATAGGCGGCAAAGTAGTAGACGACCTGCGGCACCAGGCGGCCGACGTTGATGGAGTTGGCGCTCGAAAGCACGGTGCCGGCGGCCTCCAGGCGCTCGGCCAGCTCCTTATCGGCAAAGATGCGCTTGACGGCACTCTGGGCGTCGTCGAAGTTGCCGCGGATGCCGCAGACGGCGACGTTGCCGCCCTCCTGCGTGGACATCTGCAGATTCTGCACGCGGCTGACCTTGCCCTCGGGATAAAAGACGGTGATGCCCGTGCCCGGGGCGTCGGCAAAGCCGGCGAGTGCTGCCTTGCCTGTGTCGCCCGACGTGGCGGTGACGATCATGATGCGCTCGGCGCCGCCGTCCTTGGCGGAAGTGCGGGCCATCAAGCGGGGGAGCATCTGCAGGGCGACGTCCTTGAAGGCGCTCGTGGGACCGCCAAAGAGCTCCATCACATAGGTCTGAGGGGCGTCAGCGCCCGGCGCAGCGTCGAGTTTGACGAGCGGCGTAACCTCTTCACTCGCGAACGTGCCGCGGTATGCCTCGTCGACACACGCCGAAATTTCTTCGGCCGTGTAATCATTCAGTAACATTCCCAACACATCTTGAGCGATTTCAAAGTACGATTTATCTGCAAGCGAGCTGATATCGACCTGCTGGGTGCCGAGCTCGTCCGAGACAAACAAACCCCCGTCGGGAGCGATGCCGGTACGGATTGCCACCTTACTTGAGCACGATAAAGTGCGTCCTCGTGTACTATGATAAGTTCCCATATAACACTGCTCCTCGGATGCCTTGGTCCCAATCGGTGAAACCATGGTATCAGAGCGCGCAAAATAGGTTCGCAGAGGCTTTTTAGAAAGGTAACCTCCAGCCCATGATTAAGATTGCCAAGTTTGGCGGCTCGTCGGTCGCCGACGCCGAACACTTCAAAAAGATCAAGGCCATCGTCGACGCCGACCCTGCCCGCCGTTTTGTGGTGGTTTCCGCCTGCGGCCGCCGCTTTAAGGGCGACACCAAGGTGACCGACCTGCTCTATCTGGTCAATGCGCACGTTAAGTACCACGTGTCGTGTGAGGAGCTGCTCGAGGACATCGGCCAGCGCTATTTTGATATCGCTGATGAGTTGGAGCTCACCTATCCCATCCGTGAGGAGTTCGCGGCCTTTGCCGAGCGCGCCCGCTCGGGCGGCTACTCCACCGAGGAGCTTGTGAGCCGTGGCGAGTACTTTACCGCTCGCCTGATGGCTGAGTACCTGGGCCTACCGTTCCTGGACGCCGCGACGGTTGTGGCGTTCCATCACGACGGTACGCTCAGCATGAATCGCACCTCCGAGCTGGTGCAGGAGTATGGCCAGCAGGGCGGCTTCGTTATGCCCGGTTTCTACGGCGCGACGCGTGAGGGCCAGATCAAGCTGCTCGACCGTGGCGGCGGCGATATTTCCGGCTCGATTCTGGCCAAGTGCCTGGGTGCCGACCTGTACGAGAACTGGACCGACGTCTCGGGCTTCTATTCTGCCGATCCGCGTATTGTTCCCGAGGCTCAGCCTATTGCGCGTGTTACCTACGAGGAGCTGCGCGAGCTTTCGTACATGGGTGCGAGCGTCCTGCACGAGGAGGCCGTGTTCCCCGTGCGCGAGGCTGGTATTCCGCTGGTCATCAAGAACACCAATGCGCCGCAGGACCCCGGCACCATCATTAGCGAGACGGCTGACGAGGGCGAGGCAGAGCCCATCATTACCGGCGTGACCGGCAAGCGCGGTTTTGTCGCCATCAACGTCGCCCGCGACCGCACCAAGCCCCGCGTCGGCTTTATGCGCCGCGCGCTTTCGGTCTTCGAGCGTTATGACGTTTCCGTCGAGCACATGCCCACCGGTGTCGACCGCTTTGGCGCCGTGGTGCAGGAGCAGGACGTTCACGATTCGCTGTACTCGCTCGTGGGCGACATTCAGCAGGAGGTCGAGCCGCTCGAGATCGAGGTTGTCGAGGGCTTGGCGCTCATTGCGACCGTTGGCCGTAACCTGCGCGGTCGCGCGGGCATCTCGGGCCATCTGTTTGGCATGCTTGGCCAGGCCGGCGTGAGCGTGCGCATGATTTCGCAGAGCTGCGACGAGATCAACATCATTATCGGTGTCGAGGAGAAGGACTTCGATCTGGCGATCCAGACCATCTACCGTGCCTTCTCCGATGAGAACGGCATTGTGAAGGTCTCCGACCTGGAGGCTCCCGCGCCGGTCGATCCCGCCCTGTCAGCACTCCACAAGTAGCGACTGTCTCGGTAGATTGTTGGGGCACGCGCCAAAAATCTACGGCGGGGCGTTTCGTTTCGGTTTCGTTTCGACGGGGCGGGTTTCGTGCCTGCCCCGTTCTTGTATACACTGGCAACAATAATCGGCCTGCTCGGCGTGCGGGCAAAAGCCAAAACCTTTAAAGGGGGAAGCATGAAACAGTACACGGTTGCTATTTTGGGCGCGACGGGAGCCGTGGGCACCCAGATGCTCGAGTGCCTCAACGAGCAGGAGTTCCCGGTCAGCAAGCTCAAGCTGTTGGCAAGTGCACGCTCCGCGGGCAAGACCGTCGAGTTCCGTGGCGAGCAGATCGTGATTGAAGAGGCTTGCCCCGAGGCCTTTGAGGGCTGCGATATTGTGCTTGGCGCCGCCGGCGACGATATCGCGAAGGAGCTGCTGCCCGAGGCCGTCAAGCGCGGCGCCGTCGTGGTCGACAACAGCCACGCCTTCCGCATGGATCCCGAGGTGCCGCTGGTCGTGCCCGAGATCAATGCCGACGACATCAAGTGGCATCACGGCCTTATCGCCAACCCCAACTGCGCGACCATTATCGGCCTGGTTCCCACGTGGCCGCTGCATCAGCTCGCTGGCGTGAAACGCATGATCGTCTCGACGTACCAGGCGGCTTCGGGTGCTGGCGCCCCCGGCATGGCCGAGCTCGAGGCTCAGTTGGCCGCCCTGGGCCGTGGCGAGGAGATTCCCGAGCCGCGCGCGTTTGCCGCCCAGCTGGCGAGTAACCTGATTCCGCAGATCGGCGGCGTCAAGGAGGAGGGCTTTACCTCCGAGGAGATGAAGCTGCAAAACGAGGGCCGCAAGATCATGCACCTGCCCGAGCTGCGCGTGAACTGCACCTGCGTGCGCGTGCCTGTGCTGCGCTCGCACTCCGAGAGCATTACGCTCGAGTTCGAGCGTGACATTACGGTTGAGGAGGCCCGTGCCGCGCTGGCTGCCGCTCCGGGCGTGAAGCTGGTTGACGACATGAGCGCCGAGGATGCGCACGACCGCTTCCCCATGCCGATGGACACCTCCGACCAGGACCTGATTTGGGTCGGTCGCGTACGCCGCGACATCTCGAACCCCGAGGCTGCGCGCGGCATCACCTTCTGGTGCTGCGGCGACCAAATCCGTAAGGGCGCGGCAACCAACGCCGTCCAGATTGCCAAGCTGCTCTGCGAGTAGTGTGACCTGTCCGGCGGGGCCGGGCTTAGTTTTCAGAACGTCCTCGACCATGTGTGGCGCCTTGTCCTACTCCTTCGGAGCCGCGGACAAGGCGCCACACTGGTCTGCGGAGTGTTCTGAAAACTAAGCCCGGCCCCTGCCTGCGGTGACGCTGCTGTGAGCGGTCTGCGATGGGGCCGTTGTTGGTCGGGGCCGCTGGGCTGATGTGGGGGCGCGTGGTTGTTGCGGGCCCTGGTCCCGGCGGCGGCCTCGGCGCTTTGCGCCTGCCGCCTTGGGGGACTGTGGGGCGCGGCCGGCAGCTGCGGCGCTGTCGCGCCTGCTGCCTGCGGGGACTTTGGGGTTGGTGCGAATCGAGGTCTAATACTTTTCCGAGAAGTGAACGACCTTATTTGGACCCCCGAAGCATTGGCATATTTTGACCGCCATTTCCTGCGGTTTTGTTGCGCGAATCCTGCGGTTTTGCGGTCTAAAGGTGTGGATGCTCCGGGGCTTCGATTTTACTCGTTCACTTCTCGGGAAAGTATTAGAGCTCAGCTGATAGAGGTACCGCTCTGGCGTCGATGCCCCGCGTCTTCTTCGCTTGATTGGGGAAAACAGCCTCGCTTAAACAATTACGAGCCCGCCCAGACGTATCTGCGGGGTTGTCTGCACAGTTCGCGGTATTATGTTTGCGGAGTTTTGAAAGGAGCCGCAGGTGGTCACGACGACGTTTGCTTCGCCTTTGGGCGAAATCTTGCTTGCCGCTGATGGCCGCGGTCTGACGGGGCTTTGGTTTGAGGGACAGGAGCACTTTGGCTCTACGCTGCTCAAAGAAGATGCGGAGCACGTTGAAGGTGCCGATGCGGTTTCTGGCGCCGGCGGTATGTCTTCGGTGGATCCGGCAAATGGTGCGGCTTCTTCGGTGCTTGAGCGTTCTTGGGCTTGGCTGAATGCTTATTTTGCGGGGCAGGAGCCTCGGTTTACGCCGCCGTTGCATATGATTGGCACGGCGTTTCAGCGCGAGGTTTGGTTTGAGCTGCTTTCTATCCCGCGTGGCGAGGTCGCTACGTACGGTGAGATAGCCCAGCGAGTTGCGGCTCGACATCGTGTGCCGGGAAACGAGGCTCCCGTTGTGTCCCCGCGTGCCGTGGGGGCTGCGGTTGCACGCAATCCCATTTCGATTATCGTGCCGTGCCATCGCGTGGTTGCCGCCGATGGTTCGCTCAACGGATATGCCGGCGGGCTTGACCGCAAGGAGTGGCTGCTTCGGCTCGAGGGCGCGTACGAGGAATAACGTTCGAGCACTTTGCATAGCCAAGACGCCGTGAAAGAACGGGATGCGCTTTCCGAATGGCGTCCCAAACGGAAACCGTGTCCCGGAATACAGCCTTAGAGTGGGATGCCGTTTCCGGTTGAGACCACTTGCTTGGACATCTTTCTACGCCCGCTTCTGCAGGGCATAGATCGACTTATCCATGTTGAACAGGTAAGCCGCGACGCAGACGATGAAGAATGCCGGCAGATTACCGAAACCGAAGACTTCGCAGCCAATCAGGATGGGTGCGAGCAGCGTATTGGTGGCGCTGCCAAAGACGGCTGCGTAGCCCAGCGCGGCGCAAAGCGCGATGGACATGCCGAGTTGAGCCTCGTTATGGCGACATCTGGGTAACAGAAAGGCCCGCGTTCCTCAGAGGCAAGATAGGCAATTCTGCTTTTGAGGTAGATCTCAATTCTGCCGACCGCATCAAACATTAACTGCCGGAGGGCTCGGTCAAATTCATACGTGTAGATGATGGTTTCGAATGTTGTGCCTTCGCGAAAGATGGTAATCCCGGACTTGCATTTGGTTTTGTAGGGAAAACAGTAGGCCGACAGTCTGTAGTGGCCGACTTCGACCAAAGCTCGCTCGAGTTCGCTTTGATCAGAGCACTTAAGACCC
>CAUEPS010000037.1 GCA_959019775.1 uncultured Collinsella sp.
GCATTCGGCGAGATGCGTTTGCGAAAGTGGTCAATTTTAGATTAGCGCTAACAATCGGCACCCGCCACGGCGAGAAGCTCTTCGAGACCCTCATGACCCGCGAGGAGCGACTGCGCGCCGAGGACATGGGCGGCTACTACCGCGTGGCCTGCGACTCGCGCGACCTGAACTACGACAAGTTCGTCGTCGACGGCGAGGTGGAGACCCAGGCCGACGAGTCCTACACCTCCCACAACACGGAGCGCCTCGACGTGGAGGGCACCATCGCCAAGATCAAGACCGCCGAGTACGTGCAGCTGGCACTCGAGGGCCGCGAGCACGAGGCGGTGCAGTAGGGTGCGCGTCCTCGTCACCGGCGCGAAGGGGTTCGTGGGCAGGAACCTCTGCTGCGCGCTGAAGAACATAAGGGACGGCAAGGACCGCCGCGAGAGGTACGCGGGCCTGCTGCCGCTCGAGGTAATGGAGTACGACCTCGACTCGACCCAGGAGGAGCTGGAGGACTACTGCTCTAGCGCGGACTTCGTCTTCAACCTTGCGGGCGTCAACCGCCCAAAGGACCAGTCCGAGTTCATGGGGGGCAACTTCGGGTTCGCCTCCACGCTGCTGGACACGCTCGAGCGCCACGGGAACAGGTGCCCCGTCATGCTTTCCAGCTCCGCGCAGGCGAGCCTGTCGGGCCGCTTCGAGGGCTCTGTCTACGGCGAGTCCAAGCTGGCGGGGGAGGGCCTGTTCCGGGAGTACTCCGGACGCACGGGCGCCCCGGTGCTCATCTACCGCTTCCCCAACCTCTACGGCAAGTGGTGCCGCCCGCGCTACAACTCCGCCGTCGCCACCTTCTGCGACGCCATCGCCAACGGCCGCCCCTACACCGTGAACGACCCCACGGTCGAGCTGGAGCTCCTCTACATCGACGACCTCGTCGGCGAGATGCTGGGCGCCCTGCTGGGGCGTGAGCACCGCTGCGGATACGAGGGGCTCGACCGCGTGGGCGGTGACGAGTTCTGCTACGTCCCCGGGACCGACGTGAAGACCCTGGGCGAGATCGTCTACCTGCTGGGCACTTTCCGAGACAGCCGCGAGACGCTCGCGGTGCCCGACCTGGCCGAGGGCTCCTTTTCCAAGAAGCTCTGGAGCACGTTCCTGTCCTACTACGAGCCGGGGCACTTCGCCTACGGCCTGAAGCCCAACGCGGACGCGCGCGGCTCGTTCACCGAGTTCCTGCGAACGCCCGAGCGCGGCCAGGTCTCCATCAACGTGTCCAGGCCCGGCATCACCAAGGGCAACCACTGGCACATGAGCAAGTGGGAGAGGTTCCTGGTGGTCTCCGGCACCGCGTCGATCAAGCTGAGGAAGGTGGGGGAGGACGCCGAGGGCAACCCGTTCCCCGTCGACGAGTACACCGTCTCGGGTCCCGACATGCGCGTGGTCGAGATGATCCCCGGCTACACGCACTCCATCACCAACCTGTCCGACACCGAGGACCTCGTGACGGTCATGTGGGCCAACGAGCCCTTTGACCCCGAGAACCCCGACACCTACTACGAGGAGGTCTAGCCGCATGGGCAAGGACTATTCCGATATCGCATTCAAGGACGACGGCCGCCTGAAGCTGCTAATCATCGTGGGCACGCGCCCCGAGGTCATCCGCCTGTCCGAGGTCATCAAGAAGTGCCGCCGCCACTTCGACTGCCTGTTGGCGCACACCGGGCAGAACTACGACTACACCTTGAACGGCATCTTCTTCCGCGACCTGTCGCTGGACGACCCGGACGTCTACCTGGACGCCGTGGGCGCGGACCTCGGCGAGACCGTCGGCAACATCATCGCCGCGAGCTACAGGCTCATGGTCCAGGTCCAGCCCGACGCGCTGCTGATCCTGGGCGACACCAACAGCTGCCTGTCCGCCATCGCGGCAAAGCGCCTGCACATCCCCATCTTCCACATGGAGGCCGGCAACCGCTGCAAGGACGAGTGCCTGCCCGAGGAGACCAACCGCCGCATCGTCGACGTGATCTCCGACGTCAACCTGGCCTACTCCGAGCACGCCCGCCGCTACCTGAAGGACACCGGCTGCGCCCCGGAGCGCACCTACGTCACCGGCTCGCCCATGGCAGAGGTCCTGCGCGCCAACCTGGGCAAGATCGAGGCCTCCGATATCCTCTCCGAGCTCGGCCTGGAGCCGAAGCGCTACATGCTGCTGTCCGCCCACCGCGAGGAGAACATCGACACCGAGGCCAACTTCACGAGCCTGTTCACCGCGATCAACGCGCTGGCCGATAAATACGACATGCCGATCCTGTACTCCTGCCACCCGCGCTCCCGCAAGCGCCTGGAGGCCACCGGCTTCGAGCTCGACCCGCGCGTGCGCATGCACGAGCCCATGGGCTTCCACGACTACAACTGCCTGCAGATGAACGCCTTCGCCGTGGTGTCAGACTCCGGCACCCTGCCCGAGGAGTCCAGCTTCTTCGCGAGCGTCGGCCACCCGTTCCCGGCGGTGTGCATCCGCACCTCCACCGAGCGCCCCGAGGCCCTGGACAAGGCCTGCTTCACGCTGGCCGGCATCAGCGAGCGCGGCCTGCTGCAGGCCGTCCACACCGCCGTCGAGCTCGATGCGGAGGGGTCGCTGCCCGAGGCGCCCGTTCCCGACTACGCCGACGAGACCGTATCCACCAAGGTGGTCAAGATCATCCAGAGCTACACCGGCGTGGTGGACAAGATGGTGTGGAGGAAGAGCCTGTAGTGACGGTCTATGCCCACATAAATACTGTGCCGAACGGCTCAACCGGCGGCATTATGATGAAGGAGCACCGAGAACTTTTAGCAGCCGGCGAAGAATCATATGCGTTCTGGGGTCGAGGCCGTGAGGCGGAAAAGCCGAACGAAATGAAGTTTGCCTCTGATGCGGAGGTCAAACTCGATGTGCTTCAGACTCGTTTAGACGGTAAGGCTGGTTTTCATAGTAAGGCTGCTACGAAACGCCTTCTTGCTCGACTTAATGTGATTCAACCCGATGTTGTTCATCTTCACAACCTGCACGGATATTACGTGAACATCGAACTGTTATTTGAGTGGCTTGCAATCCACAAGTGTAAGGTCGAATGGACCCTACACGACTGTTGGGCGTTCACGGGCCACTGCGCGTACTTCACATATGTGAAGTGTGCGCAGTGGAAGGAACACTGCGCGTACTCGAGGCCTTGCTCACAACTCAATACCTATCCCAAGACCTATTCAAAAGCCTCTTGCTCGTGGAACTTTGAGGAGAAGAACCGTCTCTTCAATCTGGTCCCCGCCGAGCGTATGAAGCTGATAACGCCGTCGCAGTGGCTCGCCGATTTGGTGGGAGAAAGCTTTCTCAAGGATTTCCCCGTGGAGGTTCGCCATAACACCATCGACACCGACGTTTTTAAGCCCACCCCGAGCGACTTCCGAGAGCGTTACGGCATAGGCGATCGATTCATGATTTTAGGTGTAGCGAGCCCATGGACCGAACGTAAGGGGCTCTCCGACTTCGTGCGGCTGGCCAGTGAGTTAGATTCTGAAAAGTACGTCATCGTGCTCGTCGGTCTCTCCGAAAAGCAGGTTAAGGAGATGCCCGAGGGCATCGTTGGCCTCGTCCGCACGGACTCGCGCGAAGAGCTTGCGAGCATCTACTCAACCGCTGACATGTTTTTCAACCCCACTCGCGAAGATAACTTTCCGACTACTTTGCTGGAAGCACAGGCCTGTGGGACAAATGTGATCACCTATTCGACTGGCGGTTGCGCTGAGGCTCTTTACTCTGAAGGGTCTTGTGCCGTTATTGGTTTTGATGATGCATTGATTGCTATTGAGAAATTACGCTTAGGGGGCACTCGATGAGCGTTGTGCCCACTATCTCATGCACTTTAACCGATAAAAAAATGGGTTCTGTGGAAAACGTTCGTCAGAAGCGCAGCTTTCTTACGGCGCTCGCAATTGCATTTCTTTTGTTCGGCGGTTCCATATGGACTGCCGCAGAGGCTGTGACCGCTGCGAGCTCTTTGGAGGCGGAAAGTTTTGCGGCGCTGACATTGCAGGGACTGTATTTCAGCCTTGCGATTCTTCTTAGGCATATGAGGAGACCTATTTCGTTGTTCGAGCCGTACACCATGGTGACCCTAGTCTATGTGCTCGTTTATCATGTCGCGCCTGTCTTTCAATTCTCGGCCGGTAACACCGCCCGATATGGAGTGGACGCGATGCCGCAGACAGTGGAGGCGGTGATTCTCGTCATAGTGGGACACTTCTTCTTCACGCTTGCCTATGGTTTCGTCGGGCGAAAAAAAGCGGAAGGCGTTTTGCCTAGTATGTACCGAGAACCCATGGACAAGCGTAGGCTTGCCAAAATCGCCTATATTGTTTTTGCCGTCTGCTATGCGCTCGCAGTCTATTACCAGATTGGGCGCGGTTTCAGCCTAACATACATCATGTCCGGTGGGCTTACCGGCGAGCAGTCGGGAACCGTCAGCGAGAGCTCTCTTATGTTCCTATCTTACTTTATGTATGCCTGTGTCGGCGCTTGGGCGATCGCGTTCGCCTATGGGCAGAACAGGGCGGCCAAGATCACAACTTTCGTCATGCTGTTGGCCATCGTCTTCTTCTCGGGCACGCGTGCGGCTATTCTGGTTCCCATCCTCGTGCCGATTGTCATCCACTATATCCAGAAGGGTAAGGCGCCCTCGCTCGCCTCGCTCGGGATTGCTGCAGGGCTTCTTGTGCTCCTCTTTGCGGTCATGCAGGTGGCGCGCGGTGGTGTCGCCGCTGGTACCGGGCTTGACATCGGTGGAAGCACGCTCGACGACCTATTCGGTCCCTTCTACGCCGAAATCGACGACTTCAAGGTCTTCTACAGCATCCTGGGGGTTGTTCCCGAGCGACACGGCTTCCTCTGCGGCAGCCAGATGATTCTCTATTCCCTTGTCCTTTTGGTTCCTCGCGCCATATGGCCCGGGAAGCCTTTGCCACAAGTCTACGACATAGTCAACGTCACTTACGGCAACCAGGCGGTGCTCAACGGGGTGGCCTATCCAAACCTTGGCGAGTACTACGTCGAGTTCGGCGTCATAGGCATCATCGTGTGCATGTTCGTCCTGGGCTTGCTATGCCGCTACGCCAGGAATCTCTATGTCAAAAGGCAGGGGCTCTCGCTCTCTCTCGTGTTTTATTCGCTCATTTACGGCGCGCTGTTCCAGATTATCATCCGTGGCTACATGCCCCAGAACTTCACCATGATGCTCTTCCTTCTGACACCCGTTGCTCTTATCGCTTACATCAACAAGCGCTATTCCCGGACATTGGAGCGCTAAATGTTTTCAGGTTTGCTCGATAAATACCGCAGCATGCCGCTGCCTGCGAAGGCAGGCGTGTGGTTCACGCTCTGCACCATCATCCAGAGGGGCATCTCGGTCATCTCGATGCCCATCTTCACGCGTCTGCTCACGACGGATGCCTACGGCACGTATAGCCTCTACACCTCCTGGTATATGCTCTTCTCACTGGTGGTTACGCTTAACCTGGCCTCTGAGGTTTTCAACAAGGGATTGACCGACCATGCCGAGGAACGGCCGGAATACACGACGAGCCAGGCGGCGCTCATCACCGTTCTCGTTGGGGCGTTCTTTGCGCTTTATCTCGTGTTCAGAGGTCCAATCAATGCACTGACGGGCATGGGGACGCTGTTGACCTGCCTGATGTTCCTAGACATTTACGCCTCTGTCGTCCTCAGCCTTTGGTTTGCCAGGAAGCGATTTGACTACGCTTACAAGCAGCTCATCGCTGCCACTCTGTTCATCTCGGTCGCGAGTGTGCTCCTGGGCGTCGCTTGTGTTTGGGCGGCTCCTGATGATTGGAAAGTTGTCGCCAGGGTCGCGTCGAACATCGCGCCCTCGGCCGTTCTGGCCATTGCAGTGTGGGTCCTGTTCCTCCGTGATTCGAGAGCGTTCTTCGAGCGAGAATGGTGGGGACAGTCGATTCGACTGGGAATCCCCTTGGTTCCTCACTATGCCTCGCAGGTGCTGCTTAACCAGGCAGACAAGGTCATGATCAGCTGGTTTCTCGACAACACGCGCGTTGCGATTTACGGTGTGGCACACTCTGCTGGCCTTCTTCTCGTTATGGTGAACAACGGCATCAACTCGTCGTTCGTGCCGTGGCTCTACGGAAACCTCCGCAAAGGCGATTGCGTCAAAGTGCCTGGGGTCACTAACGTCCTCTCACTTCTGGTGACCCTGCTCGTCTTCCTCATCATGCTCTTCGCGCCAGAGTGCGTAGCGCTCTTGGCGACGGCTGATTACCAGGAGGCGATTTGGTGCATCCCGCCTATTGCCACGGGCGTGGTGTTCTCGTTCCTTTACACGTTGTTCGTCAACGTGGAGATTTATTACGGCCGCGCCGGATATGTTGCCATCGCATCCATCCTCTCGGCCGTTCTCAATATTGTGCTTAACCTCATTGCGATTCCTCTGTTCGGCTATATCGCCTCAGCGTACGTGACCGCTGCCTGTTATTTGGCAACTGCTGCGCTCCATTTCGTCTTTGCGAAAAGGACTTTGAGGGACGCGGGGGTCAAATTCTCAGTGTTTGACGCGAAGTTTCTCGCCTTTTGCTGCGTGCTCACTACGGCGTGCGCCGCGCTCTCTCTATTTCTTTATAACCTCGGCTGGGTCCGCTACCTGTTCATCTGCGCCTATGCAGCTGGGTTGTTCGTGTTTAGGAACAGGTTCCTTGATGTACTCCGGGGTATGAGGCACACCGCCTAGAGTCCTCGCGAAAGGAATAACGCTTGAAAGTCATCGTTGCACATCCACAACAGCAGCATTCGTACCGTCTCGCCACCGCGTTGAAAAAGAAAGGCGAGCTGGGTGCGTATGCGACGACTGTCTATATGAAGCCGGGCAACCTTACGGATCTGGTGTCCAAAATACTGCCTCCTTTTTGGAAAAAGAAAGCGACGGGCAGGCACTGCGACGAGCTCGAGGATTCGGAGGTGCTTCAGTTCGATGAGGCCCGCGGGCTCGCCGTCCTCTTCTGTCACAACATCCCGCTTGCGCGCTCTCACTACGATTCGGTGAGGCGAACGACCGAGGACGCCTTCGCGGAGAAGGTCGCCCGCCTCGCCGAACGCGAGGGCGCCGATGCGGTGGTCGGCTACGACGGCTGCTCGGCCGCCCTATTCGAGAGGGTCGGCGAGTTGTCTCCCGAGACGGTGCGCATTGCTGACATGTCTGCCGCAAACGCTCTGTACCTGCAATCGGTTTATGAACGCGACGAAGCTTTGAGACCCGAGTATTCCGCTAGTCTGAGAGGGTGGAACCGCATCTGGGATCCTGTCGATGTGGCCCGCACGAAACGAGAGCTTGCTTCGACCGACGCATTCCTGTGCGGTTCCTCGTTTGTGGTCAACAGTTTGGCCTACTCCGGCGTTTCTAGCGACATTTGTGAGATATGCCATTACGGGGTGGACACGCGTGCTTTCCCGTATAGGGAACGGTTGCCGAAAGGCGAAGATGAGCCGCTGACGTTTGTCTATCTGGGCCAGGTGAGCGAGCACAAGGGCATCGCATGGCTTTTCGAGGCATTCTCGGGCATCGAACCGATGCGAGCTCGGCTGGTTTGCATAGGTGCCGTCAATCTTCCCGATTCCATCACCTCAAAACTGCCCTCGAACATCGAGCTTCGGGGTATGGTCCAGCATGACGAGGTCTCGGAATTGCTTCTCTCAGCCGATGCCATGCTGTTCCCTTCGCTTGGCGACGGGTTCCCCCTTTCCATCATGGAAGGCTTCGCCTCAGGCCTTCCCGTTGTATGCACAGAGAACACAGGGGCCGCTGATTGCGTCGTGGAGGGGGAGAACGGCTTCGTTGTGCCAGTTCAGGACGCGGATGCCTTGCGGGACCGCATTGAGTGGTTTCTTGCCAACAAGGCCGAGATACCCCGCATGGCCAAGGCAGCGAGGGATGGCGTGGCGTCGTACACCTGGGACGCCTATTACGAGAACGCGGCTAATGCCATCGAAAAGCTGGTTGAGAAGGTTCGAAATGAACGAGAACGATAAGACTACTGTCTACCTTCTGGGTGACTCCATAACGCAGGGGCTCGGGAGCAAGAAAGTTAATTTCACGGGCAAGTTGGCCGACCTGCTCGGTGAGGGCTATAAGATCGTTAACTTGGCCTACACGGGGACGACCATCGACTACGCCCTCAGCCTGCTCGATGAAGGAAAAATAGCGCTGGGGGGTCGCACCTTATGCGTAGTGCTCTACGGCAACGTAGACGCGCAGATACGTCCGAACCGGAAGGGCAAGGTGTTTCCTCGCATACCAAAGCGCTTCCAGGGCGGCGGCATGCTGATGCCAAGGCCTTTCTATTCTCGTTCATTGGGAAAGCGTCTAGGCCAGCTCATTGATAACGCTGGGCGAAAGGTGTTCAGCGCAATCATCAAAGTGGTGGATGGTACTGAACAGTGGGTCTCCCTAGATTCATTTAACGAGCAGTACGGACGTCTCCTTGATCGACTTAATTGCATGGGAGTGGATTCAATCACCTGCTCTTGCGTTTACATTGATGAAAAGCTATTTCCCGGTTCACCTGCTGAGTACTTGGCATTCAACAAAGTAATTCGAGCAAATGCCGAAAGTCGCGGAATGGCATATATCGACATGTGGTCTATGTTTGAAACTGAAGTAAATGTCAACGGTTGGGACAATTCGTACAACAAAGATCACTTCCATCCAAATGGAACTGGCTACGTTCTGATGGCGAAGGCGATAGCCGAGGTTATTTTAGAGAAATGAATGCGCATACGACACTCCTCAGATCAAAAAGGTGCCGTATGCGTTATGAGGTAGCTGGCTTCTCACAAACTTGGATACCCTGGGCATCAACCAGGGTAGTGTCGCGAATGTTGGTGTAGAGCTCGGTTCTCGAGGGTAGCCGCAGGCT
>CAUEPS010000038.1 GCA_959019775.1 uncultured Collinsella sp.
CGTGCATAGGCCTCAACGTCACTCGGCTCATCGATGCAGTCGATAATTACGCGCTGGAAGAGCGCCGGCGCGCACACGAAGCCCAGCGTACGGGCGGCACCGGCAACAGCCGGCATCAGACGCGCAGCCTGCGGATTGGTATCGGGAACCAGGATCCACCCCACGCGCTCGCCCGGCAGCGAAAGCGACTTGGAATACGAGTAGCACACGATGGTGTGCTCGTAGATCGAAGGCACCCAAGGCACCTCGGCGCCATAGACAATCTCGCGATACGGCTCATCCGAGATAAGCGTGATTGGATTCTTGGGATCGCGCTTGGCGTTGACCTCGCGCAAGATATTGGCCAGTCGCGTCAGCGTATCGCGCGTATACACGGCACCGGTCGGGTTGTTGGGCGAGTCGATAATGACAGCCGCCGTCTTATCGGTAATCGCCTTGAGCACGTTGTCCACGCTCAGCTGGAATGTGTCCTCGTTGGCAAGCGCCTCGACACACGTACAGCCGGCCTTCTCAATCCAAACGCGATACTCCGGAAAGTACGGGGCGATAACAATAACCTCGTCGCCCGGATTCGTAACGGCGTTGAGCGTACAGGTGAGCGAAGCCGCTGCGCCCACGGTCATAAAGACATCCTTGCCCTCATAACTCGTACCGAAGCGACGGTTGAGCGACTCAGCCACAGCGGTACGGCACTGCGGCAGGCCCGGTGCGGGCGTGTATCCGTGCAGCTGCTCGCTCGGCAGTTCAAGCGCCTTTTTGATGGACTCCGCCACGGCAGCAGGTGCCGGAACGCTCGGGTTGCCCAGCGAAAAATCGAATACGTTTTCCGCACCAATCTGCGCCTTGCGCTCAAGGCCATAGCTAAAAATCTCGCGGATGATGGAACTCTCTGCACCGCGAGCATACATGGTTTCGTTGATCATCTGTTCCCCTTTCGCATAGGCGCTATTGTACGCTTTAGTCGAGCAAAGTGCCGCAGCAATGTTGATTGGGGACAGACTTAAATGCATGAAAACGCTCATTTAAGTCTGTCCCCAATCAACAGATGGCCCCATATCGCTCAAAAGAAAAGCCTCCGCAGGTTTCCCCACGGAGGCTTTCGCCACAAAGACTATTTGTCGTCGTCGGTGTCGGCACCGGCATTGACGGCACAGTCATCGCCGGCATCATCGGATGCGGCTTCGGCATCCTCCTGCATAGCCGCCTGCGCAAATGCTGCGGCATCGGCCGCCAGCTCCTCCTCGCTCATGCGAGGTGCGCGCTTCTTGGTCGGCATGCCGGCTGCCTTGGCGTTGCGCTCTTCCTTGGCTGCCAGGATATCGCCCTCGCGCTCAAGGTAGGCATCCCACTCGTTGTCGAGCAGGGCGTTCACGGCGTCGCCTTCGACGGTCTCGCGCTCAAGCAGCACCTTGGCCATCAGGTCGAGCTGATCGCGACGGGCATCCAGAATCTCGACCGCACGGCGATGGGCCTCGCGCATGATGCGCTGAACCTCGATATCGATGCGGCGCGCCGTCTCCTCAGAGTAGTCCTGATGATCGGCATAGTCGCGGCCCAGGAATACCTGATGCTGCGCCTCGCCAAAGACCTGCGTTCCAAGCTCCTCGCTCATGCCCAGACGCGTAACCATCTCGCGCGCCATCTTGGTCGCGCGCTCCAGGTCGTTGCTCGCGCCCGACGTGATGTCATCGCACATGAGCTCCTCGGCAACGCGACCGCCCAAGAACACGGCAAGCTCGTCGAGCATCTCATTCTTGGTCTTGAGGAAGTGGTCCTCCTGCGGAAGCTGCAGCGTGTAGCCCAGGGCCTGACCGCGGCTGACAATCGAGATCTTGTGGACCGGATCGGAGTGCTCCAGGATATGGCCCACCAAAGCGTGACCGCTCTCATGGTAGGCAATCGTGGTGCGCTCGGCCTCGGTCATCACGCGACCCTTGCGCTGCGGACCGGCAATCACGCGCTCCATCGATTCCTCGACCTCGTCCATCGAGATCACGGAACGATGGCGGCGGGCAGCCAGCAGTGCAGATTCGTTGAGCAGATTTGCCAGATCGGCGCCGGTGAAGCCAACGGTCATCTGGGCGAGCTTCTCAAACTTCACGTCCTCGTCCATCGGCTTGTTCTCGGCATGCACGCGCAAAATCTGCTCACGGCCCTTCACGTCCGGACGGTCGACCGTAACCTGACGGTCAAAACGACCGGGACGCAGCAATGCCGGATCCAGGATGTCAGGACGGTTGGTCGCAGCGATCAGGATGACCGACTCGCTCTCCTCAAAACCGTCCATCTCGACCAGCAGCTGGTTGAGCGTCTGCTCGCGCTCGTCATGACCGCCGCCCAAGCCAGCTCCGCGCTGACGTCCCACGGCATCGATCTCATCGATGAAGATGATCGACGGGGCCTGGGACTTGGCCTCCTTAAAGAGGTCACGCACGCGGCTGGCGCCGACACCCACGAACATCTCGACAAAATCGGAACCCGAGATGCTAAAGAACGGCACGCCCGCCTCGCCGGCAACGGCCTTGGCCAACAGCGTTTTACCGGTGCCCGGAGGGCCCACCAGCAACACACCACGTGGGATCTTGGCGCCCAGCTTGCGATAGCGATCCGGATCGCTCAAAAAGTCACGGATCTCCTCGAGCTCCTCGACCGCCTCGTCCACGCCGGCAACGTCTTCAAACTTGACCTTGGGGCGCGTGGCCTCGTTGGTCTTGGCGTTGGTCTTGCCAAACTGCATGTTCCTGTTGTTGGCGCCCATCATCTGGCGCATAAAGTAGAACATGATGGCGATCAGGGCAATCGTCGGAAGCACGCTCATCGCCAGGTCACCCCAAAAATCGGGGTCATTGGTGTTGACGATGTACTTGGTATCGGGGTGCTCCGCCATAAGCTCGGCAAGCGAATCGGAGCCGACATAGGTCGAGGAGAAGCTCTTGAGCTCGCTCGTATCGCCCTTGTCCTTCTTCGTCTTCCAGTAATGACCCGCCACGCTTCCGTCTTGAACCGTATAGGTCAAATCTTCGACGCGATCCTGCTTGATGGCGTTGACCATCTCGCTCGTCGCGAGCTTTACGGTATTGCTGGAATTGGCAAAGCCGGAGCCCATGTTAAAGAAGGCGTAGCCCAGAAGCGCGCAAGCCAAAATAAAATACAGCCAGCCCGTACGCGTGGGCTTCTTGCCTCCGGGCATCCCCGGGATCTTAGGCTCCCGGGGAGTCTGGGAATTGTTATCGTTACGGTCGTCGGGCATCTTACGAATAAACCTCCGGTTTCAAAATGCCCAGATACGGAAGGTTACGATAGCGCTCGGCATAGTCGAGGCCGTAGCCCACCACAAAGGCATCGGGGCAATGGGTTCCAACATACTTGGGCGTGATGGCCGAGGTACGGTCCTCAACGTCCTTCCACAGGAAGGCGGCGACCTCCAGAGAAGCGGGCTTGCGGCTCTCGAGGTTCTTCATCAGATACTTGAGCGTCAGGCCCGAGTCCAGAATGTCCTCGACGATCAGCACGTCGCGACCGCGGATGTCGATATCCAGGTCCTTAATGATACGCACGATACCCGAGGACTTCACACCGTCGCCATAGCTCGAAACAGCCATGAAATCGATGTTGGTCGGCAGCTCGATCTTGCGCATCAGGTCGCCCATAAAGACCACGGCGCCGCGCAGGACCGCAATCAGCACCAGATCCTTACCCGCGTAGTCGCGAGTAATCTGCTCGCCTAGGCGAGAGACGATACCGTCGATATCCTCCTGCGTAAACAGAACCTTCTCGATATCCGGATGTTGAGAAGCCATGACAACCCTTTCTTGTGCTTATCGCCCACACACCGCCGTATGGACGCGAACTTCACATTCTAGCAGCGCACGGGGTATATTTTCCAGCCCGTACGCCATCAGCGCGGGAATACCGTCAACGTCGCACAGAATAGCTGGCGTGGGACGCTATTCCGCATCGACCACACGAAGCAGATAGGCCACATGCGTTGCGGCCGTGCATTTAAAGCGCTCGTCCGTGCGAACGCCTGCGACCCATACCACGGCACCCCCCGGAGCCGTTCTCACCACAGGAACGCCCGCGCGCTCAGAGACGGGAATACGAGCCTCGTTGAGCAGGTCGGACACCTTCTTACTTCGCCCACTCATGCCCAACGGACACATCACATCCCCCGGCGCGGGACCGTCTACCCACAGACGCGCCAAACGCGCCTCGGCGGGAATCTCCCCGCGCGAGCCGGCGAGCATCCGTTCGCTATCGCGATCGGCAAAGCCCAGCGTCGCTGCATCCACCATAGCGACCACCCCTCCGGCACCCGCAAGTTCGCGGGCACGGCGCACAATATCACACCCCGGCTCGACGGCTATCGGCTCTGCCACCAGGATGCGGCCCGCCCCCAGCGGCAATCGACCGGGAATGGTGACCCAATCGGCAACTAACCCCTCGCGCGCCGCCGGGGCCTTGAATGACAGCATGCCAAACTCCACGCGCGCATCGATTCCCGCCGGCAGCGTGACCGAACCCGAGCCTTCGGCAACACAGGCAAGCACGCGCTCCACATGCCGCATCTCCGGGCGAGCGTCTGGGTCGATACGCTTAATTGCCAGTCGCACCATGCGCCGAGCAATCACCACCTCGGCCGCGGCCAGTCGGCGAGCGTCAAGGACCAGTGCACCCGCCGCCTCCTTGCGCAGGCAGCTTCGAAACGCCTGTGCGGAAAGCTGGGAAAGAAAGGCGTCCTCATCGCCTAAGATCTCGCAGGCGGCGCCAATCGTCTTACAGACGCTCGCGTTGCGCTGCGCCACCACCGGCATCACTCGATGGCGCACGTAGTTGCGCAAGTACGACACGTCCTCGTTGCTCTCGTCCTCTCGCCACGGCTGACCATGCACCTGCAGATAGCCCACGAGCTCATCATGAGTCAGGTCGAGCAAGGGACGCACCACGATATTCCTCCGGCGAGGAATGCTCGATAGACCAGCGGGCCCCGAACCCTTAATCGCGTTCATCAAAAACGTTTCCGCGCGATCCGAAGACGTGTGCGCGGTGCAGATACGAGCCGCCGTTCGCGGTGCCCCCGTCTGGGCGCAGAGCTCGCGGACATACCTCCGCGCCGCGGCATAGCGCACCTCGCGGGCAGCCGCCTCGATATTGCCCGATTCATCATCAAAATAGGCATGCTCAACACACAGCGGCAAGCCATATTGTGCGCATAGGCCGCGCACAAAGGCCTCGTCGCCATCGGATGCCTCACCGCGCAGATGATGGTTCACATGCAGCACGTGCAGTCGCTCGCGCGCGATGGGAGCTACACCACGCCCATCCTGAATATCCAACTTTGATGTGCACGCCATAAGGAACAAAGCCGTCGAGTCCGCACCACCTGATACCATGAGCACCACGGGGGCAGCCGTCTGCCGCGTTGCCAGAGCTTTATCATCAGCCCACGATGCAGCATGGTGTCCATAATGCTGAGATACCGTTGGCATTTGCTTCCTCCTCTATTCGTTCGCACCCATTGTATCCTTTGGAATCTTATGTCTCGTCTGCACCTTCATATCCTTGGCAGCGGCTCAAAAGGCAACTGCGCGCTCATCGAAGGCCCCCGGGGGCTCATCATGATTGACGGCGGTCTTTCTCGCCGCGAGACATTAATGCGCATGACAGAACTGGGGCTCTCGGCAGACAACGTCTCGGCTCTTCTCATTACTCATGAGCATACCGATCACATCAAGGGCCTCGATGTCTGGTGCAAGCACTGGCACGGCCCCCTCTTTGCCAGCATGGGCACACTTTCGAGCAAAGAAAATCTTTCGCATCTGCCTGTCGAGGAATTCGATCCCGGTGACACCCTATCCATTGCCGGCATCCAGGTGCAAACCTACTCAACATCACACGATGTCATAAATCCAGTCGGCTATCGATTCGACGCCCTCGATGATTCCATCGGCTTTGCCACCGACACCGGAGAGCTATCGAGCCAGGCCATGAACACCCTCAAAGATTGTCGAGTCCTCGCGCTCGAAAGCAACCACGATGCGACCATGCTGCGCGAGGGAGAATATCCCCGCTTTCTTCAGAAGCGCATCCTATCTACAAAAGGGCATCTGTCCAACGATCAGGCCGCCGAAGCCGCACGCGAGCTTGTTACCGATCGCACCGAACAGCTCATTGCCATGCATATCAGCCAAGATAACAATCGCCCGAGTCTTACCGTCAAAAGCTATGCCAAAGCTCTAGCCGCAACCCTGGATGACGAGGTCGGCAGCTCCGCCACCCTTCTCCAAGGATCGCGAAATCTCTCGATACGCCCCGCAAGCCAGTATCGGCCAGCAACCATTCAATAGACTGTCCTAGACAGCAAAAGGGGCCGGGAATCGCTTCCCAGCCCCTTTTGTTATCTTTTAATAGCGCAGAACACCAACGAAGTTAATCGATGGAGATCTTCGTAACGTTCTTCTTCTCGACGATCTTGGGAACCGTAACGGTCAGGATGCCGTCAGCGTACTTAGCCGAGAGGCCCTCGCTCGATGCGTCCTTAAGATACACGCCACGCGTCGCGCTGTACGAGCTGAACTCCTTCTGCAGGAAGTTCTTGCCCTCGTTCTCCTCGTCTTCCTCGACATTCACGCTAATGGAGAGACGGCCCTCGTTAAGCTCGACATCGATATCGTCCTTGGCGACGCCGGTAAGATAAGCCTTGACCTCATAGCCATCGCCCTTATCCTCAACGTCAACGGGGAACGCCTTAGAGGCAATCGAGCCGTTCGCTAGGTCACTCATATCATCAAACAGATCGAACAGCGAGCTTGCAGAGGGACGAACGCCAAAAACCGAACGATAAGGAACCATGCTTGCCATGTTTACCACTCCTTTATAGGACTGCCGAGTCATCTTCTAGGTGACTGGGACTTCTTTTGACGCTCTTATATATGCCCAGCCGATGCTCATATATACATCGACTATAAAGTTTTTTGAGTCCAGTACTATAAGCATATCTAAGTGTGTAGCACTAAGGTTTTAGGAAGGTTAAGGTTCTTTGAACCAGAGCTTAAATAACGAGTATGTCCACAGCTACAAATAACAAGGGGCTTACAATGAGCGCGTACACGTTGTTGGTAACGAGCTAAAGGGCATCATGGACGACCAAAACCAGAACAATATGTTTATGCCGACGCAGGGGGAAGATATTTCCACGCAGCCGCCACGGTTCCATCGCCCCCACATCTCGCAAGAGCCCATTAATGATGCAGAGCCCGAATATGTGACGAGAAATCGATATCAAACGCTCGAGGATGCCCAGACGGGACGTAAGCACATGGGCGTCGCATCGAGCGATCCCGTATATCTGAAAGATGCACCGTTATCAAAAAACAGTGCGATCATTGACGAACCGACGAAAACACCCATAACTCGGCAGCAAAGAGGTCCCCGACCTAAGCAAACCTTAACGCATTCGGCTCGTTATCTCGAAACGCCAAAACAGGGAAAATCAATCTTCGTTTCGTCAAGTAAACGACGCAAGCAGCATCGACTCCAATTACTGCTATTGATCATTGTGGTTATAGCAGTTGCCCTTTTGATTCGATTTTTTGTCTTTAAATAAAAGCTCATTACCCATAAGCCCAACCGAGTCACGGGTGAAATGCAACTACATTGTGAAGTATTAACGCAAAAAAGGGGGAGGCCGCGAGGCCTCCCCCTTTTTCAAGTCATCCGACG
>CAUEPS010000039.1 GCA_959019775.1 uncultured Collinsella sp.
AGCCTGCGGCTACCCTCGAGAACCGAGCTCTACACCAACATTCGCGACACTACCGCGAGATGGTCGACCGTTAGCGTCGAAAACCACCACAAAGGTGCCTGTCCCCTTTGTGGTGGTGAGGAGCGCGTGGCTTCTTTTGGTAATAGTGTTAGCTGGCGGTATCATTAGTGCAGGTGGCGAAGGTTTGCATTGTGGGGTGTTTTGCCGTGAGCCGTTTTGCCCGTATTGGATTGATTGTTTTGGCGCTTGCGATCACCGTGGTTGGCATGGGCGCTGTCGGCATGGCGTTTCTGCCTGCTGCGGTGACGGAGCCGGTGGTCAAGCCTGTGATTCAATCTGTCGAACTTCTGACCGGCGACGACAAGCCTGAGACCATTACCGTTGATTTTGATGAGCAACCGGCTGCGCTTGGCATTAGTAATTATCCACATATTCAGCTTGGGGCCATGCGCTATACCACGGATACAAGCCTGATCGATAGGGCGTCCGAGCTACTCAAGGGCAAAACATTTAAGCGTTGGTACGGATATGCGTCCTATCGGGCAAAAGCGAACGACATGGTTGGCGGATGTCACTCTTCCATCGAGCTGGACACTGCAAACGGCGCAAAGTTATGTGATGTCTCGTACGATCCGGGTTACGAGGGCAATGAGGGTCCGGGTATTTACATCATGGCCGGCGATGCAGCCTATGTCATGGAGGGCGACCAGGCCGAGCTCAACGATTTTATGGGTCAGTGTATCCAAGATGCCTATGAACAGACCTGCTTGCCCGACCCGCAGACTGCACGCGATAGTGGGTCTGCCCGTATATGGCTCTTCGAGGATGAGATGCCCTGGAGCGGCGAATCGGGAAGCACGGGTTCGGTAAGTAAATAGAGACTGCAACCACTACAAAGGTACCCGTCCCCTTTGTAGTAGTTCTCGGTTTGTCTCGATCTGTAACATCTTGGCCGCTAAAAGTGGGCCTGGTGTTACAGATTTAGATTTTCGATTCGGGTGTCTTCTTTCTGTTTGTCTCAATCTGTAACAGATAGGGCCCTATTTGCCGAGTAGTTGTTACAGATTTAGATAAACGGGCGCCGCTGAGCATTTCATCTCGATCTGTAACATCTAGGATCAAAAATGGCTGCTAGATGTTACAGATCGAGACGGTGGTGCGCCTGGGCGGCGGCGGGCTGACATCTCAGTACCCTATCCATCAATCACTCAGAAAATCTTATATATAGAGACTTAGATTTGTGTATAAGATCGAGCGAAGCTGGCAACAATACTTCTCGAACAACGTGAAGCCGCCCCGTAGGGCGGCAGCCCCAAGAGAGGTGATTCCATGAGAATCGATAAGCTAGCAATGACGTCGCGCGAGGCGTTGCAGACCGCCATGAGCACGGCTGCCGACGCGCAGGCCGGTGCGGTGGAGCCGATTCACCTGCTGTCCGCCCTGCTTGGTGCCGGCGAGCGCAATATCTCCGTGATCATCGAGCGCATCGGTGCCGACCCGGCCCAGCTCGCACGCTCCACACAAGATGCCATCGACCACGCGCCCAAGGTTTCGGGCGAGGGCCAGCAGATGGGCCTGTCCAACGAGCTCGTCCGCGTCATCGAAAAGGCCGAAAAGAAGGCCACCAAGATGGGCGACAGCTTTGTGGTGACCGAGCATCTGCTGATGGCACTTGCCGAGGACAAGGGCGAGGCGGGCCGTGTGCTGCGCGATGCCGGCGTGACCAAGGAGCGCATCGAGCAGGTCTACGAGGAGCTGCGTGGCGATGACCGCGTGACGTCTGCCGAGGACAAGACCCAGTTTGAGGCACTGGAACAGTACGGACGCAACATCTGCGACCTCGCCCGCGCCGGCAAGCTCGACCCGGTCATCGGCCGTACCGACGAGATTCGTCGTACCATCCAGGTCCTGTCCCGTCGCACCAAGAACAACCCCGTGCTCATCGGTGAGCCGGGCGTCGGCAAGACGGCCATCGTCGAGGGCATCGCCCAGCGTATCGTGGCCGGCGACGTGCCGAGCACGCTGCGCGACCGCGACCTCATCGAGCTCGACATGAGCGCGCTGGTCGCCGGTGCCAAGTACCGTGGTGAGTTCGAGGACCGCTTGAAGGCCGTGCTCAAGGAGGTACAGAAGTCCGAGGGCAAGGTCATCCTGTTCATCGATGAGCTCCACACCATCGTGGGCGCGGGTGCCACCGAGGGCTCCATGGACGCCGGCAACATCCTGAAGCCCGCACTCGCCCGTGGCGACCTGCACGCGATCGGCGCGACCACGCTTGACGAGTACCGCAAGTACATCGAGAAGGACGCGGCGCTCGCGCGTCGTTTCCAGACCGTTATGGTGAGCGAGCCTACCGTCGAGGACACCATCTCGATCCTGCGTGGCCTCAAGGAGAAGTACGAGATCTTCCACGGCGTGCATATCACCGATAGCGCGCTCGTGGCGGCTGCCGACCTCTCCGATCGCTACATCGCCGACCGTTTCCTGCCCGACAAGGCCATCGACCTGGTCGATGAGGCCGCAAGCCGCCTGCGCATGGAGCTCGACAGCATGCCGGTCGAGATCGACGCCACCACGCGTCAGCTCACCCAGCTGCAGATCGAGGAGCAGGCACTCATGAAGGAGACCGATGACGCCTCCAAGGAGCGTCTGGAGGCCCTGCGCCAGGAGATTGCCGAGGTCCAGGAAAAGCTCAACGTGCAAAAGGCTGGCTGGCTCAACCAGAAGAACGCCATCGACCACGTGCAAGAGCTCAAGGGACAGCTCGATGAGGCCAAGAGCGAAGAGGAGCGCGCGACGCGCAACGGCGACCTGGGCCGTGCGTCCGAGCTGCGCTACTCCGTGATTCCGGGTCTGCAGCAGCAGATTCAGGATTCCGAGGCTGCGCTCGAGGCGCAAAAGCAGCAGGACGGCGAGGGCCTCAACGAACAGGTGACCTCCGACGAGATCGCCGAGGTCGTGAGCGCCTGGACCGGCGTGCCCGTCTCCAAGATGATGCAGGGCGAGCTCGACAAGTTGAAGGGCCTGGAGGGCGAGCTGCATAAGCGCGTCATCGGTCAGGACGAGGCCGTGTCCGCCGTTGCCGCGGCCGTGCGCCGCAGCCGTGCGGGTCTCTCCGATCCGGACAAGCCCATCGGCAGCTTCTTCTTCCTGGGCCCCACCGGCGTGGGCAAGACCGAGCTCGCCAAGGCGCTTGCCGAGTGCCTGTTCGACGACGAGCGCGCACTCGTGCGTATCGACATGTCCGAGTACATGGAGAAGTTCAGCGTCCAGCGTCTGATCGGTGCGCCCCCGGGATACGTGGGTTACGACGAGGGCGGCCAGCTCACCGAGGCCGTGCGTCGCCGTCCGTACTCCGTGATCTTGCTCGACGAGATGGAGAAGGCTCATCCGGATGTCTTCAACGTGCTGCTGCAGGTGCTCGACGACGGCCGTCTGACCGATGGCCAGGGTCGCCAGGTGTCCTTCAAGAACACGATTATCATCATGACGTCTAACGTTGGCTCCAAGGCCATCGCCGATCTGTCCGGTAAGGACGAGGAGGAGATGCGCCATCAGGTCGACGCCGCCATGGCTCAGACCTTCCGCCCCGAGTTCCTCAACCGTATCGACGACATCGTGGTGTTCCATCCGCTCGGCATGGCGCAGATCGAGAAGATCGTCGACATCCAGCTTGCCGACGTCCGCGCGCGTCTGGCCAAGGAGCGCATGACGCTTGCCATCACCCCGGCGGCCAAGCAGATGCTCGCCGTGGGCGGCCTGGACCCGGTCTTTGGCGCCCGTCCGCTCAAGCGTCTGGTCCAGCGCGAGGTCGTGGACGCCATCGCCGCCGCCATCATCGACGGCACGGTGCGCGAGGGCGATCAGGTGACGGTCGATGTCGATAAGGACGGCGGCTTTACCGTCGTGTGCGATAACACGCCGGCGGCCACCTACGAGGTCCCCGATGCCGAGTAGATTTTTGGGACATGCCTTAAAATCTGCCAGCCGTTTCTAAACGCCAAGGGCGGCGGATCCAATTGGGTCCGCCGCCCTTTTTCGTGCGACAATCGATGATGTCGAGCACGATTGCATGGCAAGGAGATATGCAGATGATAGACAAGAACAAGACGAACACGTCGGCGACCGATGCTGCACCCGCCGCACCCAAGCCTGCACCTAAGCCGGCGCCCAAGCCGCGCGATCCCTACATTCGCGCCGAGAACGAGGACGATGACGGCTACGATCCCTACAGCGATCGCCGCCCCGAGCGTGAGCCGATGTTCGAAGCCGATCCGTGGCGCTGAGTGCCACCCAAAAGGCCACCAATAAGTTGCGGTGAAATAGGGACTGTTTTGCAGTTTGACCAGCAAAAACAGTCCCTATTTCACCGCAACTGCGTTAGGGATTTTTCTGCAGGGGAGGGTAGTCAAAAAAGCCCCGTCCCAAATTGACTGCTCGGGGAGTCGCATTCGAGCTCGGTTGTCCTCTTAGCCACTCGATATCCTTCGGAGCAATAACGGTGATAAAACTTGCTTAAGTGCTAATCAAACTACACACAATCTTGCTCTCTAGCTAATCAAGAATCAGTATAATTTTGATTAGCTAGAGAGCAAGATTGGAGAATCATGGCATTCAGCGACTTGATCGCCCAGAAAATAAAGGACTTTGAACAGCAGGGGGTTCCGCAGGTCTTTGAGCGAGACCTTGATCTGGAAAACCCACAGGAGCCAAAGCGTGACAACATCGTAAATGTGGTTGTGGGGGCCCGCCGTTGTGGAAAGACGTATCGCCTGTATCAGGAGATGTGGCGGCTTCAGAGCCGGGGCGTCGAGCTTGACCGGATGCTTTACTTCAATTTTGAGGATGAGCGCTTGCGCCCGTATGAGCCATCGCTGCTGGCGGACGTGCTCGACACGTTCTATGCGCTGTATCCTGTTGCTCGAACCGAGGGCGCTTACATTTTCTTTGACGAGATCCAGGAAATTCCCGAATGGGGTGCGTTTCTGCGGCGTGTAGTCGATACGGAGAAAGCGACCGTCTATGTGACGGGATCTTCTTCCAAGATGCTGTCCTCAGAGCTTAAGAGCGAGTTCAGGGGTCGTTCTCTTATACGAGAGCTTTTTCCGCTGAGTTTTTCGGAATACGTTCGATATAAGACGGGGAGCGTTTTCGAGCCAGATGCGACCTTTTCCCCAAGCGATGCAGCGCTGCTTCGACATCATCTGATCGGATATCTTGAACGAGGGGGATTCATCGCGACGCTTGAGCAGACGCCCGCAGACGCGATTCAGCTGCTACAGGAATATGCTTCGCGAACGGTCGCTATGGACGTCGTTGAGCGTTACGACGTCAAGAACCCTCGCCTGGCATCGCTGTTCCTAACGCGGTGTATGGCATCTTCGGGACGAGAGCTGTCGGTGAACAAAGTGTACAACGAGTTCAAGAGCAGGCAGATACCCGTCAGTCGTAATTCGCTCAGCGACTTACTTGAGTATTATGAGAATGCCTACCTGCTGTTCTCCGTGCCGGAGTTCACGCGTTCACTGGCAAATAACATGCGGTCTGCGTCTAAGGTCTACGCTGTCGATCCTGCGATGTTTGGAGCATTCTCTCCCGCATCGGCATTGGACCAGGGTCAGAGGCTCGAGACCGCAGTGTTCAACGCGCTAAGAAGAAGGACTCCCGCGGTGAGGGTCGGATCGGTCTGCCGCCTGCTGATCAAAGAGAAGAGCAAAAGCCATGAGGTGGACTTTGTGGCTGGGGACGCACTTCTCATGCGGGCTTATAGCCTGATTCAGGTGAGTGTGGATATGGCAAGTGAGAAAACGCGCGAGCGCGAAATTGCCGCGCTTGATGCCTCGATGGCCCAGTTCGATCTTGGCGAGTCGGCAATCGTTACCATGGATGAGCAGGCCGATATTCCATGCGAGCACGGTGCGGTACACGTTGTGCCCGCATGGAAGTGGCTCCTTGCCTAATCATCTACGGATCTGTGGGGCCAGGACCTCCTGGCCCCTTTATCACGGTTGGGGAGCACCATGATGCGCCCGGCTAGTCTTGGGCTTTGATGCTCGGCATCAGAATCTGGGCGAGGTAGTCGCATTCGAGCTTGGTGGCGGCGTCGGCCTTGCCGTCTTTGCCGACCAGCACGTTCTTGATCTGGCTATAGGTGTAGCGGTTGCCGGTCGTGAGCTCGACAAGCTCAATCGCCGTATCCATGGGGTAGGTCGACACGGGGTCTTGCGTCCGTCCGTTGATGGTCTGGGGCACCACGTACGGATAGACGGGGCCGCTGGCGTAGACGGTGTAGCCGTTGCCGAGGTTTGCGGCACCCAAAACCGCGTCGCCCTCATCGGGCGTAAAGCTCTCGCCCTCGCGCACCGCGACGAGCGTCACGAGCGGTGTGTTGGTGTCGCCGTCCAGATAAATGCACAGCGTGCTGCCGTTTTGCCAAGTCGCGACTTTGCCGTACCACTCAACGGGAATATCGAGCTGATACAGGTCCGTTGCCTTATGTCGAGCATCGGCGTCGCGGGCCGCCTGTGCCTCGCGGGAGCTCACGGCGTTGACGGCGGCGTCACGGCGCGCGGTTGCCGCCTGCTGGAGCACCTTTGCGACCGCGGCGGAGTTCACCCCGCCTTCCTCGGCATACTTGGCGGCGGCATCGATCTGGTCGTCAGTCACCGTGTCGGCCGAAGGCACCTTGAGCTTAAAGGTGGCCTGGGCACTCAAATCCTGCCCATCGCTCTTAATGGTGACCTGCGCCTTGGTGGTCGGCACGGTGTAAATGGTACCGTCGGCTGCGATGGGGGACCCAGCGATGGAGAGCGTATAGTCGCCGGGCAGCAGCTTAATGCCGCGACCGTGTTCGTCAACGTAGAGCGTTTCGCTCACGGAAGAACCGTCGGAATCCTGGCCGCTCACCTGCACGGGAATCTTGGAACCAGTTGAGCAGTCGAGCCCTGCGGCATGCACGCCAATCTGCACCGACATCATCGTGTGTGCACTGGCGGCGACAGCGGCAGCCTGCTCTTGCTGATATCCGTTCCAGGCAGCATAGCCTGCGCCGCCGGCGACGAGCGCGACGGCCACAACGCCGGCAACCATCAGGTTGCGGCGCTTGGGCGGCATCTTACGATGACGAACCTCGGCTTCGCGTGCCGAAGGAACGGACGGTAGGGGAATATCGCCCATGGCGATGGTCTCGTCCACGGCAGGCGCGGAGCCCAGGCCGGGAAGCTCGCGGGTCAGCGAATCTTCGGCCGGCAAGCTGTCGAGCAAGATGGTTTCCTCGCTCGTGTCGGATTCGGGCTGGTCGTCGGCCTCGCTTTCGTCCTCTTCGGCTTCGGCCTCGTCAGGAGCGTCTTTGGCATCGCTATCTTCGTCCTCGGTGCCTTCGTGTGCCTCATCCTGCACATCAACGCTCGAATCGTCAAACGCAATCTCGGCCAGTGTGATCTGGTCTAGGCTCTCCAGGGCCTCGGCACACGCTTCTGCATCTTGGGCCGCATCCTCTTGGCCCATCGTCTCATCTTTCATATATCCCCCAAGCTCAATATCGGCTCAACACTGTACCCAAAAATGGAGCCATATAGGTAGTGTCGCGAATGTTGGTGTAGAGCTCGGTTCTCGAGGGTAGCCGCAGGCT
>CAUEPS010000040.1 GCA_959019775.1 uncultured Collinsella sp.
TCTTACTGTTTGGCTGTATTTTGAGTCCTTCTTTTGTATTTGCGCGATAATAACTCCCATTGGCGTTAGGGAGGACTTGATGTTTACCGTTTTTGTCTTGGGCAATATTGCTTCGGGAAAGTCGACTGCCTGCCGCTACCTCGAATCTCATGGCGCCATGCTTATCGATCTTGATGAGCTTGCCAAATCGCTGTATGTGCCGGGCTCCGATATCGTCAATGCCCTCGCGGAAGAATTCGGTTGGGACATTCTGGACGGGGAGGGCGGCATTCGCCGCAATGTCCTCGCCGCTCGAGCTTTCGTCTCTCCTGATACAGTTGCGCGGCTCAATAGCATTGTGCACCCTGTTCTCATTGAGCAGCTTTCGCTGAGGATTCTCGATCCTGTTTGCTGTACGGTTTCGTCCCCCCGTTACCCCTTTGCGGTTGTCGAGGTTTCTGCCCCGACTGGTTTTGAGGATGCTTTTGGCCTGGCTGATGAAATTCTGGTTATCAGTGCTCCTTTAGCAGTTCGTCGCGAGCGTGCCATTCATCGTGGTATGGAGTCCTCTGATTTTGATGCGCGCTCTGCATGCCAACCTGATGAGGCTTCGCTTTGTAATCTCGCTACGACGGTAATCGATAATGCGGCTAGCGATAACTCGCTTTATGAACAACTGGACGCATGGCTTGCACGCCATGGCTTCGGGGATGTAGCGGATAAGGAGGAGGCCGATGCCTAAGACACGTTTCTTTACGTGGTATCGCTTGGCGCCACTTGCCGTTATGCTCGTCTTCGGTCTTATTTCGCTCGTCTACTCGTATGCCCCTGCCGTCTTCTTTAAGCCTTTGTATCCAATTGACTACGAGGCGTACGTAAAGCAATCGAGCATTTCGCACAATCTTGATCCGTATCTGGTGTGTGCTGTCATAAAGTCGGAATCGAATTGGGATCCCAAGGCTGAGTCGAATCAAGGCGCTCAGGGATTGATGCAGCTGATGCCCGAGACTGCCCAGGATATGATTGCTAAGGGTCTTGTCGATGGTAGCGAGTATTCAGCCGACAACCTTAACGATCCCGCTACGAACATCGAGTTTGGCTGTGCGTATCTTTCGTATCTTCTAACGTATTTTAACGGGTCGACTGACAGTGCCATTGCCGCCTATAACGCCGGCATGGGCAATGTCGACGGATGGGCGCAGCAGAGCACGTCGCTTCACAATGCAAACACTTTTCCCGAGACGCAGGCGTATCTGATTCGTGTCAATAATGCCTGGGTTCGCTACAAGACCCTCTATCCCGATCGGTTCGTATAGGACTATGCCTGCCGCCTGCGTATACTGCAGATATATGAGTTAGGAGTATCCATGGCGGAATTTGAAGTTGAGCGTGTTGGAGGAGAGCTTAAACGTTTTGGCGTTGAGGGCTCTGAGGTGCCGTTTAAGGTCGTGTCTCCATACGAGCCCGCTGGCTCCCAGCCTAAGGCCATTGAGTCGCTTGTGCAGGGCGTGAGGGACGGAGATCGCTATCAGGTTTTGCTGGGCGTGACTGGTTCGGGCAAGACCTTCACGATGGCTAAGACTATTGAGGCCCTGGGGAAGCCGACGCTGGTTATGGCTCCCAATAAAACGCTTGCCGCTCAGCTTGCGAGCGAGCTCAAGGAATTCTTCCCTGACAACGCCGCGGTCTATTTTGTGTCGTACTACGATTACTATCAACCCGAAGCGTATGTGCCGCAAAGCGATACGTATATCGAGAAGGATTCCTCGATTAACGAAGAAGTTGAGATGCTGCGACATCAGGCGACCGCATCGCTGCTATCTCGACGCGATGTGATCGTCGTCGCATCGGTCTCGTGTATCTATGGCATTGGCTCTCCCGAGGACTATGCGGGCCTAGCTCCGAACGTCGACAAGAAGGTGCCGCTCGAGCGCGATGACTTTATCCATGCGCTTATCGATATCCAGTACGATCGCAATGACTATGATTTAGCACGTGGCACCTTCCGCGTGCGCGGCGATGTCGTCGACGTGTATCCACCCTATGCCGAGCATCCGTTGCGGTTTGAGTTCTTTGGCGACGAGGTTGAGCTGATTGCCGAGATCGACGAGGTTACCGGCGAGATGCTACGTGAGTACGAGGCCATTCCCGTGTGGCCGGCCTCGCACTACGTGACTGAGAAGCCTAAGGTCAAAGCGGCTCTGAAATCAATCAGTGAAGAGTGCGAGAAGCGTGTGGCCGAGCTCAAGGCGACTGATAAGCTGCTCGAGGCACAGCGTCTGCAGCAGCGCACCGACTATGATCTTGAGATGCTCGAGACGATGGGCTTTTGCAACGGCATCGAGAACTACTCGCGTCATCTGGACGGTCGAAAACCGGGCGAGCCACCGTTTACCCTGATCGATTACTTTCCTAAGGACATGCTCTGCATCATCGATGAGAGCCATGTGACGGTGCCGCAGATCCGCGGCATGCACGAAGGTGACCGCTCGCGTAAGGTGACGCTGGTGGAGCACGGTTTTCGTCTGCCTTCGGCACTCGATAACCGCCCGCTTCGTTTCGATGAGTTTGAGGCGAGGATTCCCCAGTTCATCTACGTCTCGGCTACGCCGGGCGACTATGAGCTGCGGGTTAGCCAGAACGACGTTGAGCAGATTATTCGTCCGACCGGTCTGCTCGACCCCAAGATCGATGTGCGTCCGGTTCGTGGACAGATTGACGATCTTGAGGACGAGATTCGCGAGCGCGTTGCCCGCAAGGAGCGCGTGCTGGTGACCACGCTCACCAAGCGCATGGCCGAGGACCTGACCGACCATCTGCTTGATGCCGGCATTAAGGTCAATTACATGCACTCCGATACAGCGACGATGGACCGTGTCGAGATCCTGCGAACGCTGCGCGAGGGAAAGATTGATGTTCTCGTCGGCATCAACCTGCTCCGCGAGGGTCTGGACCTTCCCGAGGTCTCGCTGGTGGCAATTCTCGACGCTGACAAGGAAGGCTTCTTGCGCAACCGCCGTTCGTTGATTCAGACGATTGGCCGTGCGGCCCGTAATGCCGACGGCGAGGTCATCATGTATGCAGACGTTGTGACCGATTCGATGAAAGAAGCCATCGAGGAGACGCAGCGCCGTCGCGAAATTCAGATGGCATATAACGAAGAGCATGGCATTGTGCCCAAGACGGTCCGCAAGGCCATTAACGACATTTCGAGCTTTATTGCCGAGGCCGAAAAGACTGTGGGCTCGAAGGGACGCTCGAGAGGCGATTCACTGGGTCACGGGGCGTTCTATACACCCGACGAAAACGGCGAGGGCGCCGCTCCGGAGACGGTGGCACCCGAGCAGACGCTTGCCGAGCAGCTGGAAGGGCTACCGCATGACGAGCTCGTGCGGATCGTCGAGACCATGGAGGAAGACATGCGTAATGCTTCCGCCGCCATGGACTTTGAGGAGGCAGCACGTCTGCGCGATGCCGTCGTTCAGATTCGGGCGATGCTTGAGGGCGCATCTGAGGACGAGACGATCGAGCGCTTACGTTCGCAGGCCCGCAAGGGTTCCACTTTCGCATCGGGCAGAAAACGCCAGGGTGCACGGTTTAAGAAATAGCGAACAGGCCCCGAGTTCCCTGTGGAGCTCGGGGCCTGTGGCTTTTGCGCGCTGGAATTCGTGCGTTAGAGGTCTGCGATCAGGGCTTCGGCACAACGGATGCCGTCGGTGGCCGCGCTCATGATACCGCCGGCATATCCAGCTCCCTCACCACAAGGGTAGAGACCCGGGGTCGACACGGCATGGCACGATCGGTCTCGGGTGACAGTGACCGGTGAGCTCGAACGAGTCTCCACGCCGGTAAGAACGGCATCGGGGCGGTCATAGCCATGCAGTTTCTTACCGAGCAGGGGGATTCCCAAACGAAGCGATTCGACGATATGCTGCGGCAGGGCTTCGTCGATCGCCGTCCAGGTCACACCAAGTGGATAGGTTGGTTTTACCTTTCCGGGTGCCGTGCTGGCGCGTCTCGCAAGGAAATCTCCGACGAGCTGTGCCGGCGCGTTCCAGTTGGAGCCACCCAGGCGATAGGCGGCTCGCTCGCAGGCGCGCTGGAGCTCAATGCCTGCGAGCGGATCATCGCCGGGAAGGTCGTCAGGTGTGACGTTGACGAGTAGGGCGGCATTCGCGTTTCGTCCGTCGCGGGCATTGAGGCTGGCACCGTTGACGCACAGATGGCCCTGCTCGGAAGAAGCCGCGACAACCTGTCCGCCGGGGCACATGCAAAACGAGAACACGCTGCGGCCGTTGGGGAGATGGGCGACAAGCTTGTAGGGGGCTGCTCCGAGTGCCGGGTGCCCCGCCGAAGGGCCATATTGGGCACGGTCGATGTCGCGCTGTGGATGCTCGATGCGCACGCCCATGGCGAAGGTCTTTTGCGCGAGGGCGATGTTATGTTTTTTGAGAAGCTCGAATACGTCGCGGGCGGAATGGCCGCAGGCGAGAATGAGGTGCTTTGTGGCGATTGTCTCGCTTGTGGTTCCTTGGGGCGGTTGGACATCGACGCCGGTGATGGCGCCAGATCCATCGGTTCGAATATTGACGAGCTTTGTTCGATAGCGGACGGTTCCGCCGAGCTGCTCGATGCGCTGAGAAATGTTGGTGACGACGGTGGGGAGGATGTCGGAGCCAATGTGCGGCTTGGCGTCCCACAGGATGTCGCGAGGTGAGCCCGCTTCGACGAAGGTCTCAAGAATCAGTCGATGGGCAGGGTTCTTGGTTCCCGTGTTGAGCTTGCCGTCCGAGAAGGTCCCTGCGCCGCCCAGGCCAAATTGGATATTGCTTTCGGGGTCGAGGATACGCTCCTTAAGAAAGAGATCAATCGCTTCCGAGCGGCGAAGTGCGGGGTCGCCGCGCTCGATAAGCATGGGCTTCAGACCCGCTTCGGCAAGAGTGAGCGCGGCGAAAAGGCCAGCGCATCCGGCACCGACGACGACGGGGCGCTCTTTGGGTGCGCCGGAAACGGGGGAGGGGAATGAAGGAGCCTCGTCGTCTACCATGCGGATGCGCGAGCGGTTACGCTCGGCGACGCGGTCGACCATCTCCTGCTCGAGTCGGGAACTTGTCAGCTCAACTCGAAAGCTCAAAATAAAATGGACATCTCGCTTTTTACGGGCGTCGATTGACTTGCGATGGAGCTCAATGGCTTTAATCTGGGAATCCTCGCATCGCAGGGCTCGTTTGACGGCGCATCTACCAATAGCAAGGCAGGCAGTTTCGTCGCCGGCCTCATCGAGTGACGCGTGGACTTGGGTGATTTCGATCATCGAGGTCTCCTTAGATGCAAGAAAGAGGCCGCCCGGTGTCCCAGACGGCCCGAATGCGTTTTGATTATAGACTGCGCGGCTATAGGCTGCTTGCAGCGCGAATACCCGAGATCCAAGCCCACGCAAGGTTGAAACCGCCGCAATCGGCATCGATGTCGAGCGCCTCGCCGCAGACGTAAAGCGGGGCTCCAACTGTGGCATTTGCGCGAAGGCCGGGTGCCGATACGCTCTCGATGGATATACCGCCGCGCGTGACCTGCGCCGAACGCTCCTCTGTCGTTCCCTCGACGAGCAGCTTAAAGTGCTTGAGGATTGAGACCAGATGGATGACGTCGTGCGACCCGGGGTGGCACTGTTCGAATGCGGTGCAGACAACGTGAGAGAACTGCGGGGCAAGCATACCGTCGAGCCAGCGGGGGTCGCGGGGTGAAAAGCCGCCGAGCAACTCAACTCGCTGGTTGAGCATATCGAGCAACTCGTCTTTGGAGAGGTCGGGGAAAACGTCGAGCAGAATCGTGTCGCCGCGCTGGACGCGACGGGAGAGGTTAAAGGCGGCAACGCCCGAGATGCCAAAGGTTCGGAAGAGCACTTCGCCGTCTTCGCGCCAGAGCTCCTCGTGATTGCGGGTGAGCATCAAGCGGGCGCGAACGCGCAGGCCATCCAGTGTCTTGAGCGCGGTTTGGTCGCCGAAGACCGATGCCGACACAGGGCAGAGGACGGGTTGCTGCGGTGTGAGAGGAAGATTGAACGTCTTCGCGATGTCGGCAGGGTTGCCGCCCGTAGCGATCATTACGGCCTTTGCCTGCAGCGTCTCGTTCTTGCGAGGGGTGTCGGCGAGCGCCTTCCGAAGCGAGCGGACCTCCGTTTTTCGGTCGTCGTGCTTTTTTGCCTTGAGTGCTCGCGCGGGACGGTCTATTTGGAGTGCCCAGCCCTCGGGGGTTTTGAATGCCGAGGCAACGTTTGCTCCACAGATCAAGGTGATACCCAGGTGATTGCAAGCGTTGAGAAATGCATCGCGCACCGATTCGGCACGAAGGGAGCGCGGATACAGCCGGCCCTCCTCGGAGGTCGTCATGATGCCCAGCGAGGAGAAGAAACTGCCGAGCTCTTGCTCGGGCTGGGGACCCATGACGGATTCGACGAATGCGGGGCGGTTGTACCGCTGGAAATCAATTGATTCGTTGGAAAGGTTGCAGCGGCCGTTGCCGGTCGCAAGGAGTTTAAGGCCGCAGGCAACATCGCGCTCAACGATGCAGACGCTTTTGCCTGCGCGTGCGGCCGTAATGGCGGCGGCGAGACCCGAGGCCCCGCCGCCGATTGCCAAGACGTCATAGGAGGCGTTTGTGTTCACTTAGGCCTCGGCGGTCTCGTGCGGGGCAATGGCCTCGACGGCAGAGACGGCTTGGGGCAGCATACCGTCGGGCAGCGCGGTCTCAACCTCGCCCTTATCGCAAGCCTCGGCGAGTGCCGGATTGATGGGAAGCTGCCCTAGGATCTCGAGGTTGTAACGCTCGGCGACCTCGGGGAGCTTGCTCTTGCCAAAGACTTCGATCTTCTTGCCGCAATCGGGGCACTCGATATAGCTCATGTTTTCGACGATTCCCAGAATGGGCACGTTCATCTTCTCGGCCATGTTGACCGCCTTGGCGACGATCATCGAGACCAGATCCTGCGGGCTCGTGACGATGACGATGCCATCGACGGGCAGGGACTGGAAGACGGTGAGGGCGACGTCGCCCGTTCCCGGAGGCATGTCGACCAACAGGTAGTCGATGGGGCCCCATGAGGTTTCGCTCCAGAACTGCCTGATGGCACCCGCGATAACCGGACCGCGCCAGAGGACGGGGTCGGTTTCGTTTTGGAGCAGCAGGTTAGAGCTCATAATCTTGACGCCGTGCTCGGAGATTTCGGGCAGCATAAGGTTGCCGAGGGCGTGGACGTGACGTCCGCTCATGCCGAACATCTTAGGGATAGAGGGGCCGGTAATATCGGCATCGAGGACGCCGACCTTGTGACCGTGGCGGGAAAGCTCCGTGGCGATGGTGCCGGTGACGAATGACTTGCCGACGCCGCCCTTACCGGAAAGCACGGCGATAACGCGCTTGACCTCGGACAGCGTATTCTCCTCAAATTGCGACGGCGACGTTTGCCCGCCGGCTGCCTGTGCGTGCTCGCAACCCATGTTTGACTCCTTTGTATATGTTGGGGCCGGAGCCCCGCGGTGTGACACGAGCGTCATTGTACCCTCGTTTGCGAGCGGGAGTCATT
>CAUEPS010000041.1 GCA_959019775.1 uncultured Collinsella sp.
GCCTGCGGCTACCCTCGAGAACCGAGCTCTACACCAACATTCGCGACACTACCGAGATCCCGAAAGAAATAGAAATGATTTTCCGTCTTCAGACAGCTGAAAACGATGCGCACCGCCATCTGCAATAACGGAACTTCCAAGCTTATAAGTCTTTGATTTATTTGAACTCAAATCATAGGCGGTAACCGACAGGCTATCCTCGTCGTACGCATATAACGTCTTTTCATCGGAAGAGAAGCAGCAGTAGCCATCCCAGCTGTTCTCGAGGGACATTTTGACACGCTTCTGCGTTCCGTCTTCAACGTTTAAAACCGTTCCATAATCACCGGGGTCACCATTATTATCCTCGTTAAAGACGATGTACTTCCCCGATAAAGATCGGCACACAACACGCTCAGCGCTTTCCACCGTATATGTTTCTTTGAATTCCGGAGTGGGGACGTCGGCAGCGTAGGCGCCCAGCGGCGCGACAATAAGGCTAGCAGCCAGCGCCAGGCCGGCTATTAGAAGCCCCCCCCCATTTCATTTTTCTTGTTCTTGGCATGGTTGCCCCTTTCAGTCGAGAGGTGAATATGAGCTGAGACTACGCTAAGCCCGAAAAAGCAAAATCTGTTGCGCAACAATTCCGGCGAATAAAAAAGTCGGTAACACCTGATGAAAATGGGGCGGGATTAAATAATCATTGTGTACCGAATGATTATTTAATCCCCGCCCCAGAAAAATCGCTGATGGTTGACAGGAGCGCCGCAGTTTTGGCAGAAGGAGGCATTTGTCTCCAGCTTTGACCCGCACTGGGCACAGAAATAAGTAGGCTCAACTGGCTGAGCATCATCAATCGCGGTCGGCGTCTGCTGCGTCGGCGGGACCTGCTGCGCGGGAGGCATTTGCTGGTACGGATTGGACTGCGGAGGCTGAGGCTTGTTCGACGATTCCTTGTTCAAGATAACAGCAAAGGCGACAGCCGCGACACCACCAAACACAACTAGCAAAACGAGAAGATCGAATACACTAAGGCCTATCATCGCAAATCAGCTCCTCATGTAGCGAAAGATGACGGATGCCGAGATTTTATCGCCGCGCCGCAAGCCCCTCCTAGTGCGCAACACCCATCCACCCTGCATGATTTTCTGGGGCGGGGATCAAAATCATTGGGGAATGGCGCGTGGCAAGCGTATGTCTTCGGGGTATAAGACGGCTAATTGTATGCCGCCCTATGAAAGGAACCCTTATGCCCAGCGTTGCCGTTCTTGCCGCCGATGGCTTTGAAACGATTGAATGCCTGACCATGGTCGATGTCATGCGTCGCGGCGGCGTGCGCGCCACGCTCGTCTCGATCATGCCCACGCGCGAGGTCGTAAGCTCGCTGCAGATTCCCGTAACCTGCGATGCACTCTTTGACGAGATTAACTTTGACGAGTATGACTGTGTCGTGCTGCCCGGCGGTCTGCCCGGCGCCACCAACCTGCGCGCCGACCAGCGCGTCTGCGACGTAGTCTGCGAGTTCGCCGCGACCAAGCATGTTGCCGCCATCTGCGCCGCCCCGTTTATCCTGGGCGAGCTTGACCTGCTCGAGGGACGCCACGCCACGTGCTTCCCCGGCTTTGAGAAGAGCTTCCCCGAGGGCGCCTATACCGGCGACAAGGTCACGCACGACGGCAACATCATCACCGCCAGCGGCATGGCCCAGTCGCTCCCCTTTGCGCTTGAGCTGCTGCGTACGCTCGCCGGCGACAAGGCTGTCGAGAAGGTTGCCGAGGGCATTCAGCTATGATTTTGGCTTCGCAATCACCGCGCCGCATCGAGTTGATGCGCGAAGCGGGCTACGACATCCGCGTCATTCCCGCTGACATCGACGAGACTCCTTTTGATGACGAGGCCCCGCTTACGCTTGTCGAGCGCTTAGCTCGCGCTAAGGCTGCCGCCGTTGCCGCCGAGCACGCCGATCCCAGTGAGCTGACCATCGCGGCCGACACCATCGTCACCTTCGATGGCAGGCTTTTGGGCAAGCCGGCAAACGAGGACGAAGCCCGCACCATGCTCCACGAGCTCTCGGGGCGCACGCACCAGGTCGCAACCGGCGTCTGCATCGTTAGAGCCGGAGACGTCACAGCCCCGCACGCCGCCGAGAGCCTGTCGTTTGTCGATGTGACCGATGTGACGTTCTATGAGCTCACCGACGAGCAGATTGAGCGCTACGTCGCCTCGGGCGAGCCCATGGACAAGGCAGGCGCCTACGGCATTCAGGGCGTCGGCGGGCGCATGCTCGTGCATGATATTTCGGGCGACTTCTACAACGTGGTGGGCCTGCCCATCGCTCGCGTCGCGCGTGCGATTCAAAAACTATCGTAATTGCATCTGGCGCTGGGTATCCCCCAGCGCCTACAATTTCGGCGTACCGTACGGATCCCGACCGGGCATAAGGCCCGGCGGAAAACCGATAGGAGTAAAACATGGATACACTGCTTGAGGCCATTGACGTTTGCGATGTCGATGGCTTTTGCTTTGGCAACTATACGGACGAGGAGGCCGGCACCGGTTGCACCGTAATCGTGGCACCCGAGGGCGCCACCGGCGGTGTTGACGTTCGCGGCGGTGCCCCGGCATCGCGCGAGACCGACCTGCTGCGTCCCGAGAACACCGTGGACAAGGTCCACGCCGTCTGCCTTTCGGGTGGATCGGCCTTTGGTCTGGAGGCCGCAAGCGGCGTCGCCCGCGAGCTCGAGAGCCGCGGCATCGGCCTTCCCGTCGGTCCCACGCAGGTGCCCATCGTTTGCTCTAGCTGTATCTTCGACCTCGCCTTTGGCGACCCCACCGTACGCCCCGACATTGAGGCTGGCATCTCCGCCGTGCGCGAGGCGCTCGACAACACCCCCACCACGCTCGAGCAGGGCAATGTAGGTGCCGGCACCGGTGCCACCGTGGGCAAGCTCATGGGCCCCGCCACCTGCATGAAGGCCGGCCTTGGAGCCGCCGCCGTGGCACTCGGCCCTGTTAAAGTGGGCGCCGTGGTCTCGGTCAACGCCTGTGGCAATGTCGTCGACCCCTTCACCGGTGAATGGGTCGCTGGTATGCGCGCCGCAGCCGATAGCGACCAGATTGTCGACATGGAGCTCGCCGCCTTTGCCGCCGCCGGATCTATGCAGATGCCGCTCGACCGCACCAACACCACCATCAGCTGCATCGTCACCAACGTTGAGCTCACCAAGGCTCAGGCCACCAAGGTCTCCCAGATGGCCGCAGACGCCTATGCGCACGCCATCCGCCCCACGCACACCACCAACGACGGCGACACCATCTACACCCTCGCCAGCGGCAAACTAGACGCTCAGACAAGCGCCGCCGTTCCCTTGGACCTGTTGGGCATGCTCGCCGTAAGGGCTTTGCAAACCGCCATCGTAAACGGAGCCAAAACCGCCAAAACCTCCCACGGCATCCCCGGCGCCGCAAAGTAGCCCACTCGACCGTCGGTCGGAGGCGGGCGGGCGTTACGTTTGCTGCTCTACAGTCCTATGCAAGACAAAGGCCACATTAAGTGGCCTTCTTTGCATGCGGAACTCGCGACAAACGTAACGCCCGCCCGCCTCCGACCGACTACCAACTAAATTCCTTTCAGCCCAGGCCCCTGTGTACCGCGCGTCGAGGATCTTCAAATTCAAATAATCTGACAATCGATTCTTATAGCAGAGGCCCCTTGGCCTTTAGTTTGATACAAGTTCCGCACGAGCCGGAAAGCACTTAATGTGCTTTCCGTGCGAGCAGGACTGTTCGCAGTAGCAAACTAAAGGCCAAGGGGCCCAGTCAACCTATCAGCAGCGATTACCCAGCAGCTAGTTGAATTTGAAGATCTTTGAGGCAAGATGGTATAGGCCGAGTGTGGTTTTGTCTCCGGCCCGTCCACGCAGGTTGGTAAAGAATCCGACCACGCCGTAGCGAGCGCGACGATACATGCGCTCGTCGTACTCCTTCAGGTCCTTCCACAGCGTCTTCAGACGCTCATCGGCACAATCTTCCTCGGAAAGCTTGGTGAGCACCGAGCAAATCGCCATCATCATGGTGAAGTAGCCCATCATGTACGAACGCAGACGCGAGGACTCAACGTCCTGGTACAGGTGGAACGATTCCATCATGATGCGCGTTACGCGGAACTGCTGACCCAGGCGCTTGACCATCGTGGCCTCATTGACGCTCTGGCCCTCGCGACCGATAAAGTAGCGATAGAGGTCGATGTCGGCGTAGTACATGGTCTTGCAGCGCGGCAGCGGCACGTATGCGTAGATATTATCCACGTAGAACGTGTGTGCCGGCATAGGCAGATTGGACTCGCGCAGTACATCGGTGCGATAGCACAGGCTGTGCATGAGTAGGTTCTGATCGGGACGGAAGTGTCCGATCTGGTCCCAAGAGAAAATCTTTTTACGCGGCAGGGCAAACTTGTAGCCAATAGCGGTATGCGTGCCCTCGTAAACCTTCTCGTACACGTAGTTAGAGATAAACAGGTCGACGCGCTGGTCGCGCTCCTCAAAGCCACGCAGAATCGACAGCATGGTCGAAAGCGCTGCACCGTCGAGCCAGTCGTCCGAGTCGACAACCTTGTAGTAGGTGCCCTGCGCCTCGCGCAGACCCGAAAGGACGGCAATACCGTGGCCGCCGTTCTCCTGGTGTACCGCGCGGATGATACCGGGATAACGGGCCTCCCACTCGTCGGCCTTGGCGGCCGTCTCGTCCTTGGAGCCGTCGTCCACCACGATAATCTCGATATCGGTAGCGTAATTGCTCCCCTCCAAGATGGAGGTGATGCAATGGTCCATGTCCTTGGCGGCGTTGTATGAGGGAATACCGAATGTTATGACTTTATGCATGGCAGGCGATAATCTCATCCGAAAGATCGAGGGCGGAATTGGTCACGGCGTCCATATCGTAGTAACGATATTCGGCCAGACGACCCACCGGGTGGAAGTTCGTCAGGTTCTGGACACGCTCAAGATAGCGCTCGTAGAGCTCACGGTTCTCGGGCTCCAGGATAGCGTAGTACGGCGTCTCGCCCGAGCCGGGCGTATAGGCCTTGGAGTACTCCTTCATGATGGTGGTCTTGCCGGGCAGGACCTGACCGGTCATGTTCTTGAACTCGGTGATGCGCGTGTAGTCCTCGCTCGTGGTGTAGTTGACGGTGCCCACGGGTTGGAACTGATCCATATCGAGCGTCTCGAACTTCATATCGAGCGTGCGGTACGGCAGGGCGCCCAGGTCGAGGTTGAACAGCTCGTCGAGTGGACCGGTGTAGACGATCTCACCACCATAGACCTTGCCGTCAATCTTGACGGTGGTCTCGTCAATCTCGAAAAGGTCACGGGCGTCTACGTCACAGAACACGTCGATCAAATCGTGATCGAGCATATGCTCGAACAGCGCGGTATAGCCGTCCTGCGGCATGCCCTGGAAAGGAGCCTGCGGGAAGTAGCGATCGTCATCGCCCACAAAGACGGGAACGCGGCCGGTGATCGAGGGGTCGATCTGGTCGGGCGTCTGGCCCCACTGCTTCATGGTGTAATGCAAAAAGACGTTCTCGTAGACGTAATCGGCGACCTCGGCAAGATCCGGGTCGTTCTTCTTGCGCAGCTCCATGATGGGCACCTTGACGTCCTTGCCAAAGGTCTCCACGAGCTTCTGATACAGCTCCTCGCCGCGCTCATCGCCAAAGGCAAGCTTAAGGCTCGCATGGTTAAAGGGCACGGGCATAAGGGTACCGTTGATGTTGGCGAGCACCTTGTGCTGGTAGTCCGTCCACTTGGTAAAGCGCGACAGGAAATTGTGGACGCGCTCGTTAAAGGTATGGTAGATGTGCGGACCATACTCGTGGACCAGGATTCCCGCCTCGTCAGTGCAGTCGTAGGCGTTACCCGCAATGTGGCTACGGCGCTCCAGAACGGCAACGCGATAGCCGATGGTCTCGGCGAGACGGCGGGCGCAAACGGCACCGGCATAACCGGCGCCGACGACGATCATGTCGTACGCGCCGGCGTTAAAGCCTTCAGGCAGGCCTGAGGTAATCTGCATCGATACTCCTTGTCAAAAGCCACACGCTTTTTAACTGGGCTTTTTCTCGAACATACGTCGAGACATATTTATCAGAGCGATTATAGCGCTAATGCGTCCTATAATGAGCTTGCCACACAAGGAAAGCTCAAGCACCGCGGCGTACATAATTGAAAGGTAAACCCGCTAGCAGCGGGTTTATTCGTGTACAGCCGAGGGCCTGGAGCTTAGCAAAACGCTTGTAAGGAGTAACATGAGCGATTTCCTAAACCGTATGAAGTCTGCCGCCAAGGCCGACCTTAAGACCATCGTCCTGCCCGAGGGCGAGGATCCGCGTACCATCGTCGCGGCAAACAAAATCATCGAGGAGGGCCTGGCAAAGCTCGTCATCCTGGGCAACCCTGACGAGATCGACGTTCCCGGCGCCACCGTCATCGACCCGCGCAACGCCGAGAAGCACGAGGAGTATGCGCAGAAGTTTGCCGAGCTCCGCGCCAAGAAGGGTGTCACCATCGAGCAGGCTCGCGCCCAGGTGATGGACGCCACCTACTTTGGCACCATGATGGTCAAGATGGGCGACGCCGACGGCCTGGTCTCCGGCGCCTGCCACTCCACGGCCGACACCCTGCGCCCCGCGCTTCAGATCCTCAAGACCGCCCCGGGCACCAAGCTGGTCTCGGCCTTCTTCGTGATGTGCACCGACACCCCGCAGTTCGGCACCGACGGCACGCTGATCTTCGCCGACTGTGGCCTCAACATCAACCCGTCCTCCGATGAGCTCTCCGAGATCGCCATCGCCTCCGCTCACTCTTGGTCCACTTTCATGGGCAATGTTGAGCCGCACGTGGCCATGCTTTCCTACTCCACCATGGGCTCCGCCGGTGGCGAGGTCGCCAAGAAGGTCCAGGAGGCCGTGAAGTTCTGCAAGGAGAAGGCTCCCGAGCTCGCCATCGACGGCGACCTGCAGCTCGATGCCGCTATCGTCCCCACCGTCGCCCAGCTCAAGGCTCCCGGCTCCTCCGTCGCCGGTAAGGCCAACGTGCTCGTGTTCCCCGACCTCGAGGCAGGCAACATCGGCTACAAGCTGGTCCAGCGCTTCGCTGGCGCTGACGCCTACGGCCCCATCCTGCAGGGCATCGCCAAGCCGGTCAACGACCTTTCGCGCGGCTGCTCTGCCGACGACATCGTGGGTGTCGTGGCCATCACCGCCGTCCAGGCTCAGATGGCTGAGTAGCGGAC
>CAUEPS010000042.1 GCA_959019775.1 uncultured Collinsella sp.
CGATTTTGCCTCTTGACAATGTCCTGCTCATATTAAAAGGAACGTCCCCAAGTGCTGAATCCTCAGCTATAGCAGGCCAAAGTGCTTGGCGGCGTTGTAGATGCCGTCGTCGTCCACGGCGGTCGTTACGTAGGTCGCTGCGGCCTTCACGGTCTCCTGCGCGTTGCCCATGGCCACACTTGTGCCCACGGCCGAGAACATCGACAGGTCGTTCTCGCCGTCGCCAAAGGCAATCGCCTCGCTCGCGTCGATGCCCAGGCGCTCCAGCGTCGCCGCCACGCCCAGGTCCTTGCCGCCGTTAGCCGGAATAATGTCACAGAACAGGTCGCACCAGCGCGTGGTGAGCGAATGCGACACGGCATCGGTCACGATATGCTCGTCGTCAGGGTCCACAAAGGCGCAAAACTGGTAGACCGGCGCGTCAAAGGCGTGCTCAAACGGCTCCTCGTGGTAGACGATTCCAGCGTTGCTGCCAGCCGTCACCACGCGCTCGGACAGGCGGTTCACAAACGAGTTCTCGCCCTGCATGCACAGCGAGTCATAGCGCCCCTGCGCCACCTGGTCCACAATCACCGCGACGTCGTCCGAATCGATCGGGCAGCTGCGATAAACGCCCTCGGCATCAAAACAGTGCTGACCCGAGAGCGTAATGTACGCATCCCAGCCCAGGTCGAACAGCCAGTCCGGCATCTGGTAGGTCGGACGGCCCGTGGCGATCACGCACGCAATCCCCTGCGCGCGAAAGCTGTCGAGCACCTGCTGCGCCGACGCCGGAATCCGGTGGGTCTTAAAGCTCAGCAGAGTACCGTCGATATCGAAAAACGCGGCTTTGATCATCCTCGCCTACTCCTCGCCCTCGAGCTTTTCGCTCGCCTCGAGCCACGCTATCTCCAGCTCGTCCATGGCGGCGTGAGCCTCGTCGATCTTTGCCTGCTGCTCGCCGAGCGCCGTGTAGTTGGTGGGATCGACCTGGGCCATTGCTGCCTCGGCCTCCTCAACGCGGGCGCGCTGCGTCTCCATCTTGCGCTCGAGCGAGCTCACCTCGCGGCGGAGCTTCTGACGCTCGGCGTTGGACAGGCCGTTGGGCTGACCGCTCGACTTGGGCTTTTCGGCCACAGCTGCCGCGGCACCGGTGTCAAACGTGCCGGTCTTGGCGCTCGGCGCGCCCACGGGCTCGCCCTCGGCGGTAGCGTTGCACAGGCGAAGGTACTGGTCCACGCCACCGGGCATATGCGTCAGGTGGCCGTCGAGCAGCGCCCACTGCTGGTCGGTCACGCGCTCCATCAAGAAGCGGTCGTGCGTCACCAGGATCAGCGTGCCGGGCCAGCCGTCGAGCAGATCCTCGACAATCGCCAGCATGTCGGTATCCAGGTCGTTGCCGGGCTCGTCCAGGATGAGCACGTTGGGTTCGTCCAGGATTGTCAGCAGCAGCGACAGGCGACGGCGCTGGCCGCCCGAAAGATCGCCGATGCGGCTCCAGAGCTGCTGCGTCGTAAAGCCCAGGCGCTCGCAGAGCTTCTCGGGCGAAGTCTCCTTGCCGTCGATGACGTAGTACTTCTTATAGTTGCCGAGCACCTCGCGGATCGTGTCGCCCATGTAGGGTTCGAGCTCCTCGAGCTGCTGCGACAGCACGCCAAAGCGCACCGTCTGGCCAATCTTCACGCGGCCGCGCAGGGGCGCGATCTTGCCCTGAATCACGTCGAGCAGCGTCGACTTGCCGGCGCCGTTCTCACCCAAAAGACCATAGCGGTCGCCCGCACCAATGAGCCAGGTCACATCGGTGAGCACCTGCTTGGGCGCGCTATCGGTATCCGCATAGCCGGCGTCCACGTCGATCACGTCGATGACCTGCTTGCCCAGGCGGCTCACGGCGAGGCGCTTGAGCTCCAGTTCGTCACGCACGGGCGGCACGTCAGCGATGAGTTCGCGAGCGGCATCCACACGAAACTTGGGTTTGGTGGAGCGCGCCTGGGCACCGCGGCTCAGCCACGCGAGCTCCTTGCGCGCCATGTTGCGACGACGCTCCTCGGTGACGGCGGCCATGCGGTCGCGCTCCACGCGCTGCAGGATATATGCGGAGTAACCGCCCTCGAAGGGATCGACCTGGCCGTCGTGGACCTCCCACATACTGGTGCAGACCTCGTCCAAGAACCAGCGGTCGTGCGTGACCACGAGCATCGCGCCCTGGCCGCGCTGCCAGCGGGCCTTTAAGTGACGCGCGAGCCAGTTGATGGTGCGCATGTCCAGGTGGTTGGTGGGCTCGTCGAGCATGAGCACGTCATAGTCGCCGATCAGCAGGCGCGCGAGGTCCACGCGACGGCGCTGGCCGCCCGAAAGCTCGCCCACCGTGCCCTCCCAGGGCACATCGCTAATAAGGCCGGCCAGAATCTGGCGCGTACGCGGGCTCGAGGCCCACTCGTATTCGGGTGTGTCACCGACGACGGCATGATGCACGGTGTCGGTATCGACCAGGTTATCCTTTTGGCCGAGCAATCCAATCGTCGTGTCGCGGCGGTGCGTCACGCGGCCGTCGTCGGGCTCCAACGTGCCGGCGAGCACGCTCAGCAGCGTCGACTTACCGTCGCCGTTTTTACCGACAATACCAATACGGTCGCCCTCGCCCACGCCGAGCGTAACGCTATCGAAAATATGCTTGGTGGGAAACTCTAGGCTGACGGAATCGCATCCCAAAAGAATCGCCATATGCCCTGCTCCTTCGTAGAAATTCAACGTTGTCCATGATAGCAGCGAAAAGGCGGGCCATCTCCCAAAAGAGATGACCCGCCTCTCCAATCAGTCCCGCGGCAACCGTGGCCGCCGCGGGCCTCAAGCATGTCCCGGACTAGGAGAACATGCCGGTGAGGTAATCATTCAGCCGCTTATCCTTGGGCCGTTGGAAAATCTCGTCAGTCTCGTCGTACTCGACCATATCGCCCATGTAGAAGAACGCCGTGCGGTTGGACACACGCGACGCCTGCTCCATGTTGTGCGTCACGATGACGATGGCGCGGTCGGCCACAATCGACGACATGAGGTCCTCGATCGCCAGCGTCGAGATGGGGTCGAGCGCCGAACAGGGTTCGTCAAACAGGATCACGTCGGGGTTGAGTGCCAGCGTGCGCGCGATGCACAGGCGCTGCTGTTGACCACCCGAAAGCGCATAAGCGCTCTTGTCGAGCTTGTCCTTGACCTCGTCCCACAGCGCCGCGCCGCGCAGACTCTCCTCGACCATGCGGTCGAGCTCGTCACGGTCGGTGATGCCGTGGCGCCTAGGCGCAAACGTGATGTTGTCGCGAATGGACTTGCGGAACGGGTTGGGCTGCTGGAACACCATGCCAATGGAACGGCGCAACTCGTACGTATTCTCGGTCCTGGTGTTCACGTTGCGCCCGCGGTAGTTGATCTCGCCCTCCACGCGGCAGCCGCGAATCTCGCGATTCATCAGGTTGAGGCTACGCAAGAAGGTCGACTTACCGCAGCCCGAAGGCCCGATGAGCGCCGTGATCTCGCCCTTATGAAAGTCGAGCGACGTATCGTGCAGCGCATGGTGGCCGCCATAGTACACGTTGACGTCCTTGGTGGAGAGCACGACCTCGTCGCTCACGGCCTTGCCGCTCACGCGCACGCGCTTCTCGCTCTCCCCCACGCTCGACAGGAAGTCCTGGGTGTCGGACGATGCCGCTTCGGTTGCGGGCGTTACATTCATCTCGCTCATTCGGCCGTCATCTTCCTTGCCAGTTGCTTGCCCACAATGCGGGCGATTACGTTAAACAGCAGCACGCAAATCATCAGCAGTGCAGCGGTGCCCCAGACGATCTGCTGGGCCTCGGGGCTGCCCTCGCCATAGATCTTGTAGATATGCACGGCGAGCGACTCGCCGGGGCGGAACACGTTCCAGGCGCAGGTAGGGCTCGACAGGTTAAAGCTCAAGAAGTTCAGACGCACCGGCGAGCTCATGCCCGAGGTAAAGAGCAGTGCTGCGGCCTCGCCAAACACACGGCCGGCCGAAAGCACGATGCCGGTCACGATAGCGGGCATGGCCTCGGGAATCAGGATGTGCAGCGTGGCCTCCCAGCGGGTGAGGCCCATGGCCAGGCACGCATCGCGCTGGGCCTGCGGCACGTCCTCGAGCGCCTGCTGGATCACGCGCACCAGAATGGGGATATTGAACATGGTGAGCGCGACGGCGCCGGAGATGATGGAGTACTTCCAGCCCAGCTGCACCGAGAACACCAGAAAACCGAACATGCCGACAACGATGGAAGGCAGCGAGGACAGCGTCTCGATGGCGGTGGAGGCAATGTCGCGGACGGGTCCGTCGGGTGCGTACTCAACCAAAAAGACCGCGCCACCCAGGCTGATGGGCACCGAGATGATCAGGGTGATCAGCAGCAGGTAGAACGAGTCGAACAGCTGGTAGAGCACGCCGCCCTGCGTTCCGTTGGCGCGCGACGGCTCCGTGAGAAAGCCCGGCTGGAACAGCGTCGAGATGCCCTCGAACAGGATATAGGCCACCATGGAGACGACGATGAGCATGACGATGGCGACGATCGCCGTCAACACGCCCGTGGCGAAGCGGTCCTGCTTTTGGACACGCCCGAGCCTCGCCTCGTCGATGTGGATACGCGTGCTAGCCACGAGCCTTCGCCCCCTTGCGGCCGATAAGGTGGATGATCAGGATGAAGATGAGGCTCATGCCCATCAGCAGCAGACCGAGCGCCCACAAAACATCGTCCTGGGCCGAGCCCTCGGCATAGACCGCCATGGACGTGGTGAGCGTGGTGGTGATGGTCGAGGCCGGCGACAGCAGCGACGTCGGCATGGCCTCGATACCGCCGATGACCATGCGCACGGCGAGCGTCTCGCCAAAGGCGCGGGTCATACCCAGGATGACCGCAGTCATGAGCGACGGCATGGCAGACTTGAGCACCACGTGCCAGATGGTCTGCCAGCGGGTGTAGCCCAGCGCGAGCGAGCCCTGACGGTAGCTGTCGGGCACGGCACGCAGGCCATCGACCGAAAGCGTGGTCATCGTCGGCAGGATCATGACGGCCAGCACGATGGCGCCGGGCAAGATGCCCAGACCCGTGCTCACATGGAAAACGCTCTTCATAAGGCCGACGACCACGTGAAAGCCAATAAGGCCAAAGACGACCGAGGGAATACCGGTCAAAAGCTCAATAAGCGGCTGAAAGATCTTGGAACCAAACTTAGGGCTAATCTCGACCGCAAAGATGGCAGAGCCGATGGCGATGGGCAGCGCGATGAGCGTGGAGAGCACCATGACCGCAAACGAGGTGACGATCAGGGGCAGGGCGCCGGTGTAGGGCAGGCCGTTTTTGGCCGTGTTGGCCAGGTCCCACTTGGTGCCGGTGAAGAACTCGACGACCGAGACGCCGTCCTTGATAAAAGCCGAGAGGCCCTTTTGGGCGACCATAAAGATGAGCGCGGCAACGACAAGCGTCACGAGCGCTACGCACGCGCCCGTGACGCCCAGGCCCACGTTCTCAAGATCGCGCTTTGGCAGCTGTTTTGCCATTGCAAACCTTTCCGGGGCGATTATTTATTTAGCAGAGACCTTGCCGCTGGCGTCCTTGACGACCTTCATGGTAGAGACGGGGATGAAGCCCTGCTCCTCGACGAGCTTGCCCTGGACGTCGTCGGAGAGCATGAACTCCAGGAAGGCCTTGGTGGCCTCGTCGGCGTCCTTTGCGCAGTACATGTGCTCGGTAGCCCAGATCTTGAAGGAGTCGTCGGTGACATTCTTGCTCTTGGGCTCGACACCCTCGACCTTGATGGCGTTGAACTTGGAGTCATCGAAGTGCGAGAAATCGAGGTAGGAGATGGCGTTGTCGGTGCTGCCCATCTGAGTCTGGACGTCGCCGGACTTGTCGAGCTCGGCGTCGCCCTTAAAGTCGACGGCCTCGTCGCCAAAGACGGCGGCCTCGAAGGTAGCGCGGGTGCCGGAGCCAGCCTTGCGGTTGAGAACGACGATCTTGGCGTCGTCGCCGCCGACCTCCTTCCAGTTGGTGATCTGGCCAGAGAAGATGCCCTTGAGCTGCTCGAGGGACAGGTCGTCGACCGTCACGTTCTTGGAGACGACGGGACCCATGCCAACGACGGCGACCTCGTAATCGACGAGGTTCTTGACCTGGTCGGCCTCGAGCTTGGTCTCGGCGAAGACGTCGGAGTTACCGATGGTGACGGTGCCAGCAGCGACAGCGGTCAGACCCTTGCCCGAGCCGTTGCCCGAGCCGGAAACGGAGACGTCCGGGTTGGCATCCATGAACTTCTCGGCAGCAGCCTCGACGAGAGCCTGGAACGAGGAGGCACCGTCGTAGGTCACCTCGCCGGAGACGGACTCGGCAGCAGCG
>CAUEPS010000043.1 GCA_959019775.1 uncultured Collinsella sp.
ACAATACTTACCATCACATAACCTCCTTTTTGTCTACGTATTTCCTACACGACATTAAGGAAGTATACCTGTTTGGTTTGTGGAATTATAGCTAAATTCGCAAAAGGTTGGTTTATTTGTTTAAACGTCTAGGTTTGTTACAAGTTGATTACTTTACTGCTTTTTGACTCATTACACGCCAAGGCGTCGCACATCAAGCCATGCATTTTACAGATACAAACAGGCTGTTCATTAATATCGATTTTGGCAAGCGCGAATGCGCTTGTACTGCCGCCATTTTGTTTAAACAGACATAACTTGACTAATATCGTGACTTATGTTCCACGAAACAACTCAAAATAGTTGCGGTGGAATAGTTCTTGTTTAAGAGCCAGAAGGCTGGATTTAGGAACTATTTCACCGCAACTTATAGGGGATCCTAGACGATGTGGAGGGGGTTGGCGGCGTCGACGGCGTCGGGGGCGTCGGGGGCGTCGGAAGGACCGTCGGAGGCGGCGTCTGCCGGATCCTCGTCGGGGGTCTCAATCTGTTTGATCATGACCTCCTGGCCCTGCAGCAGATATGTTTCGCCGCTGCCGCAATGGGGGCAGGTCTTGCCGTGCTCGACTGTCGCATAGTCGCGGCCGCACGCCTCGCAATGCGTCACGGCCTCGACAGGCTCCACGATAAGCTCCGCGCCCTGCGTGATAGGCTTTTTATCCGCCGCCCAGCGCCAGGCGTCGAGCAGCAAGTCGGGAACGACGCCCGAGACCTCGCCCAGCAGCAACGTCACGCTCGAAACGCGACGCACGCCATGAGCGCGCGCCACATTCTCGACATCGCGAATGATGTGGTAAACGATTCCGAGCTCGTGCACTTTTTCCTCCGCCGTTCTCCTGCTTGTTGCGTTTCTTACTTCCTACCAAATTTGATCTTGATGGCACGCTTGAGCGCATACTTGCCGAGGCTTGGGAGCTTTTGCTCGTATTTGACCATCGTTGAGCACTCGGGGCGGTCTCGATCCAGATGGATGGCGTCGAACGCGCACTTGGTGGTGCATAGGCCGCAGCCGATGCACTTGTTGGGGTCGACGATCGAGGCACCGCAGCCCAGGCAACGGGCGGTCTCGGCGCGCACCTGCTCTTCGGTAAAGGTCTCGACGTACTCGCTAAACGGCGCGGCTTTCTCGCGCTCGCGGTCCACGTGGGCAACCTCGCGGCTCGCGTTGTCGTAGCCCTCGAGCACAACGTCGTCGCGGTCAAGCGCGGTGTAGCGGCACTGGTTGCGGCCGATGGTAAGCGTGGAGCCCGGCTGCACAAAGCGGTGGATGGAGACGGCGGCCTCGTGGCCGGCGGCGATGGCATCGATGGCAAAGCTCGGACCGGTGTAGACATCGCCGCCCACAAAGATGTCGGGCTCGGCGGTCTGGTAGGTCTGGGGATCGGCAAGGGCACCCTGGCCGCGGCCAAGCTCCACCTTAGAGCCAGCCAGCAGGTCGCCCCACACAATGAACTGACCGATCGACATGACCACGCGGTCGGCATCGACACGACGCAGATCGTCCTCGTCGTACTCAGGCGCAAAACGACCCTCGTCGTCATAGACACGCGTGCAGTGCTTGAAGGTGATACCGCACACACGACCGGCCTCGTCCAGGTGAACCTCCTTGGGGCCCCAGCCGCAGCTGATGTGAGCGCCGTCCTCGACGGCCTCGCGACGCTCCTCCTCGCTGGCGGGCATCTGGGCCTCGCTCTCCAGGCAGAACATCTCAACGTGCTCGGAGCCCAGGCGGCAGGCGTTGCGCGCGACATCGATAGCCACGTTGCCGCCGCCCACCACGATGGTGCGGCCGGGCAGCGCGTCGATCTTACCGCTGTTGACCTCGCGCAAGAAGTCGACGGCCGCAGTCACATCCTCGGCATCCTCGCCCGGAATACCGGCAAGGCGGCCGCCCTGGCAGCCAATAGCCACATAAAAGGCCTTAAAGCCCTGCTCGCGCAGCTCGTCGAGCGTCACATCGCGACCGACCTCCACACCATAGCGGAACTCGGCGCCCATCAGGCGAATGATCTCGACCTCGGCCTCGATAACATCCTTCTGCAGCTTAAAGCTGGGGATGCCGTAGGTGAGCATGCCGCCCGGGCGCTCGTTCTTCTCGAACACGACGGGTTTGTAGCCCTTCTCGGCCAGATAGAAAGCGCAGGACAGGCCGGCCGGACCGGCGCCGATGATGGCGATCTTCTGGTCGAAGCCGCCGGCGCGCGTCGGGGTCACCACAGGCGGGACATAGCGTGTCGCGGCGTCCAGATCGCGCTGGGCGATGAACTTCTTGACCTCGTCGATAGCCACGGCGGCGTCCACGCGACCGCGGGTGCAGGCGTCCTCACAGCGGCGGTTGCACACGCGACCGCAGATAGCGGGCAGCGGGTTCTCGCGCTTAATGAGCGCCAGGGCCTCGTCGTAGCGGCCCTGCGCCGCGAGCTTCAAATAGCCCTGAACGGCGACATGCGCGGGGCAGGCTGTCTTGCAGGGAGCGGTGCCGGACTCGTGCGTCTCGATGCGGTTGTCGTTGCGGTAGTTGGGCGACCACTTGGTGTGATCCCACCTGGTGGCATCGGGCAGCTCCTGGCGCGGATACTCGGGCACCTGTCCGCCGGCCTTTTTGCTGCAGAGCTTCTGGCCCAGCTTGGCGGCGCCGGCCGGGCACACCTCAACGCAGCGGCCGCAGGCCACGCACTTGTCCTTCTCGACCTTGGCGACATAGGCCGAGCGCGACAGGTTGGGCGTGTTGAACAGCTGCGAGGTGCGCAGGGCATAGCACACGTTGACGTTGCAGTTGCAGATGGCGAAGATCTTGTTCTCGCCATCGATATTGGTGATCTGGTGCACAAAGCCGTTGTCCTCGGCCTGGCGCAGGATGTCGTAAACCTCGTCGCGCGTCACGTAATGGCCACGATCGGTCTCGACCACGTAGTCGGCCATATCGCCCACGGCGATGCACCAATCGGCCGGGTCGTCGGCACAGCCCTCACCCATCACGCGACGGCTCGCACGGCAGCTGCAGGTGCTGGCGGCATACTTGCCATCGTATTTGTCGAGCCAGTGCTCGATATGCTCAATAGGCACCGAGGTGCTCGCGGCGTCAATGGCCTTTTCGACCGGAATGACGTGCATGCCGATACCGGCGCCTCCGGGCGGCACCATCGGCGTAGCCTTGGACAGCGGGCCCTTGGATGCCTGTTCAAAGAACTTGGCATAGACCGGATGCTCCTCGAGCTGGCTCATGCGCATGTTGAGGAACTCGGCGGAACCCGGCACCAGCATGGGTAGCACCCACTGCTTGGCGCGCTCGGGGTTTTCCCAGTTGTACTCGAGCAGACCCGTGTAGCTCATGTCGTCGAGCATCTTTTCGATCTGGGCCTCGGACATGCCGGTAAGCTTGACCATCTCGGGCAGCGTGTAGGGACGGCGCATCTTCATCTTGCAGAGCACCTCGGCCTGCTCGTCGGTTGCGGCCTCGGCAAACGACCAGTACTCGTAGCCCAGCAGCTCGTCGCGATGCAGCAGACGGTTGGTGCAGTGCTCGCACAGCTTGACGATGGCCTCGCGCGGATGCTCCGGCAGCGGCGGCACGAACTCCGAACCGATATCGGGCTCGGTGTAGCTAATTCCCGGTCCGTTGAGAATCATGGTTGTCCCTTCTCTTGCCGCAGCCCGGCGAGGCCGCAGCGCCCCTCTTTTTTTGCAGGCCGGGCATGCCCCCATGCCGTTCACCCGCCATTGTTGACATTGTGTCAAAAATAGTATTGACGAACCGTCAACAATATTCAAGACTGTTAGGCGAACGGTCAGGCAAAAGAGGGTGAAAGGCGGCAAAACATGGGCAACAACGCAGCAGATACCTCTGTGGTCGATGCCATCCCCGCATCCGATAGCGCGGCAAAGCGCTTGACGGGCGACGAACGCCGTCGCGAGATCCTCGATGCCGTGCGCACCGTAAGCTCCGAGTTGGGCGTGTCCCACCTATCGGTATCGGCCGTGACCAAACGAGCCGGCTGCACGCGTTCATTGTTCTACCACTACTTTGCCGACATGGACGCCGCCGTCACCGCTGTTATGGACGAGGCGATCGACGGCTTTATCTCCGAACTCGAGCAGTGGAACGCCGGCCGCACCGTCGGCGATATCGAGGGCGCGCTCGACACCGTCGCCCCGCTCTTTAAGCGCCTGGTCGCCAGCGGCCACGAGCTGCCGAGTACGCTCACCTCAAGCAGCGGCGCGCTCTACGGCGGCTTTTTGCACAACGTGGTCCAGCGCGTGGCGCAGTATATCTGCGACACCACCGTGGTGGATTTTGTCGCCCATCACGAGCTGCGCATCGATCATGTCTACGAAACGTTCTACACCCTCATCATGGGTCTTTTGATGTATATCCGCACGCACCCCGATGTGCCCGACGAGACGGTCAAGGAAATCATCGCCTCGACACTCCACATCGAGGGCTATACCGCCAAGTATCCGGAGCGCATGCCCCAGAACTGACGACATTTGGCCAAACTGCCCGCGATCAGAAGAGGGGCCGCGGGCGTGTGAAAGGAGAGCAGCATGCTGTTCGATGTTTGGGGTAGCGATACCCTTATCCACTGGGCCGGCTGGGCCATGGTCTTTATTGGCCTGATCGTGCTCAACGAGGTCGGCCGCCGCACCAAGCTGGGCGCGGCCATCATCTTTGGCGTGGCTCCGCTGGCCATGACCATCTACTGCGTCGCCATCGCCGTCGGCGTTTCGCAGGGTGCCGAGTGGGCGCTCACCAACCCCACCCATGTGTACCAGAACAGCTGGTTCCACTACGCCAAGGTGTACGCGGCGCTGGCCGGTTGCTGGGGCTTCATTGCCATTAAGTACCAGTGGGGCAAGATCGGCAAGGCGCATTGGTTCCGCGCGTGGCCGTTTGTGATCGTCGCCATCAACATCATGATCGCCGTCGTGTCTGACTTTGAGAGCGCCTATCACTTCTTTGTCCTGGGCGAGTCCACCTGGGTCACCTCCGAGGGCGCCACGCAGCTGGCCGGCTGGAACAACGTGTTCAACGGTATCGCGGGCATCATCAACATCTTCTGCATGACCGGTTGGTGGAGCGTCTACGCCTCCGAGGACAAGACCGACATGCTGTGGCCCGACATGACCTGGGTCTACATCATCGCCTACGATATCTGGAACTTCTGCTACACCTACAACTGCCTGCCCACCCACTCCTGGTTCTGCGGCTTTGCGCTGCTGCTGGCGCCCACCGTCGCCGCCTTTATCTGGAACAAGGGCGGCTGGATTCAGAACCGCGCCTTTACGCTGGCCATTTGGTGCATGTTTGCCCAGGTGTTCCCGTACTTCCAGGAGGAGTCCATCTTTGTGACGCACTCCACGCTCGATCCCGGCGCCGCCACCGCGGTCTCGGTCGCCGCGCTGGTCGCCAACGTCGCCGCGATCATCTACGTCGCCTACCGTGCCAAGAAGCTCGGCCGCAATCCCTACAAGCAGGATGTCTTTGAGGGCACCAGCGATTGGGAGAAGGCCACTGCCCGCCGCGCCAAGGTTGATTACGCGCACGCCGAGTAACGTGCCTGGCGCAGACATCGCTTGAGCGCGAAGCAGCATAGCCGGCTCCGCGCAACTCAACGCATTGCAGAGCCCCCGGAATGTGATTCGTTCGCGTTCCGGGGGCCTTTTGCTGCCGCGAGGATGCGGCCGAACGATGCGCTCAGGTTAAATCAAATCTTATATTTCATACGCGCTTTATATGGCGATCGCGTGCCGAATGTTGGTGTAAGGGCCGCTTCCCTGGCCGTAGAAAGCAGG
>CAUEPS010000044.1 GCA_959019775.1 uncultured Collinsella sp.
ATTTTGCCTCTTGACAATGTCCTGCTCATATTAAAAGGAACGTCCCTAAGTGCCGTCCGGTTCGTTTTCGATGCCGATCCAAGAGTCCGTGGGCAAAAAACGTCAAATATGAGTACTGTTACCTTTTTACTAGCAGCGATTTGGGGCATTTTTGAGGCTTTTAGACATGGCGGTCAGCCGGACGAGCTGACGTATCTCCCCAAATGTTCAATAAAACTGGCTCCTAACGAGAGTTATTCTCATTAGGAGGCTATTATTATGCGCAAATATATGTGACCAACGCAGCAGCAGTACTCATATTTGGCATTTTTTGCCCACTACCCCTCCTGACAGAGTAGAAATCGGAAGAATCGGCCCCTGCCGACACATAAAAATGGGATGGGCTTTCCCCGACAGCTGCCAGAGAAAGCCCATCCCAGATTTTGCGACCGCTAGAACGTTCCGCCGCCGCCTCCGCCGCCGCCCGAGCTATCGGAGCTCGACGCCAGCTCACGGATGCTCTCGTGATACACATCGTTAAACGAATCGAGCGGCGAATCGATGCCGTAATGATGGTAGTACCACCAGTAGCAGGGGTAATTGTCGTAGAAACCGTCGGCCTCGCGCACCTCGGGAGGAACAGCCTCGGCAAGCTGACGCAGGACTTCCTTCGAAACTCCCAGCGCCGCACCCATCACCAGAAGTTTATTCCACAGGACCAGATCGCCGGGGACGGCCTCCTTTAGGCGCGTGAAGTCCTCGAGCCAATGCTTAAGCGCCTTGCAGCGGGCCGCCACCTCGGCACCTTCCGGCGTAAAGCGGCGGAACGTAAGGCCCACGCCAATACCCACCAGCACAATCGGCACCGAGATAATCGCGGCGATAATGTTCGCCTGTGCGCCGTCGGTAAAGAAAATGGATCCCATGGGAACAAAGGCGATCAGAATACCAAGAACCAAGCAAAACACCATTGCGACAATGCCGTCCGAGGCAACGTACTCGCTATCGGCCAGCTTGCCCTTAACGGTGTTCTGATAGTCCTCGAGCTTGTCGCCCACGGGCGTAGCGTGCTGCTTGACGTAGTGCTGCAGCTCGTCAAACGTGCGCGAGCGATCGCCGTTCTCGTCGGGCTTAGCACCGGCAAAGAAGACCTTGAGCACCATGTGGTCAATGCCCTTGGCCGACTTCCAACCCGCATCACTCACCGTCACGCGATACGTCTGCTCTTCTTTTTCACGCCCCAACAGACCCTTCTTGGCCTTGGTCACGGTCGCCTGCTCCAGCTTGATCACACGGTCGTCAGTAAGCTTCATGAGCGTGGCGATATATGCCTGATCGGGCACCTCGTTCCAGCTCATGAGGGCCGAAAGCACGGCGGGATGGTCGGCCGAGGGCACATCGCGGAAGTATTCGTCTTGGAAAAGCGGCTTTGGCTTGCGGCGGCGCAGCTTGAGCACAACGATTGTGCCGGTAAAGGCCACCGCCGCGACAACGCTAACCACGGCAAGCGCATTAGCGATCATGCGGGCGCGGGCGCGGCGGGCGTTAGCTTCGTCGGCCCATTCCTTCTCTTCGCTCAGGATCGTTGACATGCGCTCTTCGCTTGAAGCGGCAAGCTGCGGCACCCAGTCGCTGGGGAAGGCGATGCGTGCCTCGGCGAATTCGCCCTGATGCACGCAGGGAATGGTATAGGTGACCATGGGTTCGTCCGCATCGAGCGATACGTCGCCCGTCAGCGGGCCGTGGCCCCATGCGCGGAAGTTATCGCCCTTGACGGCCGCCGTCCCGGCAGCGGCATTTGCGAAGTACACTTCCATCTCGACGTCATCGGAATCCGCGGACCAGCCGTCGCCCACAAACTTCCAGTAGAGCTCGGCGGTATCGGACCAGTTCATAACCGCACCGGTCATGGTGTAGCTCACGTAATAGATCGCACTGTCGCCGCTCTCGTGAGGGCTGAAAACCTTGATCTTTACGCCGCCGTCGGACTGCTCAACCGTATAGACGCCGCTGTCGCCTTTGTTTGCATAGTCGACCCTGTTAAACGCGGCATCGTCCTCCTCGACGCTCAGCACGTCGACACCCGCCGCGCCGCCCTGCTGGTTGGTGCCCGTATTGATCTCCCAAAACACGCCGTTGATGTCGTCGTCGAAATCGAACTGGCGTCCCTCGACAACGGTCAGCGATCCATCGGCCTCAACCGTGGCGCCGATGTAGGTTTGGCTCATGGAGTAGCCGTCGGCGTGTGCGGCGGCAGGCAGCAGCAACAACGCAAGCGCGACGAGTGCGCAGACGGAAGCGAATCGCGCGAATAGGCGGCGCTGCCGACAGGTCTTGGCAACGGGGGCGTTCATAGGCACATCCTTTGTCTGTGATACCAACAGCGTCATTGTCCCACGTTTACGGGCGCACATGACGAATATCTAGGCGACCGGAGCGCCAAATGGGACAAAAGTCACGCCCGCCGCCAGCAGCTAGTCATTGGGGACGTTCTTAAATGACTAGCCGTTAGGGACACTCTTTGGCATGGCATGCACCAACGATAGATACCATTTCACAGCTCCGTCACAGGTGTAGTGGCTTTGTGTGGGCGCGGCATGCGCTGATTGAGCCGCCAGCCGAGGGGCATAAAGCAGTTGAGCGAAAACGGTTTGCCCCTTTGCCGTTCGCTCGAGGATCATGTCCCCCTTTTCCGCGGAAACCCCGGCAGTTGCGAAGAGCTGCCGGGGTTTCTGTCGTCTAAGGCGCCGAATTGATGGACAGGAATCAAAGCGCCGAGTCTGCGGCCCGCCATACGCAATGCGGGGCTTCGACAACTTGCGGACCACAGTGACGTCTCCCCATCGCGCCCCGCGCTATACTCGTCCGCATGGATATCAAAGCACGCAACATAGCAACGCCCGCCGCGGACGCGCCAACGACGCCGGCCGCCTCTGCCCCCGCGCCCGTCGTGGGCCGTTTTGCCCCGTCGCCCTCGGGCCGCATGCACCTGGGCAACGTGTTCAGTTGCCTGTGCGCGTGGCTTTCGGCACGCAGCCAGGGCGGCCGCATCGTACTGCGCATCGAGGACCTGGACGATCGCTGCAAGCGCCCGGAACTTGCCGCTCAACTGATTGACGACCTGGCCTGGCTGGGGCTTGAGTGGGACGAAGGTCCCTACTACCAGCACGATCGCCTGGACTTGTACGAGGACGCCCTGCACCAGCTGCAAGACGCCGGCCTCACCTACCCCTGCTTTTGCACGCGCGCCGAACTCCACGCCGCGAGCGCGCCGCACGCCAGCGACGGCACGCCCATCTATCGCGGCTCCTGCCGAGGGCTTTCGGCCGAAGAGATCGCCCGCCGCAGTGCCCTGCGCGCCCCGGCCACGCGCCTGCGCGTGCCCGCCGTCGACGACCTCGCAGACGATGTGATCGAATTCGTGGACCGCACGTACGGGGCCCAATGCGAAGCGCTCGCCACCGAATGCGGCGACTTTTTGGTGCGCCGCAGCGACGGCGTGTTTGCCTATCAGCTGGCCGTGGTGGTCGATGACGCCGCCATGGGTGTTACCGAGATCATACGCGGATGCGACCTGCTTGGCTCCACACCACGCCAGATCTACCTGCAGCATCTGCTGGGCCTTCCCACGCCGCACTACGCGCACATTCCGCTGCTCATGTCACCGGACGGCCGCCGCCTTTCCAAGCGCGACCGCGATCTGGACCTGGGCGAACTACGCGCCCGCTTTGGCACGCCCGAGGCACTACTGGGCTGGCTCGCCGGGCAAACAGGCATCGCGCCAGACACCACGCCGCGCTCTGCCGAGCAGCTGGTCGAGCACTTTAGCTGGAACGTCATCCGGGAGCATCGGGAAAACATCACTGTAACGGTCGAGTAGCCAGCCACCGCGCCTCTACGCAACATCCCAGGGCTGGAGTTCGTCGCCTAGGCGAACGATGCAGTCGTAGAGCACGGTGTGGCGCTCGGCCGGATTGGCATCCCGATGAAAATGTCCGTAGTACCAGCGCTTGTAATCCAAGCGGTCTTCCAGCTCATCGAAAAATGCCGTAAGCCGATCAACGGCGGGGTAATTCCAGCCGGGTGCCGGATAAAGCGTGGGCGAAAGCATACGCGTTGAGCAGGTGTGGGTGACCACGTAGTCGACCTTCCAGCCCGCGCTGTCGAGCTTTGCCCGCGTCTCCTCAAAGTTGCGCTCGTCCGGCAGCTCCTGCGGCCACCAGCTGGAATACGGAATGCGGTATTCCTTGTCCACGCTCGTGGCGCCACCCATGGTAAAGATCATTGAGCCGTCGAGTTCAAAAACCTCGCCGCGCGTCAGGCGCCGTATGGGAGAGGTGTCCGACAGGCGCTGCGTCAGCCCGCCGTGCCACAGCTCCATGGGACGCTCCGCCCAGTGATCGAAACGCTCGTGATTGCCGTCGACGAACAGCACGGTATAGGGACGCGATTCCAGCCAGGCAATATCGGCACATTCCTCGGCAGAGAAATCCCACGGAAAGCCAAAGTCGCCCGCGACGATGAGATAGTCGTCGCTCGTCAGGCTAGCCCCAAGGTCCCAATCGCGCAGCTTTTGCATGTCGAGGCCGCCATGGACGTCGCCCGTCACATAGACCGTCATCGGATTACCACTTCCCTGTAAGTCGCTAGACCGCATTCTGCACGATCACTAAGCCAACCGTTCCAGCCCTTCCACCCCTTAGGGCTTACCCTTCGTTCTTCCATCCAAACGGGTCAAGCACCCAAAAAACCAGATCGAGCACGCCGCCGGTCATCATGGCGCCGGCAAGGGCCATGCAAACGTGCAGAGAGCTGGCACTTCGGAGCACGTCGAATGGCCCCAGAACAGCCAGCAGCGCAACCGCTGCGCCGACAAGGCACAGCGCGAGGCACGGCCCTGCGTCCCTGACGCACTTCTTTGCGAGATGCTTGGTGTTGTCACTCATCAATATCGAACTCCTTAGAGGGTCGTCGTTCAGATGCATGCCGCCGCGGCAGAGCAGGGCGGCAGGGAAAGTGTCACATGTCGTGCGGACATCAATGGAGAAACCGCCTGCTCGACCAACCCTTGACGCCGTTTTGCACCGGCGCCCCATCCCCGTTATCGAGGTCTAATACTTTTCCGCGAAGTGAACGGCTGTTTTTGGACCCCTGGAGCATCCGCATTTTTCAACGGCAAAATCGCAGGATTCCGGCAGCAAAACCGCAGGAAACGGCACCTCTCAAGTGTCGATGCTTCGGGTGTCCGCTTTCACTCGTTCACTTCTCGGAAAAGTATTAGACCTCGCTGTCGGCCGCCCCAAAGACCTGTCCTTCCCTTCCCCACGCCACGCAAAACCGGCCTTCCCCTTGCCTGCGCGCCCCGCGTTACGCGCTTCGCCACCCAAAAACTCATCCACCATTAATCTTGGCTCAAGAATCACTTAATCTATAACCTGCACTATAGAGTTCGACCAAGGGCGGGGCGGCGCCGCGCA
>CAUEPS010000045.1 GCA_959019775.1 uncultured Collinsella sp.
CCCGGCGCGCTCATCTTCTACGAGTCTCCACATCGCATCGTGGCGACGCTCGAGGCCGTGGCGGAGGTCTTTCCCCAGCGTGAGGTTGCCGTCTGTCGCGAGCTCACCAAACTGCACGAGGAAGTCTTGCGTGGATCCGCCGCCCAGCTAACCGAGGGGCTGCGCGCCCGTGGCGAGGTAAAGGGTGAGATTGCGCTGGTCATCGCGCCGCCGAGCGAGGATGAGGATGCCGGCATTGCGCCGGTTGGAGCCGCAGCGGTAGACCCCGACGAAGCCCTGCGCGAGGACATTCGCACCGCGCTCGAGGAGGGGGAGCCCGCCTCCGCGGTGGCAAAGCGCCTGTCACAGAAGTACTCGCGCCGCAAGCGCGATGTCTATGCCATGGTGCTCGATATGCAATAGATGGAGGATATCCAGCCCTTGCGTTAGAATCATCCCCTGTATGCAACGTTTTTCTGGAGGACAAACCCCATGGATCAAAGCAAGCCTTCGTTCTTTATCACGACGCCCATCTACTACGTCAACGCCGATCCGCATCTGGGCACGGCTTATTCCACCATCATCGCCGACGTCCAGGCTCGCTATCGTCGCTCCGCCGGCTATAACGTCAAGTTCCTGACTGGCATGGACGAGCATGGCGAGAAGGTCGCCGAGGCTGCAGCCAAGCACAACATGACGCCGCAGGAGTGGACCGACAGCCAGGCTCCGCACTTCAAGGAGCTGTGGAGCAAGCTCGAGATCTCCAACGACGACTTCATCCGCACCACCGAGCCGCGCCAGCATCATGCGGTGCAGTATCTGTGGGAGCGCATGAAGGAGTCCGGCTACCTGTATAAGGGCAGCTACGACGGCTGGTACTGCGTGCCCGACGAGACCTACTTTACCGATACACAGGTCCAGAAGGGTGACGAAGAGTACGGCAGCGTCGGCCAACACCTGTGCCCCGATTGCCACCGTCCGCTCGAGCGCGTGCAGGAGGAGTCCTACTTCTTTAAGCTCTCTGCGTTCCAGGACAAGCTGCTCAAGCTCTATGACGAGCACCCCGACTTTGTCGAGCCCGCGTTCCGCATGAACGAGGTGCGCAGCTTTGTCGAAGGCGGCCTCAACGACCTTTCCGTGAGCCGTACGAGCTTTGACTGGGGCATTCAGGTTCCGTTCGACGAGGGTCACGTGACCTACGTGTGGTTCGATGCGCTGCTCAACTATATGACGGCCGTCGGCTACGGTGTCGACACCGACGAGGCCCGTGCCGAGCTGGCCTATCGCTGGCCCGCGCAGTTCCACATCGTGGGCAAGGACATCATCCGCTTCCACTGCGTCATTTGGCCTGCCATGCTCATGGCCATCGGTGAAGCCCTGCCCGAGCACGTCTTTGCCCACGGCTTCCTGACCGTGCGCAACGCCGAGACCGGCAAGGCCGAGAAGATGTCCAAGAGCCGCGGTAACGCCATCGCTCCGCAGGATGTTATCGACATGCTGGGCGTCGAGGGCTATCGCTATTACTTCATGACCGACGTCGTCCCCGGCACCGACGGCGCCATCAGCTTCGATCGCATGGAGCAGGTCTACAACGCCGACCTGGCCAACAGCTGGGGCAACCTCATCTCGCGTTCGCTCAACATGAGCGGCAAGTACTTTGACGGCTGCGCGCCCGCCAAGCCCGCGTCGTTCGATGCGTTCGACAACCCGCTGGCAAAGATTGCCGATGGTCTGGTCGCTCGCTACATGGCCAAGATGGACGTGCTCGATTACGGTGGAGCTAAGGACGAGGTCATGGAGCTCATCCATGCTGCCAACCACTACATCGAGGACTCCGAGCCCTGGGCGCTTGCCAAGGACGAGGCCAAGGCTGACGAGCTGGCGTTTGTGATCTACAACCTGCTCGAGGCCATCCGCATTGCCGCTCACCTGCTGATGCCGCTCATGCCCCAGACCTCTGCCGAGGCCCTGCGCCGCCTGTCCTGCGAGGACGAGGCCGCGAGCGACGACCTCAAGGGCATTTGCGCTTGGGGCCTGCTTGCCGGTGGTCAGCCCGTCGAGAAGGGCGAGCCGCTGTTCCCGCGTCTGGGCTAAGCCGCTGCGCGCCATATCGGCAATTTGCTGTTTAGATGTAAGGGCATGGCCGCAACGGTCCATGCCCTTTTGCTTTACGATGCAGCCACCATGTTAAGGAGGCAACCATGACAACTTCGCCTTTGGCAAACCCCACGGCAACTAGGGAGCTGCTAGAGGAGTTTGGCCTTGCGACCAAGCATCGCCTGGGCCAAAACTTCCTGATCGACAACCATGTGATCGAGCGTATCTGTGAGCTCGCTGAGCTTGCGGGCGATGAGCGCGTGCTCGAGGTCGGCCCGGGTTGCGGCACGCTGACGTTGGCCCTGCTGCAGGAGGCGGCGTGCGTTACGTCGATTGAGGCCGATCCCGAGCTTGAGCCGGTGCTTGACGCCCACGCCGCCGACTATGCCAACTTCCGCTTTATCATGGGCGATGCGCTCAAGGTGACGCCGGAGCAGATTGAGCATGCCGCCGGTGGTGAACCCACGGTGTTTGTCGCGAATCTGCCCTATAACGTGGCGGCGACGATCATCCTGCAGTTCTTTCAGACGATGCCTGCGCTCAAGCGCGCCGTCGTCATGGTTCAAAAGGAGGTTGCCGATCGCATTGCCGCAGTGCCGGGCAACAAGACCTATGGCGGCTATACGGCAAAGCTCGGCCTGTATGCGCAGGTTACGGGTCGCTTTGAGGTGCCGCCGCGTTGCTTTATGCCGGCGCCGCACGTGGACTCGGCCGTCGTGCGTATCGACCGTGTTGACGGCGTGGTGCCCGAAGGACTCGATCGCGAGTTCGTGGCCCGCGTGATCGACGCTGCATTTGCTCAGCGTCGCAAGACCATTCGCAATTCCATGAGCGCCAACGGTTTTGCCAAGGACGCGCTCGACGCCGCCTTTGAGGCCTGCGGTATCGCACCTACCACGCGCGCCGAGACGCTCGACGTCGCTGCCTTTGTCCGCTTGGCTCAGGAGCTTTCCCATGACGCCTAATGTCGAACTCGTGACGTTTACCAAAAAGAAGAAAACGGTGGCCTGCCCGGTGCCGCTGGCGCCGCTTGCCGATACGCATGCGCACCTGCTCTCTTTTTGGAGCAAGGAAGTGCCCGAGACGCTTGCGCGCGCCAAGGAAGCGGGCATTGACTTGTTGGTGACGGTCTTCGACCCCATTGCCGATAAGCGCAGCGTGGCGGACTATAGCGACTGGCTGGTTCGCGAGATCCTGCCGATGCGGGATATCCCGCAGATCAAGTATCTTGCCGGCGTGCATCCGTATGGCGCACCGGACTATACCGACGACGTTCACGCACAGGTCGTTGCCGCACTCGATGATCCCTTATGCGCCGGTATTGGCGAGATCGGTCTGGACTACCACATGGACTATGACGACGATATCGCGCCGGCGCCCCACGACGTGCAGATCGACTGTATGGCGCGCCAACTCGAGGTCGCCGTACGCCGCAATGTGCCGGTAGAGCTGCATCTGCGTCATGAGGATACGGACGAGGAGCGCACCTCGCATGTGGACGCCTACAACGTGCTGCGCGAGGTGGGCGTGCCTCAGGCCGGTTGCGTGCTGCACTGCTTTGGCGAGGATCGAGCCACGATGGAGCGCTTTGTGGATTTGGGTTGTTACATCGCCTATGGCGGCGCGGCTACCTTTAAGCGCAACGGCGACGTGCGCGAGGCATTCGCGGCAACCCCGCTCGACCGTATTCTGTTCGAGACGGATTGTCCCTATATGGCGCCGGAGCCCATTCGCGGTCTCGAGTGCGAGCCTGCAATGATTTCCATCACAACAAACACGCTGGTCAATGACCGCGTCGATCGTACCGGCGAGGATGCTGAAGCAGTTGCTCGAGCCGCCTGGGAAAATGCCTGCAAACTTTTTCAAAAATAGTTCTTGCGTTCGCGGTGGCGCTCCGTTATTCTAATTCCTGCACGCGGGCGTGGCGGAATTGGCAGACGCGTACGGTTCAGGTCCGTATGGGGGCAACCCCATGAAGGTTCAAGTCCTTTCGCCCGCACCATTAAATGAAAGAGCTCCCAGCAATGGGAGCTTTTTTGTTATGGGCCCATCGCGGGGACTTGAACCTGCGAAGGAGCGAGCGTAAAGAAAACGCGGAGCGTTTTTAGCGAGCTGGCGAGGGCGCCGGCAGGCGGCCGAAGCCGGTGCGGATCCGCGAAGCGGATGCGCGGACGTCCTTTCGCCCGCACCATTAAATGAAAGAGCTCCCAGCAATGGGGGCTTTTTTGTTATGGGCCGTTTTTGGCAGATTTGACCTATCGATTTCGCGCGGTAGATGCCCCTGTGGTCAAAAAGTGGCGAATATGAGTACTGGCACGAAAACAGAGACATTTCGCGAAGCCATTTTTGCTCATTTTACGCAACAGATGTACGCTAATTTGGCTCAACCTTGAGACAAAATGAAGTCATTTCGATAGACTTCGGGTTCAAAGAGGCGATTTTGACCCAAATACGCTGTTACTAAACTGGTAACAGTACTCATATTTGGCCTTTTTTGACCATGGGTCCTCTTGTTGGTGTCACACAGCTGCTTCGTGCGGGTATCCTAGTCCCAACGCGTGCCTATCAGAGGAGAAACCATGCTGTTGTCCGGTATCATCGCTGCCCTTACGAGCCTTCTACTTCCCATCATCATTTTGTTGCTACTGCTCCCCAACGCCTGCTATGTCGTTGAACAGCAGCATGCTGTGATCATTGAGCGCCTGGGCAAGTTCAACCGCATCGTCAACGCGGGCTTCCACATGAAGGTGCCCGTAATCGACCGTAAAGCCGCCACGGTGAGTCTGCGCACCATGAAAAACGGTTTTGGCATCGACGTTAAGACCCAGGACAACGTGACTATCGGCCTTGAGGTCTCTGCTCAGTACCACGTGAGCTATGACATGGGCGCCGGCCCGGCAGATTCGGGCATCTACAAGAGCTACTACATGCTGCAGGAGCCCGTCGACCAAATGCGTGACTTCATCACCGATGCCCTGCGCTCTTCTATCCCCGTCTACACGCTCGATGAGGTCTTTGCCAAAAAAGACGATATCGCCAAGGACGTCAACGCCACCGTGTCCGAGCAGATGGCCGCCTACGGCTTTACCCTCGTGTCGACACTTATCACCAAGATCGCGCTGCCGACCGAGGTCGAGAACTCCATGAACGACATCAACGCTGCCCAGCGAAAGCGCGCCGCTGCGCAGGAGCTCGCCGAGGCCGATCGCATCAAGCGCGTTACCGAGGCGACCGCCGAGGCCGAGGCAATGGAAAAGGCGGGCGAGGGCATCGCCAACCAGCGCAAGGCCATTGC
>CAUEPS010000046.1 GCA_959019775.1 uncultured Collinsella sp.
GGCCCCAGATTGCCCATGCGCGCAAAAGTGCGTCTCGGCAATCTGGGGCCCGTCCCCTTTAATATTTATAAATATGCAGGTCAGCGAGGTGCTAGCGATGTGCCAGCGGATGCGCCGCCAGATAGACCTCGGTCAGTTGCGTGCGGTCGACATGCGTGTAGACCTGCGTGGTCGAAATATCGGCATGGCCCAAAATCTCCTGCAGCACACGCAGGTCGGCACCGCCCGCGAGCATATGGGTGGCAAAGGAGTGGCGCAAGGTATGGGGATGAAGCCCCACCAGCCCCACCTGGCGCCCATACCGCTCGCATATCGCATGCACGGCCTGACGCGACAGGCGACGTCCGTTCTTATTTAAAAAGACCGCCGAGGTCTCCGTCCCGTGAGCATGGGCGGCCAGGAGAGTGCGCCCGTCACCTAGATAGTGTGTCAGGGCACGCGCCGCGCTTCCCACCAACGGGGCCAGACGCTCCTTGGAGCCCTTACCGCGCACCAGGACAAACCCGTCATCGATATGGATATCGCCCACATCGAGCCCAACCAGTTCACTCACGCGCAAGCCGCAACCGTAAAGCACTTCCAAGATGGCGTGATCGCGCAGTCCCATCTCGCCCTCGGGAAAGTCTTGATCCAGCAGTGCCGAGACGTCCTCCACCGAAAGGTATTCCGGCAGGCGATCTGCCTTTTTGGGCAGGCGCAACGCCGCCGTCGGGTTTTGGGCCACGGCCCCATCGCGCACCAAAAAGGCATGCAGGCCCTTCACGGCAGCAAGCGCGCGCTCCACCGAGGCGTCGGAATAGCCTCCGTCGCGGCGATCGGCAACAAAGCCCTCCACGACCTGACGGGCCACCTCTTCAAAAGACGCAATGTCAGCCCGCTCCAGATAGGCGCAGTACGTCGTCAGGTCACGACGATAGGCCGCAATCGTGTTGCGCGCCAAGCCACGCTCGACCGCGAGGTAATCGAGATACTCCCCCGCCGCCACGGCGAGCGACGAGGGAGTAGCTTCGGTATGTTCCTTATTCGCCGGCACCCTTAGTCCGTAGCGAGGTTCTTGGGCGTCACCTGCAGACGGTCGACACCCTCGTGCTGGCCGATCGAGGCGCGCACGAACTCGCGGAACAGCGGCTGCGGGTTGGTCGGACGGCTCTTGAACTCGGGATGAGCCTGGGTGGCCACATACCACGGATGTACGTCGCGCGGCAGCTCGACCATCTCGACCAGACGCTCGTCGGGCGAAAGACCCGAGATAACCAGACCGGCGTCCTCGAGCTGGTCACGGAAGGCGTTGTTGAACTCAAAACGGTGACGGTGACGCTCGTAGACGAGCTCCTCGCCGTATGCCTCGCGCGCGAGGGTATCGGCGGCGAGCTTGCACGGATAGGCGCCCAGGCGCATGGTGCCGCCCTTCTCGGTCACGTCCTCCTGCGAGCTCATCAGGTCGATGACACTATACGGGCCGTCCGGATCGAACTCGGAAGAGCTGGCGCCGGCAAGGCCGACCACGTTGCGGGCGAACTCGCACACGGCTACCTGCATACCCAGGCAAATGCCCAGATACGGAATCTTGTGCTCGCGGGCGAACTCGGCCGCGAGGATCTTGCCCTCCAGGGCGCGCTTGCCAAAGCCGCCAGGGACCAAGATGCCCGAGGCGTCACCCAGGACCTCGGAGACGTTCTGCTCGTCGAGGCTCTCGCCATCGACCAGCTGCACGTCAACGTGGCGATCGTAGAACACGCCCGCGTGGTGCAGGGCCTCGATAACCGACAGGTAGGCATCGGGCAGCTGCGTGTACTTGCCCACGACGGCGATCTTCACCTTGTCGGCGTGATGGTTGGCATGGTTCTGCTTGCGCAGGAACTCGTTCCACTCGCTCATGTCGCGCTCACGCGGGTCCAGACCCAGACGCTCGCAAATGCGCAGGTCAAAGTCCTGCTCGGCGAGCAGCTGCGGAACATCGTAGATGCTCGCGCAGTCCTCGTTAGTAAAGACACAGTCGGTGTCGACGTCGCAGAAGCTTGCAATCTTGCCGCGGATGGCGTCGTCGATATGGTGATCGGAGCGCAGGACGATAATATCGGGCTGGATACCAAAGCTGCGGAGCTCCTTGACGGAGTGCTGCGTCGGCTTGGTCTTGACCTCGTGGGCGGCGGCGATATAGGGAACGAGCGAAACGTGGATGTAGCAGACGTTCTCGGGGCCGGCCTCCTTGCGATACTGACGGATGGCCTCGACAAACGGCTGCGACTCGATGTCGCCGATGGTGCCGCCCAACTCAGTGATGACCACGTCGGAGCCGGTCTGCTCCTCAATACGACGGAACTTATCCTTAATGGCGTTCGTGACGTGCGGAATCACCTGCACGGTGCCGCCCAAAAAGTCACCGCGACGTTCACGGGCGATCAGGCTCTTATAGATGGCACCAGTCGTAAAGTTGGAATCGCGGGTCAGGTTCTCGTCAATAAAGCGCTCGTAGTGGCCCAGGTCCAGATCGGACTCGTAACCGTCCTCGGTCACAAAGACCTCACCATGCTGGAACGGGCTCATGGTGCCGGGGTCGACGTTCAGATACGGGTCGGCCTTTTGCATCGTTACCTTGTAGCCGCGCGACTTGAGCAGACGGCCCAGCGAGGCCGCGGTAATACCCTTGCCCAGAGATGAAACCACGCCGCCGGTCACGAACACATGCTTGGTCATATTGAGTTACCTGCGCTTCCCGTAGAAGTTGTCCATACACATCTTACGGGTCTTCATTGTAATACTCGCGACGCGCGCCGCACGCAATTTTTCTTACGCGCAATCGCATTTCTCCATCTCGAAACAAAACGCCGTCCGGTTGCCCAGGCGGCGTCGCTTCCACTATGAATGCACGCTGTTATCGATCGGCGACTTCGTCCTCGATCAAGTCCTGCACAAGCATACCGGCACGGATGCCCTCTAGATACCACTCGCCACGCTCCGTGAGACAAATACCATTTGCGAGCTGGCCGCCGTCGTCGCTGTAGCGCGAGACGACCTCGATGATGTCTTCGGATTCCAAGCGCTCAATTGCCGCGCGGGCGCGATACGGAGACACCCCCACACGCTCGGCAAGCGTCTTGCGCGAAAAGCCATAAAATCCGCCGTTGTCTTCGGACAGCTGTGCGATCTCCATCAGCACCTGCACCTCGACACGCTTCATATCGTTGACACTCGCACGACCCTTGCCAGCCATGGCAGCCTCCTCAAACCGAGCACGGGCATCACTTGCACCGTGCGCGACCGGCACACCCCATGATGGCCGGCAACATCCATCATGCGGCATCCCCGCAAAAGGATGAAACAATTAGGGTTATTGTATACCGCCCAAATCGCTTATAGGCAGGTAAGCGGGCTATTTTTAGGTTAAACGGTAGCTTTGTTGATAAAAGGGGCACACCGAATGCATACCCGATGTGCCCCTTTCAGACCAATTTATCCAGGCTTAGCGGTGGAAGAAACCACGGCGCTCGAACTTGGGCTCGCAGCACACGTTGATGCCCAGCTTGCGCAACACCGTCTCGTCCGTCGGCGAGATGATCACGCTAAAGAAGGCATCGCACCCGCGCAGCTGCTCCAGACCCGAAAGGACGCGGGCGGCCGTCTCGCTCGTAGCCGAGGTGATCGAGAGCGCCATAAGTGTCTCGTCGGTATGCAGGCGCGGGTTTTTGCTGCCCAGGAAATGCGTCTTGAGCTTGCTGATGGGCTCAATCGCCTCATCGCTGATGACCTCGAGCTCAAGGTCGACGCCCGAAACATGCTTAAGCGCATTCATGATGAGCGAACTTGCGGCACCCAGACGCGTGGAGGTCTTACCGGTCACCACGGAGCCGTCGGGCATAACCATGGCGCCCACGGGACCACCCGTCAGCTGCTCCCTGGTAAGGGCGGCCGAGCGCGCCGGCGAGTAGTTCTTATCGATACCGGCTTTCTTCATAATGAGCTTGAGGCGGTCGACTTGCTCGTCACCCACGCCGGTGCGGCGCACGTTTTCGACCGCGGCAAAGTAGCGGCGGACGATCTCCATCTTGGAAGCGTCGCGGCAGGCATCGTCATCGGTAATGGCAAAGCCGACCATGTTGACGCCCATGTCCGTGGGGCTCTGGTAGGGACTCTCGCCCAGGATTTTCTCCATCAAGGCGTGGACCACCGGGAAGGCCTCGACATCACGGTTGTAGTTGACCGTAGTCTTGTTGTAGGCCTCCAAGTGGAAGGAGTCGATGATGTTGGCATCGTCGAGGTCTGCCGTGGCGGCCTCGTAGGCGATGTTGACCGGATGCGTGAGGGGAAGGTTCCAGACCGGGAAGGTCTCGAACTTGGCGTAGCCGGCAGCGGTGCCGTGTTTGTGCTCGTGGTAGAGCTGCGACAGGCAGGTGGCGAGCTTACCCGAGCCAGGACCCGGCGCGGTGACCAAGACGAGCGGACGGGTGGTCTCGACAAACTCGTTCTTGCCGTAGCCGTCGTCGGACACGATCAGATCGACGTCGTGGGGATAGCCCTCGATGGGATAGTGCAGCTTGGCGGGAATGCCGAGCGCGTTCAGGCGATTGCGGAAGACATCGGCGGCGGGCTGGCCGGCGTACTGGGTGATAACCACGGCCGCGACAGCAAAACCGTTGCCGCGGAACAGGTCGACCAGGCGCAAGACGTCCTCGTCATAGGTAATGCCCAGGTCGCCACGGGCCTTATTCTTCTCGATGTGGTTCGCGTTGATCGCGATGATGGCCTCAACGTCATCGGCAATGCTCTTGAGCATGCGGAACTTGCTGTCCGGTTCAAAACCCGGCAGCACGCGACTCGCGTGATAGTCGTCAAACAGCTTGCCGCCAAACTCCAAATACAGCTTGCCACCAAACTGCGAGATACGCTCTTTAATATGAGCGGCCTGCAGCTCGATATACTTCGCGTTGTCGAAACCCTGGCGCATATATGGCTCCCGTCCCGTTTCCATTTAATGTTCTAGGCGATTATAACGGAGCAGACCCTTCCCAACACCCAAGCAGCCAACGGGCATCAACCAAACACGTCATCGATAAGTTGCGGTGAAATAGTTCCCGTTTAACCCCTCAAGACGGCCAA
>CAUEPS010000047.1 GCA_959019775.1 uncultured Collinsella sp.
GCCGACTTCGACCAAAGCTCGCTCGAGTTCGCTTTGATCAGAGCACTTAAGACCCCTGTATTCTGTCAATAGTGCTATTTGTTCGTTGATGGATATCCGCGACTTCCGGTATTTCATTTAAGCCTCTTGATAGAAAAAGAGCTGGAGTTGCGCATCGTTGAGAGGCTTTCCAGCTTTAGCAAAACAAACTTATAAGATGCGACGGGCCGCGTCAAGATAATTACCGGACGGCCTAGGAGGCGGCTGGTTGGCTGGCTTAAAACCTAGCGCGTGAGATGACGCTCCACGCTATTCAGCGCGCTTGATAGGATGACGAACCACAGTCTTAAGTTTCTCCGGTGCACATTTGCGTGGATCGGAGAGATAGATTTCGTGATGGAAACGGGTGTCTGAGAAGTCGGGGACATAGCCCTGCTCGGTCGTGTATTCATTCATAGCGCCTACGGTCGCCGGTTCGTTGTCGTAGGGCCCGGTGTGCATGCATTGAACGCAGAGGCCCTCGTCAACTTTAAGCAGCTCGACGGCAGAAAAGTCAAGTTTCTTTTTGGTCGTGGCTTCCGCGACTGCCCAGTCAAAGTCATCTCGGGTGACGAAATCGGGCAGGCGAATGCACGAGATAAAGTTGAAATCGTCCTTGCGTACATAATCGATGTCGCCGCTCGGGGAGTCTTGCCACCAGAAACCCTCGAGCGGCGGTACCACAAAGTCGAAATAGCCCTTGATACTCCTTGAGCCTTTCTTCGACATCTTGACGGTATAGGCGATGCCGTAAAGCAGCGGCAGGGCGTTTTGATACTCGCCACCTTCGGTATTTGGGTCGCCCTTTCCGCGAACGGCAACGTAGCTCATAGGCGGGACAGTTACGATGCTCGGCTTGCTTGCAGGTTTGTAGAGCTCCTTGCATTCCTTCTTAAAGTCGAACGGCATGTTGGCCGCCTTTCTGCGTATTGGCCTGCTTAGATAACGGAATCATATCATAGAAACGAACAGCTGTTCGAATGATTTTGCTGACAGATAGAGATGCGTGCGTTGTGTTTGGCGGTCGGCCTGACCCCGTCGATGATTTCTCTGCCTCCCCGGCGCCTCATCTATGGCTGTCGTTTCCCCATATAAAACCTGCCAAAATGAACCTGTCCCTTTTTGGTCGGCGTGAAATGGGTAATACTAAAGAGTTATCCGACCAGATGGGAACCGATCGATGGCCTATATCGAATTCAAAGACGTCATCAAAGCATACGGCGAGGGCGATGCCCGCATCCATGCGCTCGACGGCGCGAGCTTTACCGTTGAGCGCGGTGAGCTCGCCATTATCCTGGGCGCTTCGGGCGCCGGCAAGACTACGGCGCTCAACATCCTAGGCGGCATGGATACGGTAACCTCCGGCTCCGTGACAGTGGACGGGCGCGACGTGAGCTCTGCCAACGAGGCGCAGCTTGTGGAGTACCGCCGCGCCGACGTCGGCTTTGTCTTTCAGTTCTACAATCTGGTTCCCAACCTGACGGCGCTCGAAAACGTTGAGCTTGCAGCTCAGATCTGCCCCGATTCGCTCGATGCCGAACAGACGCTTCGCCAGGTTGGCCTGGGCGAGCGCCTCGCCAACTTCCCCGCGCAGCTTTCGGGCGGCGAGCAGCAGCGCGTGTCCATCGCCCGCGCACTGGCAAAGAACCCCAAGCTGCTCCTGTGCGACGAGCCCACGGGCGCGCTCGACTATAAAACCGGCAAGCAGATCTTGCAGCTGCTGCAGGATACCTGCCGCAAGCAGGGCATTACGGTCATCATCATCACGCACAACTCCGCGCTGGCGCCCATGGCCGATCGCCTGATCCGCTTTAAGAGCGGCCGCGTGGAGAGCGAGACGGTCCAGCAAAATCCCGTGCCGATCGAGACGATCGAGTGGTAGCGCCCATGGACCAGGACCGCCAAAACAGCCAAAACCACGATACGGAGCACGCGGGTCGCGACCGGGAGTTCGCGACCTACCGCACGGCCCAAAGCTCAAACGATATGGTGCCGACGGTGTTTCGCCGTGGCATCTACCGCACAATCCGCGGCAGCCTCAAACGCTTCTTGTCTATCGTGGTCATCACCGCGCTTGGCGTGAGCGTGATGTGCGGTCTTAAGGCAGGCTGCGAAGATTTGCGCGATTCGGTCGACGCCTATTTTGACCAGCAGAATGTCTATGACATTAACGTGCAGTCGACCTATGGCCTTACGCGCGACGATCTTGCGGCTATCCAAGAGGTCGACGGCGTCGAGACGGCCGAGGGTATCTACACCGAGACCGCCTACACCGCCGTGGGCACAACGCGCGAGCGCGTGGTCGTGCAGAGTCTTTCCAAGGAGAATATCGATCAACCGGTGCTGGTGAGCGGCGATTTGCCCGAGAGCGCCGGTGAGGTCGCGGTGACTTCGAAGTTCCTGAAGGCTTCGGGCAAAAAGCTCGGCGATACGGTGAGCTTTGCCGCCAACGATGCGAGCTCATCGAACCAAAGCGCCAAGGACCAGTTTGCCGCGGGCGATTACACCATTACGGCCGAGGTCCTCGATCCCACCGACGTGAGCTCCGACTCGACAGTCAACGCCTTTCGCGCTGCTTCGGCTGCGGACTATAAGTTCTATGTGAACGAGGACGCCGCGACATCTTCTTCCTACTCCTCGGTCCACGTGATCGTCGAGGGAGCCAAGAGCCTCAACTCCTATTCGGATGCCTACACGACAAAGATCAACGAGGTCAAGGGCAATATCGAGAAGATCCGCAAGGAGCGTGAGAAGGCACGTGCTCAGGAGTTGACGGTTGACACGCCGGCAAGCTTGGATGCGGCCGAGCGCCAGGCCGCCATGCTCTTTGGGATTGAACAGGGCAACATCGACCGTATGGCCGAGGGCAGCGAGGAGCGCGTCCAGGCTCAGGCCGAGTTGGACCAGCGCCGCGCCGCCGCCAACCAACAATTCGCCGATGCCCGCGCCGAGCTTTCCGATCTAGGCGAATGTACGTGGTACATCCAGGACCGCGGCAATATCGCAAGCTACTCGAGCGTGGAAAGCGATAGCTCGTCAATTGAGGCCATCGCCACGGTGTTCCCGTTTATCTTCTTTATCGTCGCCGTGCTCATCAGCCTTACCACTGCCGCGCGTATGGTTGAGGAGGAGCGCACGCTCATTGGTCTGTATAAGGCACTCGGTTATTCGCGCGGGCGCATCCTGTCCAAATACGTGGACTACGCGCTGTGGGCTTGTCTGATCGGCGGCGTGCTCGGCAACATCATCGGATTTGTGGGCCTGCCGCTGTTCCTGTTTACGGTGTTTGACGACATGTACTCACTGCCCCAGATGCTGCTTTCGTACGACATCGTGTCCTCAATCGTCTCGGTGGCGCTGTTTGCTGTGGGCGTGGTGGGCGCCACGATTATCGCCTGCCGCCACGAGATGGCCGAGACCCCAGCCTCGCTCATGCGTCCCAAGGCCCCGCGCGCCGGCTCGCGCATCTTGCTTGAGCGTATCGGCTTTATCTGGCACCGCATGGGCTTTTTGAACAAGGTGGCAGCGCGTAACCTGTTCCGCTACAAAAAGCGTGCCTTTATGACCATCTTCGGTATCGCTGGCTGCACGGCGCTCGTGATCTGCGGCATGGGTATCCGCGATACGTCGGTGGCGCTTTCGCCCAAACAGTACGGGCATATCACGCGCTACGACCTGCTGGCGGTCGCCAATCCCGACGATTTTTCGCAGACGTGCGCGGCATTGGATGAGCGCAGTGCGGCCAATGATTCCAACGTGACCGTGACCTCGACCCTGCCGATCATGACCGACAACGTTACTTTTACGTTTGGCGGCAAGAGCGAGACCGTACAGCTGATCGTGGTGCCCGATGACCGCACGGGTGACTTGGGCAATTACGTTCGCCTTGAGGATGAGTCCAAAGAGCCGCTGTCTTTGCGTGACGGAGATGTGTATCTGAGCAAGAGTTCACAGCTGGTCCTGGGGATTCAGCCGGGCGATACGGCTCACGTCCAGGATTCGTCGCTCAATGTTGCCAAGGTCAAAGTCGGCGACATTTCGCTTAACTATCTGGGCAACACGCTTTACATGACGCAGGGCACCTATGAGCGCGCGTTCGGTCGAAGTGCACGCCTTAACGGCATCTTTGTGCTGCTTAAGGGCTCATCTTCTGACCAGATTGCGTTTAGCAAGAAGATTAAGAGCGACGGTTGGCTCACCATCTCGAGCACGGCCGAACATTGGCAGAACTACGAGGCGAACTTTACGATTATCAACTCTGTCGTGGTGCTCGTGACCTTTATGGCGGCGTGCCTGTCGTTTGTGGTGGTGTTTACGCTGTCCAACACCAACATCTCCGAGCGCGAGCGCGAGCTGGCGACCATCAAAGTGCTGGGCTTCCGCCGTGGCGAGGTGCACCACTACGTCAACAAGGAGACGTTGATCCTCACGGCGATTGGCACCGCACTGGGCGTGCCGCTGGGTGGCCTGCTTGCCGAGAGCTTTACGTACATCCTGCAGATGCCGTCGCTGTACTTTGACGTTGAGGTCGAGCCGCTGAGCTATGTGCTTGCCGTGGTGCTTTCCTTTGGCTTTACGTTTATCGTCAACCTCGCCACCAATCGTACCCTCAACAAGATCGACATGGTCGGCGCCCTCAAGAGTGCCGAGTAACCTGTCCTGGGATCCAAGTTCTAGCGAACTGCCGACACGCCTGCAGCAGCGTTTTTGCATAAACCGCTCCGCCAAATGCATACTTTGACGGGGCGGTTGCTTTTTGCCCACGGGTACCCCCGGGGGCGGCGTGCAAATTCCGGAGTATTCAGCATCTCGGAGCCCGCGGGCGCGGGAATGGGAGTGCAAAACCACGCCGAAAGCCTTGATTCTGAGCCCCCAGTGCCTCGAGGACCGATCGTTTTTTACAGGATGCGGCCCATAGTGCCTGCCTTTCGCCCAAAATCCAGTATGCAGGCATCCTCGGCTGCTGAATACTCCCAAAAATGCACGCC
>CAUEPS010000048.1 GCA_959019775.1 uncultured Collinsella sp.
AGGCTCCTGCCGACCTGGCAGAGCAACTATGCCGGGAGCGCGAACGCGAGTATCTGGACGACCGGCTGCAACGATTCCTTGGCGAGCTCGACGGGCGACTCGGCTGCCGCGCCTGGTTCTTCGGCCACTACCACGGCGACGAGTGGCGTGACGCCAGGCATCGCCTTATCTACCGAGACATCGTGCCGGTCGAAGATGCTGCGCCCGCTTCTAGAAGCCTTCTAGAAGCGCTCTAGAAGGTTTCTAGAAATTAGGCGCCATATGGACTATTCCAATTCAAAAGTCTGGTCGAGGGAGTTCGACCCAGCACCCATCCCGTCGACTTTCACTTCGATGGGAGACATGTCGTTGAGGTCAAAAATCGACACACCGTCGCATTCGCCTCCCGGCGCAAGCCCTTGCGAAGAGAAGTGATCTTCCTGCAAATCGGCGGCAAACCCGCGAGATAGCATCTGCTTATTTTGATAAGCCGTGATGTAGCTACCAACAGCGCATGAATTTGCCGATCGGTTGTTAATGGCGTGCCAGCGAACAACGGCAACCTTCCCGCCATCGCCAGTCGAGGAATCATGCACCTCGACGCCGGTGACTGAATACTTCATCTTGCCGTAAACCCCGTCTTCCTGCGCGTTATCAGAATCGGCGACCTGAACTGCCGTCTGATGATCGTCTGCCTGGCTGCACCCAGAGGTCATAACTAGGGCGGCTGCCAGAACACCCGCAGCCCCAAAGTTCCGAGCTAGGTTGATTGCCTTTTTAACAGAGAGATGCTCCATCGATTACTCCAAACTTAATTGTTTTTGAATGCCATCAGCCAAACAGCCAAGCCCCAATGAGCATGACCACTGAAACTGCCGTAAGCGAAGCCCAGACGGCATTTTGACGGGTGATGACACCGCTGATGGTGAGCGGATTTGCGCCGGCACCATCAATGACAGTCCAGACGAGTGCCGTGACCAAAAAGACGACTAGCCCTGCCGTTATCAACTCACGGCGAGACGGCCTTAGCTTGTCGGACATATCTACACGCCCCTCGTCTGGGTCATGACCTCGACCTTGGCCTCGGCCACGGCCGCCCGCTGCTCGGAGGCGGCGAGGCGGTCCTTGAGGGCGGCGACCTCGGCCATCAGGTCACGCTGGGCGAGGAGGGAGACGTTGAGATCGGCCTGAGCCTTGGCTGCGGCGTCGACCGCGCCCCTCATGCTTTCAATTCGATCGTCTTTTGCGGCTGATTCTGCCAAGAGCTGATTGTTCTCGGAATCGAGCTTCTTGAGCTGCGAGAGGTAATCGGCGACGGTGGCGTGGAGCTCATCGTTCTCAATCTCCAAGCTCGCAGTATCCAGCTCGAATTTCTCTTTGATGGCGGCGACCTGCTCGACGCAATTGGATTTGATGCTCTGAATCTGTTCCGTTGCACTTTTCTTGGCGGCGTCGGCGTCCTCGCGGGCAGCACGAGCCTCCATCGCGGCGGCTTCGGCAGCGCCCACGATGATGCGCTTGACCCGCTCGACCGCCTCATCGAGGACGGCCGATGCGTCGAGCGCAGTCTTCATGCCGGGAGTGGCGTTAGGGTGGTAGCCGTCGACCAAGCGGGCGACGGTATCGGCCTGCGAGAGGCCAAGGCTCGTGCTGATGTCCTTTATGGCGTCACGGGTCTCCGATGAGACATTCAGACTGGTCATTTTCTTTTCGGACTGGACTTGGTTTTCGGCCATGATGCGGCACTCCAATCAACAACGGGCATGGCTCCGCCACGCCGTACGGCTGGGAACAAATACGCGGCCGCTGTTGAGTTGTGTTCGTCCTGCGATCGGTGAGTTCTAAAAAGGCGTCTCAAGTCATGCGTTCACGCAGGGTTTCAGTTGGAGAAATACCGCACTCTTATATAGTAGCGCACTCGGATTTATCTTCTGACGCCCACTAACCCGCGCTCGCGGAGCACGCGGTACAGGGTCGATTTCGAGATACCTGTTGCGGCGCAGATGTCGGGAATTGGCGTCTCACGGGCGAGGTAGAGCTTCACGGCAGCGTCGGCCTTGACGTCCGCGATGCGCGGGCGGCCCCCGACGTTGCCACCGCGGCTCCGTTTGACGGCGATACCCTCGGCCTGGCGCTGCCTGATCAGGTCGCGCTCGAGCTCGGCGGTGCAGGCATGGGTGCCCAGCACGAAACGGCCGAATGCAGTATCGAGGTCAACGGGCTGCTTCAGTGATATGAGCTTCACTCCTAAGTTCCTGAACATCAGGTCATAGTTCAGCAGCTGCCTCGTCGATCTGGTCAGGCGCTCCCAGGACTCGACCACCACTTCATCGCCGCGCTTCATCTTTTTGAACAACTTTTTCTGTTGCGTGCGGTCGCCCTCGCGTGCGCCAGTCTCCTTGTCTTTGAAGATGCGCTCATAGGCCACGCCAGCGTTGACCAATGCCTCGATTTGCCTGTCTAGCTTCTGATCCTTCGTGCTCACGCGAGCGTATCCGTATCTGGTCATTTTCAGCCTCCTGCCTTGTCTTTTGATTTTCTCATGGGAATGCAAGGGGAGGTTTTGGCACTGGGTTTTGGCACTCGCCGTCCACGGCATCGAGGGTTCGGTTTTCGAGTGCCGCGCGGCATACCTTTTGAGACGTTGAATATGAACAATAACAGAGGTGTACCAGTTAACTGGGGCAGTCGCAGGTTCGGTTAGAATTGATGCCACGGCGCATTCCGTGCGCGGGCGGCCGACGATTTGATCGGAGGTCACCATATGCTGAAATTCCTTAACGCGCTGGCCGCTCTTGCAACGGTCGGCACGTTCATCATCGCGTTTTTAAACTCGTATGAGGTTCGGATTAAGGTCCGTAGGCGTACGCGCGGTGCGGACAGTGGACGGCATTTGCGCCACAAGCGCAAATAAGAATGCCCGGGGGTCGGAGCCCGGGCATTTAACAAAGACTGAAAACTAGGCCGCCCGCGCTCCATGTTGCTTACACGGGATGCGTCGTTTTCTGCTTTCATTCTACCCTCTTTGGGCAGATAAAACCACCGTACGCTTGGGTTCTCATGCGAGTTCATCCATCGTCCATGCGGCGTGATCGCAACAGTGGGAGCCGTCCAGGACAGCTCATCTTACAATCGAATGAATTGCAGCTGCCGAATTGATCTCCATAAACATGACGCGGCTGTAGAATGAAGCAGGGTCGAAACGAAGCAGTTCCCGGACAATTGGCGTCCGGCCAGACACTTCGGTTCGGCCCTTTCTCATGCGCATTTCTAGAAACGCCTAGTACGGATACAGGTCTGGACTAGGTCCACTCATCGCCAGCGACATGTATTCCGAAATGACTGCGAATCGCTTTTGATGCGGTGCCTGACGGCACCTATGATCCGCTCGCGAAGCTCGCTGACTTATATATCTCTTATTTACATCGCCCGGGGAGCGAAGCGACGCCGGCGCTGAGGGCTGACGGCTGGCACGCCTCGCGCTGATGACTTGCTGATTGTAATAACTGGTCGCGAGGTCTAATTAGCTTGGTGGTTGAATTGTTAGGCGGTGGAGCATCCACAGAGTCCGGGCACAATCGTGGACCCTCCCTAAATCTTCGAAACCAGCATTGCAGCTGGGAAAGCCTCACCCGCCCCTTGGCCTTTTGCTCGACGATCTCGCGGGACTCCGCATGGCTACGCCCATACATCCGGACCGTTCGTTTTAACGCGCCGGCCGTCCTCACCGGCACCCCCGTACATGGCGGAACCCGGGGTTGGGCTCAGAATCCGTCACGGCTGCATGCTCATCGTGATCCTCTTTGCTTGACGTTGCGGCTTATCACCGCGACACGTGTGTTGCCACACGGCTATCCAACCAACTCCTGATCTTCGGCTGTTCGCCTACTTTCCTGCAGTTTTCCAGCAGGACAATCGCTCTGAATCCGGCACGCCGTCTCCGCCCAGAAGGGCCGAGGCGGCGCAGGGGTCACATGGAGGGCACTACCCCCGTCGAAGTCTCCGTAGAGACGGGACAATGAGCCTGTACAGCTCAGTCTCCGATTATTCGAGCCCTTGGCTACCTTTTTGAACGGGTCTTAAACCCGTGCCGACCGGGAACGGCATATGTCCGCTCCCATAAAAAATGGGAGCCGTGCGAGCCGGCTCCCATTTGCGTTTTCTAACTGTCATCCATAGCGTGACCTGCGGGTCCCTGCTATCATTGGATGTGTCAGGAGTGCTGTTTGCGTTTTTAGCACAACTGGCAAGTAGAAACGCGAGTTGGTAGCTCGCCTCTACACCGTGCGGAGGTGTTGGTAGCACCCGAGCACAATCTTGATGGTATCACGCCCGCCCGTCTTTTCGGCGGGCGGGTTGCCATTTTTTTATGCCTCTACCTGCGGAAACTATAGTATACCTCAGTAACTCATGCCTCACCGCTCTACCGGGGCATGAGCGCTTTACTCCGCCCCGACAGGCAGTTCGAGGCTAGCGAGGCGTGTCGCCGCGAGCGTAATCGCCGCGATCGACGACGCGATCGTCCATCTGTCGCGACACGGCGCTACCGCTGTGCGCCTGGCCGGCGGCGCGAACGCGGTCGTCGCCGGCATCGACAACGCCGCCGGCGTAACGGTTGCGAATCTCCCTTGCGTAACCGCGACGCGCAAGAAGCTCATCGCGTACGGCGGGGTCTTCGAGCAGGTCTTCGTCACACTTCGGGGCAACGAATTTAGGGAATGTGTTATAGGCCATGCCCTTGCTCGCTTTCGCCTGCTCGACCCACGCCGAGTATGCTTTCTTGAGACGCTTGATGTAAATCTCACAGCGTTTCTCGTACGGCAACGCTCGCTCGGCTTCCAGCACATTTTTTTCGAACGCCGTCTGCAACGACTTCAACGCGAAGCGCCCGTCGAGACGGGTCAGGTTGAAAGTGCACTTCGGATTGCCGGCCTCTTTGATATCGAGATCTGTCGCATAGACTCGATTGTTCTTGATGAAAATGTCTA
>CAUEPS010000049.1 GCA_959019775.1 uncultured Collinsella sp.
TCAAGGACGGCGACTCCGTCGTCTGGTGCTACTCGAAGTACGGCGACCCCGCGCCCGAGCAGGTTTCCGTCACGATGGAGATTATTGGCAAAAAGGCCGAGATAGCTCAGCGTTGGACGAGCCCTTCGACCCAGGTGTTTGCTAAGGGCACGTCGATTAAGGATGCCTCTGCTGCTTACTTCGATGCCCTTGGCATAAAGTCAAAAATGTACGACCAATTTGGCTATTGGGGCGTCTATAGTCTCGTATCTCCGCTTGATGGCACCGAGCTGTCGGGTGCATGGTCGTTCTTTGTCAACGGCGTTCCTGGGTCTCAGCTCGATAGCGATTACGTGCTCAAGTCTGGCGACAAAATCGTCTGGGCTTTTGCTCCCGGCGATACTGTGCCCGGCGTCGACAGCGTTGTTGTTGACCCGGGTGCCGCACGTCCTAACTGGGATAGCGATTGGCCTGGTTATACGAGCGCCGACAAAGTAACTGACGCTCCTGTGCCCACGAAGGACGCTGAGGCAAAATGGGTGAGCGAGCTCAAGGGCTCGAACGAATGGAGCAAGGGTATTTCCGACCCGTTACTGGTCGGTGACTACCTCTACGTGGCAGTTGGTTCCAAGCTGCTCAAGAAGAATGTCGACACGGGTGAGACCGTTGCCGAATCGCCTTTGGCGGCAAAGATCGATTCGACCTCGCGTATGGTATACACCGGCGGCGTGATACTCGTGCCGCTTTCGAGCGGTCGCCTGCAGGCGCTGACGGTTGATGCTCTGGCGACGGTTTGGGTAACCGATGGGTTGCCTGCTGGCCCCGATGGTGCTCAGCAGTCACTTGCGTCCATTACGGTTCGTGACAGCTTTGCCTACTTTGGTACGGCGTCGGCCGGCTGGTCCGACTCGAGCGACGGCTACCTGCTCTGCGTGCGCATCTCCGATGGCAAGGTTATGTGGCAGCATAAGAACGAGAACAGCAAGGGCTACTACTGGGCCGGCTTGGCGTTCTCGGGCAATTATGGGGTCATCGCAGATGATTCCGGTACGGTGAGCACGGTCGATCCCGAAACTGGAAAGACCGTTGCGTCGCTCAAGATTGCCGACCGCGTGCGCACAACCGTGCTGGTCGATGGGTCGATCTCTTATGTCGTGAGCGCCGATGGCGTTTTGCATAAGCTTTTGGTTGGAACGGACGGAGCGCTGTCGGAGCTTGGCAAGGTGGCGTTTGGTAGCAGCTCGACCTCGACGCCGGTGCTGGCCAACGGCAAGATTGTGGTCGGAGGCGCATCGACTGAATCCTTTATGGGCGGTTATCAGAACAAGTACACGTATCACTACGGTCAGCTTGCAGTGATTGATGCCGAGACGCTTGCCGTGGACTATTCCATTTGCAAGGCGGACGGTAGCTATATTCGTCAGGGGGCTTCGGGCGGCGGTGATGTAAAGTCGCAGCCGGTCGTTTCTGTCCAGAATGGCGAGACGTACGTCTACTTTACGTCTAACAACAACCCGGGCGGCATCTATCGCTACCGTATGGGCGATGACGAGGCCGAGCTGCTTTATACGCCCGCGGCGGGCGATCAGCAGTACTGCATGGCTTCTATTTCGGTCGGATCCGATGGCTCACTCTACTATGTCAATGACTCGGGCAAGCTGTTTGCAGTCAAGGGCAATGGCCAAAGGGTCAACCGCTATACCGTGACGTTCGACGCCAACGGTAAGGATGCGGCGATGCCCGATTCTCAACGCGTGAAGGAAGGCAAGGCGGCGACGGAGCCCTCGACCAAGCCGCAGAGCAAGGGCTACACCTTCGCTGGCTGGTATACCGATGAGGCTTGCACGCAGGCGTATGACTTCGGTACGCCGGTGACGGCCGATCTGACGTTGTATGCCATGTGGACCAAGAACGCCGTTAACCCTGGCGGCATTGGCGGTTCTGGTTCCAATGGCGGCAATGGTGGCGCTGGTAACGGTTCCGGTGCTGGCACGGGCGCTGGCACGGGTTCCGGCTCCGGCACGAAGGGCCAGCAGGCTGGCGGCGCTGTCGCCCCGGGTCATAAGCCGACGACCAAGACGACGGTGTCGACCAAGACCGAGACCAAGGACAACAAGTCCGACAAGAAGGACTCCGATAAGTCCGATAGGAAGGACGAGAAGAAGTCTGACAAGAAGGGCAGCAAGTCCGACAAGAAGTCCGATTCCAAGTCCGATACGGGTGCTGCTTCCACGACCACTGCTAAGAAGTCCTCTAGTGCTTCCGAGCAGGAGAATGGCACCAATCCGCTTGCCATCGTCGGCGTTGCGGCTGGCGTGATCGGTCTTGCCGTCATCGGCGTGTTCGTATTCACCAAGCGTCGGTAGGTGAGGGCTGTGTCCAATAAGCCTCAGGACTCCGAGTCCAAGCAGTCCGACTCGTCGTTCATCCAGCTCGACGATGCAAAGCAAAAGGGCGCCGCTTCGGCGGCGTCCGCCCCTCGGCGCAAGACGCTGCTTGGGGCTCTGACGGCCGCCTGTATTGCACTCATTGTCGTCTCGTTGGGTTTTGTCCACCCCTCTACCAGCGGTGCATGGTCCATCGACTGGATTGCGCGGGCTGTGACAGGGGAGAGCATCGTTGCTAAGGATGTGTCGGTTTCCGGCTCGACTACCGCTTCGGGTAAGACTGGAGTCAAGGGCTCAAAATCTTCAGACAATGCGAAGGACGGGTCGAAGGATTCGGATGAATCTGATTCCAAGGACAAGTCTGAATCTTCGGACAAAAAGTCAGACAAGGGCTCGAAGGCGAAGAAGTCCGAAGACAAGGGCGGCAAGAAGTCAGGGGACAAATCGGGTTCGCAGAATTCTGATTCCACTGGCGGATCGAGTTCTTCTGACGGCTCTTCTTCGGGCGGTGGCTCGGTGTCTGGCGGTGGGTCTGCATCCAACGGTGGCGGCGCCTCTGCGGGCAATCAGGACGGCTCGCAGCAGTCTGGTTATGTCACAGTGACGGTCTCGGTTACGTCGAGCGCCGTGGGCAATCCTGTGTCTTCTGGAGGCACCTTCACCTTTAACGAGGGCGCTACGGTCTACGATGCCCTGTGCGCTCTGGGGCTTTCTGTCAATGCGCACGGCTCGTCATACGGCACGTATGTCGCCGCGATTGGTGGTCTGGCCGAGAAACAGTACGGCGGCACGAGCGGCTGGATGTACTCCGTCAACGGCACAACGCCCATGACGGCCTGCAGCAACTACGTTCTCTCAAACGGCGACAACGTAGTCTGGTATTACGTAATAGGCTAGAGGCCTCGACATAGCGCGCCAGACGGGCGGTTCGGACAAACACCCGGGCCGCCCGTTTTTATGCGAATGGGACGTCGTTTCCCAATCGAGGTTCAACTGGAAAATGCATCCCGCTCTGTAGGCGAATTCCGGGACACAGTTTCCGCATCAGCATCCATTGGGAAAGCGGGGACCTCGGACGTTTTCCGGACCATGTCCCGGCGCTATGCCGCATAGCCCCTCTCCTCGCGATACTCCCTAATGGTCTTCCATCCTAGGTCCTTCTTGAGCTTGCCGCCCCTATACCACTCGATATATTCGCCGAGCAGCCGGGAGAACTCGTCGAACGGCACGCCGGTCCAGTCCCTGCCCTCGAAGAAGTCGCACTTGAGCGTGCCGAAGAACCCCTCGGCGCGCGCGTTGTCGGGGCTCCGGGCCCTCCTCGACATCGAGCGCACCACCCCGGGGCCGCACGCCTCGCGCCACTCGCGCCCCATGTAGACGGCGCCGCCGTCGGTGTGCACCGTGAGAGGCCGCCCCTCCGTCGGGCAGACTATCCCCACCAGGTCCCTGAGCATGCCAACCATCAGGTCCGAGTCGGCGTGGACCGAGACCCTCCAGCAGATCGGCCAGCCGTCGAAGCAGTCGATCGCCGGCGACAGGTACGCCCTGTACCCGTCGAGTCTGAACCCCGTGACGTCGGTGACCACGAGCAGGCCGGGTGCTGGATTGGCAACACCTATTTGGACGATTCCGGGAGGGACAGCCCCGCCTCCCTGAACTCGACCGGAGACATGTGGCCCGGCGTCGAGTGGATCCTGAAGTTGTCGTACCGGTGCACGTTGTCCGAGAGCTTGGCCCGGAGCTCGCGCGTCGTGCCGAACGCCTCGCGGTGGACGAGCTCGGCCTTCAGTATCCCGTCGGTCGACTCGTCGACGGCGTTGTCGTAGGGGCGGCCCTTGGCCGACGGCGACCTCTCTATGCCGAAGGCCTCGAGCATCGGGTCGATCCCGGCGTTGTCGAGCTCGCTGCCGCGGTCCGTGTGGAACGCCTCGATGTCCGAGATGGGGAAGGAGAGCGTCGCGAACGCCGACTTGACCGGCCGGGCGTCCTTCCCGGGCCCGGCGGAGTGGCCGACGATCTCCCCGTTGCAGGGGTCGACGAGCAGGCAGACGTAGTTCCACGAGGCCCCGACGCGCACGTAGGCCAGGTCGCTGCATATATGGGTGCGCGGCGCCCTGCCGCCGAGGCCGCGCGCGACGACGCTGGGCACGTCGGCCTCGCTGACCGCCCGGGGGTGCACCTTTGTTAGCGTCAATCTATTTTTCACCAGTTTCGCTAAACAGGCGCGCCGTTCGCG
>CAUEPS010000050.1 GCA_959019775.1 uncultured Collinsella sp.
CGCGGGGCCAGGGCGGTGATCTTCTTCTGCATCTTGTACTCGTGCAGCTCGTCCTCGAGCTGGCGCACGCGGGCGCGGAGCTTTTCGTTCTCGCGCTCACGCTCCTCGGCACGCTCCTTCATATCGAGGATGCGCACCACGCCGGCGAGGTTGATGCCCTCGTCGGTCAGTTGGTTGATGAGTTCCAGACGCTCGATATCGGCACGCGAATACAAGCGCGTGTTGCCGCCCGAGCGCTGGGGGTTCACCAGGCCCTTGGACTCGTAGACGCGCAGAGTCTGCGGATGCATGCCGGTCAGCTCGGCCGCCACGCTGATCATGTACAGCGGTTTGTTCCTATTGTCCTCGGCCATGCTACCTGACCCCTTTCCGTCTCGTTATCGTCCATCATAAGCCCGCGGGCGCGGGCGTGTGCCACGACCGCCCTAGTACGTCGCCTTGTAACGGTTGACCTTCTCGCGATAATCGCGCGTGTCGGCCTCACGCAGCTTGGTCATGGCATCGCGCTCATCGTCGGACAGGTTCGAGGGAACCTGCACCTTGATCTCGACGAGCAGCGCACCCGTGCGGCCGCGATGCTTAACGTCGGGCGCACCCATCTCCTTAAAGCGGAACTTCTTGCCCGTCTGGGTGCCAGCGGGCACCTTCAGACGAACCGTCGCGCCGCCGGGCGTGGGCACATCCACCGTGCAGCCGAGCGCCGCCTCGTAGACCGAGATCGGCACCTCCATGGTCACGTCGGCACCCTTGCGCTTAAACAGCGGATGCTCCTCCACGTGCGTGGTCACGACCAGGTCGCCGCGCTCGCCGCCGGCAACGCCGTACTCGCCACGACGCTTGTAGCGCAGTTTGCCGCCGTCGACCGCACCCGCAGGCACCGAGACCGTGATGGTCTGCTGCTCGCCCGTCGAGGGAATGCGGTAGGTGACCTTGTGCGTCACGCCGCGGAACGCGTCCTCGGCCGTTACGTCGACAGTCAGCGACAGATCGCCGCCCTTGCGCGCGCGGTTGCGGCCCGCGCCCGCACCGGCAGCACCCGCGGCCCCGGCAAAGCCCGAGCCCCAATCGCTGCCCCAGGCGCCGTTGCCACTAAAGATGCTGTCGAAGATATCGCCCCAACCGCTCGCGCCGGCACCGGCGCCGTAGCCACCGCTATACGCGCCGCCCGCGCCCGGCATGCCGCCGAACATGAGCATCTGGTCGTACTCTTTGCGCTTCTTCTCGTCCGAAAGCGTCTCGTAGGCCTCGCTGATCTCCTTAAACTTGGCCTCGTCGCCGCCGGCATCGGGGTGATATTTTTGCGCGAGCTTGCGAAACGCACTCTTGATCTCTTTGTCGGAGGCGCTCTTGGATACGCCCAGGATGTCATAGAAGGTTTTGCCTGCAGCCATCGTAGCTCCTCTCCTGTTACGTCCGCCGTCACTGCTGACGACGGCTCATGCTTTCATATGGCACTAGGCCAGAAAGGGCCCCGGGTGTTGCCCCGGGGCCCTTCTCAATTACTCCTCGGCGCTCTCGGCCGTATCGGCCGCGGCATCCTCGGGCGCCGCTTCGGGCTCCGGTGCGGGGCGCTTCTCGCCACCGTAGGTCACCGTCACCATCGCGGAGCGCAGGATGCGGTCCGCCATGCGGTAGCCCTTCTGGTACACGTCGTTGACGGTCTCGTCGTACTGCGACGCGTCCTCGACGCGACCCACGGCCTGGTGCTCGAGCGGATCGAACGCCTCGCCCTTAGGGTCGATGGGCTCAACGCCCTCGTGCGCAAACACATCGAGCAGCTTGGCATGCACCGCGTCAACGCCATCGACGAACTGCTTAAAATCGTCGGAAAGCTCCTGGCTACGGGCATGGTCGATTGCACGCTCGATATCGTCAACCACCGGCAGCAGCGCAGTGACGAGCTTCTCGGTCGCGCGCTCGCGCTCGGCGATGCGCTCGTTGGCAGTGCGGCGACGGAAGTTCTCCCAGTCGGCCTGAAGACGGGCGGTACGCTCGGTGGCGTCCTTTGCCTTGTCCTCGGCGGCCTTCTGGGCCTCTGCCGCAGCATCGAGCTCGCTGCGCACGTCGGCGAGCTCCTTTTGGGCCTGCTCGAACTTGAGCTTAAAGTCGTTATCGGCGGCTTCCTCACCGGCGCGGATAGCAGCTTCCACCATCTCGTCCTCGGTCATCGTCGCCTCCTTGTTGGAATCCTCTACCTGGTTCTCGGCAGCCTCGGCGGCCTCGGCCTCGTTGGCCTCGGTATCGTCGACGGCCTCTACGGGAATCTTCACGTCCTTCTCCTCAGAGTCAACGGGGGCGGCGCCAGCGGCGGCCGCCTCCGTGCGAGCTTTACGGGCGGACATGATTACTTGTCCTCGTCGTCCACAACCTCGTAGTCGGCGTCGACAACGTCATCGTCGGCAGGCTGGGCACCGGCGGCGCCGTCGGTCTGCTGCTGAGCGTCGGCATAGACAACCTGGGCCAGCTCGTAGGCCACGGACTGCAGGGACTCGCCGGCGGCCTTGATGGCCTCGACGTCAGAGCCCTCGAGCGCCTTCTTGGCGTCGGCGATAGCGGCCTCGGCCTTGGACTTCACATCGGCGGAAACCTTGTCGCCCAGCTCGTTGAGGGTCTGCTCGGTGGAATAGCAAAGGCTATCGGTCTGGTTGCGGACCTCGACCTCTTCCTTCTGCTTCTTGTCCTCCTCGGCATGAGCCTCGGCGTCCTTGACCATGCGATCGACTTCGTCGTCGGACAGAGCGGTGGAACCGGAGATAGTGATCTGCTGCTCCTTGCCGGTGCCCTTGTCCTTAGCGGAGACCTTGACGATGCCGTTGGCGTCGATGTCGAAGGTGACCTCGATCTGCGGCACGCCGCGGCGGGCAGCCGGGATACCGGTCAGCTGGAACTTACCGAGCGACTTGTTGTCGCGGGCAAGCTCGCGCTCGCCCTGGAGCACGTTGATCTCGACGCTGGTCTGGTTGTCGGCAGCGGTGGAGTAGACCTCGGTCTTGGAGGTCGGGATCGTGGTGTTGCGGTCGATCATCTTGGTCATGATGCCGCCCATGGTCTCAACGCCCAGCGACAGCGGGGTTACGTCGAGCAGCAGGATGCCCTCGACGTCACCGGTGAGCACGCCGCCCTGGACGGCAGCGCCGTCGGCAACGACCTCATCGGGGTTCACGGACATGTTGGGCTGCTTGCCGGTCATGGTCTTGACCAGATCCTGGACGGCGGGCATACGGGTGGAGCCGCCGACGAGGATGACCTCGGTCAGATCGGAGAGCTTGAGCTTAGCGTCGCGCAGGGCGTTGGTGACAGGCTGCTTGCAGCGCTCGAGCAGGTCGCGGGTGATCTTCTCGAACTCGGCGCGGGTCAGCGTGTAGTTGAGGTGCAGCGGGCCGGACTGGTTCATGGTGATGAACGGCAGGTTAATGGTGGACTGCTGCGCCGCGGAGAGCTCCTTCTTGGCGTTCTCGGCAGCCTCCTTCAGACGCTGCAGGGCCATGGGGTCCTGACGCAGGTCGACACCGTTCTCCTGCTGGAACTTATCGGCCATCCAGTCGATGACGCGCTGATCCCAGTCGTCGCCGCCCAGGTGGTTGTCGCCCGAGGTGGACAGAACCTCAAACACGCCGTCGGCGAGGTCGAGGATGGAGACGTCGAAGGTGCCGCCACCCAGGTCGAAGACCAGGATGCGCTGGTCGGTGCCCTGCTTGTCCAGGCCATAGGCCAGGGCGGCAGCGGTCGGCTCGTTGACGATACGTTTGACGTTGAGGCCAGCGATCTTGCCGGCGTCCTTGGTGGCCTGACGCTGGGCGTCGTTGAAGTAGGCCGGGACGGTGATGACGGCGTCGGTGACGGTCTCGCCCAGATACTTCTCGGCGTCGGCCTTCATCTTTGCGAGCGTCATGGCGCTCACCTGCTCGGCGGTGTAATCCTTGCCCTCGATGTCGACGACGGCACGGCCACCCTGGCCCTCCTTGACCTCATACGGCACGGTCTTGATCTCGGAGGTGCACTCGGAGTACTTGCGGCCCATGAAGCGCTTGATGGAGAACACGGTGTTCTTGGGGTTGGTGACAGCCTGGTTCTTAGCGGCCTTACCCACGACGCGGTCGCCGTCGGCACGGAAGCCCACGACGGACGGGGTGGTGCGGTCGCCCTCGGCGTTCACAATAATGGTCGGAGAACCGCCCTCGAGGACGGCCATAGCGGAGTTAGTAGTACCAAGGTCGATACCAAGAATCTTACTCATTAGAAATTCCCTCTCTCTTTTGCGTTCGCGCCGCCTCGACGGTCTGTCGCGCGGCGCTTCGGCTTGTCTTTCAGGATGTAGTGTATCCCCTTATGGGCCGGAATATACAAAATCTAAGTCAATTCATATAAGATTTCTTATTGCTGAGA
>CAUEPS010000051.1 GCA_959019775.1 uncultured Collinsella sp.
CGTAGCGGGTGGTTTAAGGCTGGCCGCTGCGCGGCCAGCAGACTAAAGTCTTGAACAAAATGAGGCGTCCAACGGGGCGCCTCATTTTTTGAGGGTTCGAATCCTCAGCCGCCATTCTTGATAATAAAAAAGGGCCCCAAATGGGACCCTTCTTCAAATTCGTACTGGCGGAGAGCTGGGGATTCGAACCCCAGATGCCCTTTTGGGGCATACTCGCTTAGCAGGCGAGCACCTTCGGCCTCTCGGTCAGCTCTCCGTAACAGCCGTTCTATAGTAACCAAACAGTCGAGGATGGGCAAGGGGGAATTTTGGAGCGATTCCAATTTGCCAGTAGACGTCTCACCCAATCATCTCAATCTGTAACAGTTACAGGCCGAATTTTCGTCCAGATGTTACAGATTGAGACAAAGATACGGGGGCAACCCCAGCGGCGGCGTCGATGCATCCAGTCTTTATTAGTTCGCTCGAACGGTCTCCAACAGATAATCGCGCATGTACGGAATTGCAAACGAAACACAGCCGTAGCCAGCAGGCTCAATCAGTCCCGTATCGATCAGACGTTTGCGATACGACCCGACTTTATTCGCCGGCAATCCCATCTTTTTGGCAATATCACCGTTCGTAATCTCGCCGCCTTCGCATTGCGCCATCGCCGCGAGATATTGAAACTGCCGCTCCGATACCCTGCGCAGCGCGGGGGCAATCACCATGGCATTGAAACTATCAAGAGCTGCCTGGACACCCTTGCGAGCTGCCTCTTCACTCACGCTCTCCGACCCGCTGCGCGCAGCAACCTGCCAAGCGTAATATCCGACCAACTGGACCATAAAGGGATAGCCTGCCGAAGCCTTTGTTAAAAGCTCAGCAACGCCTTCGTCGAGTTCCTTGCCCGCACGCCTCATCGTATCCTCAAACGATCCGCCGACTTCAAAATCTGAAAGCCGCGTGAGTTCGATATGCTTCGCCCTCTGAAGGAACGTCAACGTATCATCCACCACCACGCCATCCACCGAGGTTGGCAAACCAGCGAATGCAAAGGCGACATTCGCCCCTTGGCGAATCAAGAGCTGCATTTCATTACCCAGCTCGCGCATTTCCTCAGTTGAGGCGTCCTGAATCTCATCGAGTGTGATGAGCAAACCACCTCGCTTCGCGGCACCGTACATCGCCTCGCCCAGATGAGAGGCTGACTTCGACAGCTCCACGGAGCCAAGGCTGACTCCTAAAATTGATGGGGAAATCGACATTGATGCAAGACGAACATTTCGCTGCAGAGCCTCGAGAATTCTGTCGCAAAAACCGGCATTTGAGGCGACGTCGACAACCTCGAATCCTTTTTTGCGCGCAAGATCGCCCAATGCGTTGAGGAGCACCGTTTTACCCGTGCCTCGGACACCCGAGATGCGCATGAGTCGATCGGGGGCACCAGGGCCATTCTCAAGAGCCTCGGCAAAGTCATCCAAAACAGCGTCGCGTCCGATAAGCTCAGGTGGATTCATGCCCGCTGTTGGCTTAAAGGGATTAATAGCTTTTGACATTCGACCTCCTCTGCCAGTTTTAACAACTTTAACAAAGTTTAGCAACTTTAGCAGAGTTTAACAGTTTTAGCAGGCTCGGCGGCTTTATGCCTTACCGATTCTGTCGGGTCCTCCCGCCCGCGCCGATACAAATAGCGCGGTGCGGCCCCTCTATACCGCCCCTACCCCAGCGAGCGGTTGAGGGAGCCGAGCTCATCGTTGCCCATGGTGCGCCACATTTGATAGATGCAGCCGCGCGCCAAGAAAAAGAAACCGTTATCGACGAGTTGCACGGCGGCATCCGCGAGCTGATTGGTCACGGCGGGCACCGGCGGCAGCTCAAGACCTGCCTTGCGGATAGTCTCGACAGCCTCCTCGAACGTGGGCGGTTTGATGACGCCCATCTCGTTCATAAGGCCCTGCATTTCCTCCTGCGCACTGCCACCCGACTCCTCGCCGCGCGGCACCAGGCGGTAGCACGCCAGCGCCAGCTCGAGCTGGTCGCAGTTCCAGTAGGCGAATGCCAGGCGATAGAACAGGTAACCGATCGAAGTTCGGTCGCTGGCGATGCGCAGGCCGTGGCGCGCCACCTCGATAATCTCGTCATAGCGCTCCAGACGTGCCAGCACGTTGATCAGGGCAAAGTGAGACTGCATAGACGAGCGTGCCAAATCGTAGAGACGACGCACCTCGGGCAGCGCACGCTCAAAGTCCTCTTGTTCGGCGTAAAAGCTGCAGATCTCATGCTGGGCAAAATACAGCGCATCGGGAGCGCGAAGGATACGCACGGAACGGTCCTCCTCCATCACCGGCAGCACCATGCGCACCAGCTGGTTGTCGCAGAACTGGGTCTGCACCGGGCCCGTCGCCAAAAGCTCAGCAACAGTACACTTGGCTTCCAGCTCCTCGACAAGGCGAGAAAAGCCCTCGAAAGCGCCGGCTCGGTCAACTTTGGATTGCTCGCGCAGCTCGACGACGCGGGCGATATACGGATCGTTGTCCTCCTCCATGACCTCAAGCTCGTCAGCCGTATCAGCGAGCAGTAAATCGCGAAGCGCAGGCGGCAATGGACGATGGTCATCGCGTGGCCGAGCGTGAACCTCTGCAGGCTCAATCATGTCCGGAGCATCTGCCTCATATGCCTCGAGCAAATGCTTGCAGGGCATGTCGTCCATATCCATGCTCTCAAGATCCTTGGCGACAGAAACGCAATCGGCCAGATAGGCCGCACGGCCAAAGGAATACGTTTCAACGACGCGCTCGCCCTGCTCACCGTCGGGAGCCGCAATCTGCACGTAGCAGCGCATGATGCGAGCGCCCGAAGCAAAGCAAGCCGCCGCGAGTGTAAGCGCAATGCGTGCATCGTGCTCAGTGGCCCATGCCGCGCGCTTAGGCTCATCCACCTCGCGCCAGGCGTCATCTTGAGCATCGTATTCGCGCTGCGGCATAGCATCGACAACCGTGCGGCCAAATCGCACCAGCATGATGCCTTCGGCGACGTTCGCTCGATAGGTGTAGTCGAGACGCGTGACCACGTTGAGCGCTTCTACGAGACGTGCAAAGCGAGTGCGAACGTCCCACTCGCCACCCGGCTGGCACGCAACCGTCCCCGGCTTGGCCCACGGGTTGTCATTCGACAGCGTTTCGAGCAAGCGAGGAACGTCGTTTGTCGTCTTGCTGATATGCCATAGGTCAAAGAGCGAGCAGCCCTCAAAGCTTGGCGACGAGGCAACGGGGCCCAACCCTGCCCCAATACGCTCAAGGATGCCCGATAGGCGGTTCAGGCGGCACTCGACGGCAAGCAGGGTATCGATCTCGTCCTGGTCCAGCAGGCTACGGTCAAAATTGAGATAGAAGAGCCTCGAGCGATCGATGCGCGCCAGGCTCATTTCGGTTTTGGCCGCGATGGTGCGCAGGCGTGGCAGATTAACTTCGCCCATCAAAGCGGCGGCATAGCGCTCAATGCCACTTGGATTATCTGCATGGTCAATGCGGTAGAGCAACGTTTCGATTGCATCGGGCAGCGGCGTGGAATCAAAACCCAGCAGTACCTCAACCGGCTCGGGGAGTTTTACAAGTTTGATCTTGTCGACGGCATTTTTCATGCCCTCGTCGAGGCCGTCACCGTCTGCCGTGCCTAAGACAGCGTTTTCAGAATCGGCAAATACCACGTAACGCAAGAACATCGAGGCCATGAACTCGCCGTAGCGAAGGCTGCGCGTCGAATTCCACGTCTCGCGATCGGATTGTTCACGCATGGTGCCTTCGGGAGAGCCGATGACTCGCGCCCGGGAGTACATCGTCCCATCGGTACCCCTGACCGCAATCTCACCGATGTTGGAATCGGACTCGTCAAGAATCAATTGCATGTCGGGATCGTCGGGCAGCGACATCTCGTTAACGGGACGGTCCACCTTATAGACCTCACCCGAAACGCTCACGTAGCCCAAAAGCGACACATGGCTTTTGCCGACGAATTCGACGACATAGCATGATTCATGCTGGTCATCGCCAAAGAGCTTCCAAACCACGCCATACGATCGTCCCGCAGGCTGCTCGGGCATGGCCGGAAAGCGCTTTTTGGGATCAAGAAACCTGAGCTTGTATGTCGGACGCTCTGCCACGAAATATCACCCTGATCGGTCGTCTAAAGAAAGAGCGCGCCACGGGCTCACCGAGGCGCATACTCGAAATCTTACACGAGTCGATGAGAAATAGTCCCCTTTGACCGAGGTTCGAATCCATGCGGTGTTTACGTAAAAGAAAAGCCCCCGTTGCCGGGAGCTTTAATCTCAAATGGTGCGGCGTATAGGATTCGAACCTATGACGTTCTGATTCGTAGTCAGACCCTC
>CAUEPS010000052.1 GCA_959019775.1 uncultured Collinsella sp.
CACCGCAACTGAAGGGGGCTGTCGTGGGCCATCGGGATTCATGTGATGATTTACGTGAGGTTCGTTGGGGCGTTTTGGGCGCTGGAAACATATCGCATCGATTTGCATCGTCGCTCAAGGAGGTGGACGGGGCACGGCTTGTGGCTGCCGCCGGTCGCACTCCTTCGCATGTTGAGGAGTTTTGCAGGGCGTTTTCGATTGATGCCGCGCACAGTTATGCCACGGCTGACGATAGCGGCGATGCGGCTTATGATGCGTTGATTGCCGACCCCGATGTCGACGCAATCTACTTGGCTCTTCCGCATGGCATGCATACGCGTTGGGCCTGTCGCGCGCTGCGCGCCGGAAAGGCCATGCTGTGCGAAAAGCCGGCCGTTTTGAGTGAGGAAGAGGCTCTCTCGATTGCCTCCACCTCTCGCGAGCGCGGCGTGCTGTTTATGGAGGCGATGAAGAACCGGTTTTGCCCGATGCGCACTCGCGTGAAGGACTTGCTTGCGTCGGGTGAGCTTGGCCGAATTGTCTCGATTGAAAGCGTGCAAAAGCTCGATTACGGCGAGTCTCCTTCGGGCTATCTGCTCGATCCGTTGCAGGGCGGCTGTCTATATGACATGGGCTGCTATGCGGTCGGTTGGTTTGAGGATTTGCTCGCGGGCGCGTGCGAGGTTTCGTCCCGTGAAGTTCGCTGGCGTGACGTATCGGGCGGCCGCGTGGATTGGGCCGATGAGATTCATATGAGCGTCGGCGGCATACCCATTCATATGGTGTGCGACGGCAAGGCAGCATATGAAAGCCGCTTAACGATTGCCTGCGAGCGGGGCTCGTTGGAAATCGAGCGCCTTCATCGCCCCGAGCTCGCCCATGTGAAGTGCTCCGACGGACGAATGCTCGAAATAAATGCCCCGTTTGGGGTCGATGATTTCTACGGCGAAATCCAGCATGCGACCCAGCTCATCCGGGCGGGGAAACTCGAGAGCCCCGTCATGCCCCTTGCCGCCACACAGCGCTGCGCGCGCATTATCGATGCAATCCGTCTAGCCCTCTAGGACTTGGCGCTGACACGTAGGGGATCATGACGCCGGCGACCGTGGTGCTTGGTGGCCCGCATCTCTGATGCCCCTTTTATAAGTTGCGGTGGAATAGTTCCTGTTTGCGGCAGAATAGGGGCCAAACAGGAACTATTTCACCGCAACTGATGAGGGGGAGCTGGAGATGCTGACGATTGGGTGTCATCTTTCGACGACGAAGGGCTATCGGGCGATGGGGGAGACGGCGCTATCCATTGGCGCCAATACCTTTGCATTCTTTACGCGCAACCCGCGCGGCGGCAAGGCGAAAGATCTTGACATGGATGACGTGGCGGCCCTGCGCGAGCTTATGGAGCAAAACGACTTCGGCCCACTCGTGGCGCATGCCCCCTATACCTACAACCCCTGTTCTGCCAAAGAGCGGGCGCGTGAGTTTGCCTTGGAGGCAATGGCCGAGGACTTGCAGCGTCTGGAAGCACTGCCCGGCAACTACTACAACTTTCACCCCGGCGCACATGTGGGGCAGGGTGTCGATGTCGGTATTCAGATGATTGTCGACACGCTTTGCCAGGTGATGTTTGAGGGGCAGCGGACATGCGTGCTGCTCGAGACCATGGCTGGTAAAGGCACCGAGGTGGGCCGCAGTTTTGAAGAGCTGGCACGCATTATCGAGGGCGTAGTCGCAAGGCGTCCCGAGCTGACGGATAAGCTGGGCGTCTGTCTTGATACCTGCCATGTGAGCGATGGCGGCTACGACATCATTCACGATCTTGACGGCGTGCTCGACGAGTTCGATCGCGTGGTGGGTATCGACCGCTTGCGTGCCGTACACATCAACGATTCCAAAAACCCAACCGGCGCCCATAAGGACCGCCACGAGCGCATTGGCAAGGGCTACCTTGGTAGCGAAGATCTCGGCGGCGGTATGCAGGTTATGCAGAATATTGTATCGAATAGCCACCTGCGCGCATTGCCATTCATTTTGGAGACGCCGAATGAACTTGCAGGGTATGCAGCAGAAATTACCCTGTTACGCTCATTGGAGCAGTAATGACTGTCGCAAAGTAGAGTGCTTCATTCACGTTATAGGTTTGTTTCAATCAGTTTTCTAATTGCAGATTTGCAATTACGGGTGCATAATAGCCAACAGTTTTTGCAGACCTCTGAATTAAACGAGGTCACCGGAAGGAGACTGATTATGAAGCTGAAGAAGCTTGGCGCGTTTGCCGCCACGGGTGCTATGGCGCTCGCCCTTGCTCTGACGGGCTGCGGCTCGTCCAACGCCACCTCTGGTTCCGATGCCGGTTCCAGCAGCTCTGACGATGCAAAGGTCGAGAAGGTCGACGGATCCAAGGAGTACGCGCTGGTCAAGGACGGCACGCTCACCGTCGGTACTTCTGCCGAGTACGCGCCGTTTGAGTACAAGGACGACAACGGCGATTATCAGGGCTTTGACCTGGAGCTCATTAAGGCTATCGGTGACAAGCTGGGCCTGGATGTCGAGTACGTGAACAACGATTTCGATACGCTGGTTCCCGGTGTCGCCTCGGGCGCCAAGTACGATGTTGCCATCGCTGCTATCACCGATACCCCCGAGCGTGAGAAGGAGGTCGCGTTCTCCGATTCGTACTACATGGACGATCAGGCTATCGTGACCAAGGTCGACAACGCCGATATCACGGCCGACAACTACAGCGAGAAGCTCAACAACGCCGACGCTACGATTATCGTCCAGTCCGGTTCTACCGCCGAGGCCTTTGCCCAGGAGAACTTCCCCAAGGCTAAGATCGTCCCCTACAAGGACGCCACCGAGTGCTTCAGCGCCCTGCAGTCCGATAAGGGTGACGCCGTGGTGACCAACCGCTCCGTCGCCAGCCAGCTGACCGCCGAGCAGTTCAACACCTGCCAGACCATCAAGCAGATCAGCACCGGCGAGGAGTACGCCATCGCCATCAACCAGGGCAACACCAAGCTCAAGGACGACATCAACCAGGCCATCAAGGACCTGACCGATGACGGTACCGTTGATGCCCTCATGGCTAAGTACAACATCAAGTAAAATTACTACTTGATGAAGCACGGGCCCTTTCCGTTTTCGCGGAGAGGGCCTTTGCGCTTATGGAACGGATTCCGTTCGCCTTGTTTTGTCGGTAACTTATACGTTAGGAGCCACCTTGTCTCGACTGAATAAAGGGGCCATAGGTCAGCTTGCTTCGCTGCTCCAAAGACTAGCCTGCGTCCTTTCCGTGGCGCTCGCGCTGGCGTGCGCGGGGGCCTTCGTGCCTTCGACGGCGCAGGCGCTTGAGACTGCAAAGATCACTGCACGTCCCAACACTGGATCGGGTAGCGACGTGGTCGGCGGCACCGAGACGCGCATTACTTGGGAGGTCCAGGCCGATGCCGACGAAGAACTGAGCGGCCTTTCGCTCAAGTTTGCCGACGGTACGACGTTTGGTGCCGATGACACGCGCCTGACGATGCTTTCCGGCGACGACCTGATGGATCGCACGCCCATGAAGCCCACGTGCAAGGTAGACGGGCAGACGCTCAAGATTGACTTTGGCGAGACGGCACCTGCCGGCGGTTATTTCCGCGTCGAGGTCTATGGCGTGACGTTCCCCGTCGAGGGCGGCGATGAGGCCTTTAGCGGCACCTATACGCTCGCCGACGGCTCGACCAAGAAGATCTCCAAGATTCCTTCCGTTGAGATTAAGGGCGTCACGGCGTTTGATAACTTCTTGGCCGACCTTAAGGAACAGCCCTGGGTTGAGGCTTGGAATTCCAATATGTTCCTGCGTCTGTTCTTAAACCCGGTCATTTTGGTCCAGAGCCTGCCGATCGTCTTTAAGGGCTTCCTCATGTCGCTCTCGATCGTGCTTGTGGCATTTCCGCTGGCAATTCCCTTTGGTTTTGCGCTGTCGCTCATGCGCATCTCCAAGTCGCGCATTCTGCGTTGCCTTGCTGGCATCTATGTGAACATCATTCGTGGCACGCCTGCGTTCCTGCAGATCTACATTGCGTTCTTTGGCCTGCCGCTGGCTGGCGTCAAGGTGGATGACTACGTTCTGGGCGTGATCGTCATGGCCATGAACTCGTCCGCGTATCTGTGCGAGATCTTCCGCGCCGGTATCCAGTCGATCCCCAAGGGTCAAAACGAGGCCGCGCGCTCGCTGGGCATGAATGCCTTCCAGACATTGCTCTACGTTATGATCCCGCAGACGTTCCGCAATGTCCTGCCTACACTGACCAGTGAGTTTATCCTGCTCTACAAGGATACGTCGCTGCTTGCCGCCGTGGGTGTGGTCGAGATCGTCATGAACGC
>CAUEPS010000053.1 GCA_959019775.1 uncultured Collinsella sp.
CTTAATCTATAACCTGCACTATAGAGTTCGACCAAGGGCGGGGCGGCGCCGCGCAACGCAGGCCGCCGAACGCAACGCTCGCGCCCGGGCAGATCGCCTGGCGTCGCGCCCATCGAACGAAAGGACAGGTCATGGACGACCTCGAAAAAGTTGAAACCATCCGCACCAAGTGCAACGTGAGCTACACCGATGCCAAGGCAGCGCTCGACGCCGCCGACGGCAACGTTCTGGATGCCATCATTTGGCTCGAGTCGCAGGGCAAGACCCAGACCACGTCGGCGCACGCCGCCACCGAGTCCGCGCCGGTCGATGAGCCCTCGGCCGAGATGGTCGCCGCGCAGGCCGCCTACGAGAAGTCGAGCGAAAAGACCGACTTCTCCAAAAAGATGGACAGCGTGTGGGAATACCTCAAAAAGCTCTTCCGCCTAAGCCTGGACACCAAGTTTATCGCCACGCGCCGCGACGCCATCATCCTCAACATTCCCATCCTGATTCCCATCGTCGCACTGTTTGCCTGGGGCGCCACGATTTGGCTGATGCTGCTTGGCCTGTTCTTTGGCATGCGCTACCGCATCGACAGCGACGGCGACGTGCCCGGCAGCATCAACAACCTGATGGATCACGCCGCCGACGCCGCGGACGGCATCAAGCAAAATCTGAACGACGACAAGTAATCGCAGATGGGGGCACGCATGGCACGGATCCTTATCGTAGAGGACGAGGAGAAAATCGCCCGCTTTGTGACGCTCGAGCTGGAGCACGAGGGCTACCAAGTGGAGCACGCCGCCGATGGCCGCACCGCCGTTGACCTGGCGATGGAGCGCGACTACGATCTGATTCTGCTCGATGTACTGTTGCCGCAACTCAACGGCATGGAGGTGCTGCGACGCGTCCGCAAGCACAAGGATGTGCCGGTGATTATGGTCACCGCGCGCGATGCCGTGATGGACAAGGTGGCCGGGCTCGACGCCGGTGCTGACGATTACCTGACCAAGCCGTTTGCGATTGAGGAGCTGTTCGCACGGATCCGCGTGGCGCTGAAGCGCTCGGAGGCCGTGCGGGCGGCTTCGGGCATTGGCGGCGTCGGTGCCGGGACGGGCATGGCGGGCGGCGCGACCGGGAGCGCCGCTGCGATACCCCCGGTCAGCGACTCGACCCAGGCTTCTGCCTCTCCCTCCCCCGCCACGCTCGCCGTGGGCTCGGTCGCGCTCGATCTCGACCGCCGCGAAGTCACGGTCGGCGGCTCGCCCATCGCACTCACGGCCCGCGAGTTCGACGTCCTCGCCCTGCTTATGGCGCATGCCGAGACTGTGCTCACGCGCGAGCGCATCGCGCACGAAGCGCTGGGCTACGAATACGTGGGCGACACCAACAACGTCGACGTACACATCGCGCACCTGCGTGCCAAAATCGAGGACGCCGGCGGTGCCCGCATCATCCAGACCGTGCGCGGGGTGGGCTATGTCTGCCGTGCGTAACGCCGAGGCCAAGCGCGTCACCTCCATCGCCCGCGCCATCAACTGGAGCTATATGTGGCGCCGCCTGTTGAGCTATGTCTGGCTCGACCTGCTACTGGTGGTGATTGCGGCGGCGATCCTCGTCTATGGCTACAACCAAACGCTGCCCGAAGGCGCGTTTACCGCAGGCTGGATTCCCGGCGCCACCGTTCACGGCATGTCGCTGACGCCCGCGCGCGGCTGGGACCTGGCAACGCTCGCCTATACCGTCGAGCTTGCGCACACCAGCAAGACCTTCCCGCTCGCGCAGGACCTCGTCGCGCTATGGCCTCTCTACCTTGTCGTTGTGGGTTGGCAGGTCATCAGCGTGCTCAACATGCTCGGCGGCGCCCGCCGCGTGCGCCGTACCATGGCACCACTCAACGACCTGGCCTTGCGCGTGGACGAGCTCGGCCGTATGCAGCTCTCCGGCGGCAAGATGGAAACGCTGGAGCAGGCCATCGAGCGCGCAAGCGTCGACTCGCCGAGCGTCACCACCGGCGACGCCGACCTGGCGAGCATCGAGGTCGCGCTCAACCGCCTGCTGCGCCAGATGCAAGAGGCCAAGCTGCAGCAGATGCGCTTTGTCAACGACGCGAGTCACGAACTGCGCACGCCCATCGCGGTGATTCAGGGCTACGTAAACATGCTCGACCGCTGGGGCAAAGACGACCCAGACGTGCTGGCAGAGTCCATCGCCTCGCTCAAGGCCGAAAGCGAGCATATGCAGGAGCTCGTGGAACAACTGCTGTTTTTGGCACGCGGAGATGCCGGCCGCACCGTGCTGCGGCGCGTGAATACCAACCTGGCTGCACTGGTCGGCGAGGTATGCGAAGAATCGCAGATGATTGATGCCGCGCACGCGTATCGACTGGCTTTTGATACTGCGTTTGCCAGTGACCCGCGCTGCGACGCATCCGTCGATGTCGCGCTCGTGAAGCAGGCTCTGCGCGTGATCGTGCAAAACGCCGCCAAGTACTCGAGTGCGGGAACGACCGTCACATTTGGCATAACACCCGATGCGGGCATGGGCACGATCGACATAAGTGTTGAGGACGAGGGTATCGGCATGAACCAGGAATCCGCAGCTCACGCGTTTGAACGGTTCTACCGCGCTGACAACGCGCGCGATGCCGGCGCACAGGGTTCGGGCCTGGGGCTCGCTATCGCCAAGTGGATCGTCGACAGCCACGGCGGCGTCATCGGTGTGACCTCGGTCGAAGGGGTCGGCAGCCGCTTTTCGATTCGCCTGCCGCGGTAGGGGCGCCTCTCACGAATCGAAGGTGAATGCTTTTCCGCGAAGTGAACGACCTATTTTGGACCCCCGAAGCATCCGCACTTTTTGGCGCCAAAACCGCAAGAAAAACCTGACAAAACCGCAGGAAACGGCGTCTCCAAAGCGTCGATGCTCTAGGGGTTCGATTTCACTCGTTCACTTCGCGGAAAGCCATTCACCTTCGATTTACGGCAGCCCGTCAGTCACCCTCTCGGTATTAAAAATGGGGCAAGGCCACGCGCCTTACCCCATTTTTTGCTAACTAAAGCAGCTTGTACGCTACTCGCGGCACAGGTGCACGGCGAAGCCGGCGAACTCGCGCTTAAAGTACACGAGCTTGGTGCCGCCGTCGGGCAGCAGCGCGCGCGACTCTTCGTTGACCTCGAGCCCGCGCTCGGCAAACCACTTCTCGGCCGCATCAATGTCGTTGACGGCAAAGCCGATGTGGCCCTTGGTGCCACGACCATTCTGCTTCATGACCTCGACCAGCGAATCGTTAAAGTACGAAACCGGGGTCTCGATAACGGGCAGACCCATCATCGTCGAGAACGGCTCCGCGATCTCCAGGGCGTCTGCCGGGTCGGTAGCGTTGATGCCCACATGGGCAACGCGCATGCCAAAGAGCTCGACCGGACTGGCGTTCTGTTCATTCATACAGGTAGCGCCTACTGAGCCATGACGTCGAGGACGGCCTTCTCGGCAGCGACGCGGTTCATGCCGGTCATGAAGGGCACGCCACTCACGTACGGGCAGGTGAGGCCCTCGGGGGCAACGGTGGTGGCGATCAGCAGGTCGGCGCCCTCGTCGCAAGCGTCCTTGGCCTCGGAGATGGCGCACTGCACGATCTCGTACTTGTCGGCGTAACCGTTGGCGTCGAGCATGGTGGCGACCTTCTGGGCAACGAGCGTGGAAGTAGCAGCGCCAGCACCGCAAGCCAAAACAATCTTCTTCATAGGTAATGTCTCCCTTCATGGTTTACTTTAGGTAAGTGTACCGCAGCGAGCGATAGCGCTCGGCCTCGATGCACTTTTAATATGAGCAGGACATTGTCAAGAGGCAAAATCGGGCCTGGCCCCAACGA
>CAUEPS010000054.1 GCA_959019775.1 uncultured Collinsella sp.
GGCTGGTAGCGGGGGCAGTAGCTGATGGCGATGGCGTCGACGCCTACGTGGGTGGCGATGGTGCAGCCGATGGGGCCGGTGCCGGCGTCTACGTAGTCCTGGCCTGCGAGCGCTTGGTTGACGAGCTCCTGCTCCTCGGCGGCGCCAGTCGTGAGCACGCGCACGCTGGAGCCCGGGTGCTCGGCCAAAAATGCGAGGCAATCGGCCATGGTGTTGGCGACGATGCGCTTGGCGCCGCGGCCCTTTTTGATGGCCTTGATCTCGCCCGTTTTCCACTCCGGCGAAACGGCCAGGCGAATGTTGAGCATCTGCGTGAGCTGGCCGGCGAGCTTGGGCGCGCGGCCGTTCTTAACGAGGTTCTCGAGCGTGCGGGGAATCAGCAGCAGGTGGGCGTCGGGCAGCGTCGCGCGGATCTGCGCCTCGGTCTCGTCCAGGCTGCGACCGTCCTCGCGCATGGCCAGTGCGTACTCCACCAGCAGGCCCTCGGCGCCCGAGCCGGTGCGCGAGTCGATGCAGCGCACGTCGAGCTCGTGTGTTTCGGCCGTCAGGCTGGCGTTGGCATAGCAGGCGGACCACTCGCTGCACAGCGAGATAAAGATGGCGCTGTCGTGGCCGTCGGCGAGCACGCGGTCAAAGAGTGCCTTGAACTCGCCGGCGCTCGGCTGCGAGGTGTGCGGCAGTTGCTCGGAGCCGGCCATGCGCGCGACGTACTCCTGGGCGGTAATCTGCACCTGGTCGAGCAGGTCCTCGCCCTCGATAATCACATGCAGCGGAATCACGTAAATGCCGAGCTCTTGGGCGCGGGCGGGGGAGATGTCCGACGTGGAGTCGGTTATGATGGCAAAAGACATAATTGCACCTTTCGTTGGGACGCTTGCGCGCCGCCTTCTGAGAGCAAAGTGCGACAAGTATAGTAGAGTCGTTCCACATTACTAGGTTCAATTGTTGAATAGTCAACAGTTTGAAGTGTCGGTGTGGAAATCGTCAACTGGGGAAGAGGAATGCCGATGGGGGCGTTGGAGATAGGCAAACGGCCGGTTGTGCTGTTCGATTTTGACGGCACGGTGGCAGATACGGGCCGGGCGGTGATGACCTCGACGCGCAAGACGCTGGCTGCGCGCGGGTTTTCGGAGGCGCAGATGGGTGATCTGCGCCGCATGATCGGGCCTCCGCTGTGGAAGAGCTTTCACGACTTTTATGGCTTCTCGCGCGAGGAGTCGCTTGTGGTGGCCGACGAGTACCGCGCCTTTTTTGATGAGCTGGGACCGGAGGAGTACCCCGTGTCCGATGGGATCCCCGAGCTGCTGGATGGGTTGGCCGCCCGGGGCAAGCGTATGGCCGTGGCGACGTCGCGCATGGAGGCAAAGTGTATCGACATGGTACGTGAGCTCGGACTTTCTCAGTTTGAGGCGGTGGTTGGCATGAATCCGCCGCAGGGGCGCGAGACCAAGGCCGATTCGGTCCGCGATGCCCTGGCAGAGCTCGGTGCGACGGCGGGCGATGCCGTGATGATCGGCGATCGCTTTAACGACGTCGAGGGCGCGCACGCGATGAGCGTGCCGTGCATTGGTATCTATTCGGGCGCGGCGGCGCCGGGCGAGCACGAGGCGGCGGGTGCCGATGCAGTGGTGCACTCGGTGGCCGAGCTTGCTAAACTTTTCGCTATATAAGTATGTGATGTGAGGGACGGGCGTACCCGTCGCTCATTGGTAAGGAGGTCGTCCATGAATCAGGTGGAGCAGAGCGTTACCGAGTATGTCGACGAGGTCTGGGAAGATGTCGTCGCCGATATCGAGCAGCTGGTGAACTATCCGTCCGTGGCCGTTGCTGCCAATGCGGAGCCCGGCGCGCCGTTTGGCCGCCCGGTCCGTGATGCGCTCGATTGCGCGCTCGGCATTGCGCAAAAGCTCGGCTACCAGACGAGCGACGACGAGGGCTATGTGGGCATTGCCGATATCCCGGGTCGCGGCGACAAGCAGCTTGCGACTATCTGCCACGTGGACGTGGTTCCCGCCGGCCCCGGCTGGAACACCGACCCGTTCGCGATGGAGCGCCGCGAGGGCTGGCTGCTCGGTCGCGGCGTGATTGACGACAAGGGCCCGGCGGTGCTGTCGCTCTACGCCGGCGCTTACCTTCTCAAGCACGGCATTGTTCCGCGCTACACCTTTCGCGCGCTGCTGGGCTGCGATGAGGAAGTGGGCATGTCCGACGTTCACCATTATCTGGAGAACCACGCGAACCCCGACATTTTGTTTACGCCCGATGCCGAGTTCCCGGTCTGCAATGCCGAGAAGGGCCAGTTTGGAGCGACGTTTGTTAGCTCCAAGATCGACGGCGGGCGCATCGTGTCGTGGAGCGGCGCCGAGGCGAGCAATGCCATTCCGTCGCAGTCCATCTGCGAGCTCGCGATTGCCGCTGATGAGCTGCCGGCGCCGGTCGAGAACGCCGACCGCCTGGAGATCACGACGCTCGATAGCGGGCATGCGCAGATTTTTGCCCACGGCATTGGCGGTCATGCCTCGATGCCCGAGGGGACGATTAACGCCGTCGGCCTGATCGTGGCGTATCTGCGCGAGGCCGAGGACGCGTTTGGTGCACGCGACGAGCGCCTGCTGACGCCTGCCGAGCACGAGTTCGTCAAGTTTTTGGCCTTTGTGCATGCGGACGCCTATGGCCGCGGCCTGGGTATCGACGCAACGAGCCCGGCGTTTGGCCCGCTCACCTGCAATCCCGGCGTCATCCGTGTGCTGGATGGCCACATCGAGCAGGTCATCGACGTGCGCTTCCCCGATAGCACCAGTGCCGATACCATTTGCGAGCAGCTCGAGCCGCTCGTCGGCCGCTTTGGCGTGACGTGTCGCGTGGGCCATGCGAAGGTGCCATTCTCGGTCTCTGCCGATGATCCGGCCGTGAAGGCGCTTATCGATACCTATAACGAGTTTACGGGCAAGCATGCTGAGCCCTTTGCCATGGGCGGCGGTACGTACGCGCGCAACTTTGCCCGCGCCGTCTCGTTTGGCCCCGAGGAGACCGGCCTGGAGCTGCCCGCATGGGGCGGCCAGATGCACGGTCCCAACGAGTGCGCCAACGAAGAGCAGCTCAAGCAGGCGCTCAAGATCTATATCGTGGCAATCCTGCGTCTCAACGAACTCGAACTATAGTTACGCGGTTTTACCAAACCGCGTAACGGCTCGACGCTGCGCGACGTCCAGAGCGACAATTTGTCATTCAAAAGGCAAGGCATGACCAGAAGGTCTATGCCTTGCCTTTTTCATGCCAACTTGTTCGCTCTGGACGTCGCTCGCTGTCCGTCCTCTACCTGCGGCGTTGCCTTGCTCCGGATGCGGTGATCATTGAGGGTAGTCATTGGGGACGCTCTTAAATGACTAGTCAAACAAGAACGTCCCCAACGACTAGTCGTTTAAGAACGTCCCCAATGACTACTTCGCTCTGGTGTAAAAAGCGTGCCATGCTTGGGTGGGGATTGTTATCCGTTTGTAAAGGCTGGGCAGAGCTTGCGGTAAGGGTCTATCAAATGCCCGTAAGAAACCGCAGATAACGCGGTTGTCGCCTGATCGGGGTCGTATCTTTCCAAACAGCAAAGCGGGCAGGGTGCCCGCGAGTCGCATGTACGAAAGGAAGATCATGCTCGATCAGGCTTATTCTCGTCGTCAGCTCCTCGGCCTCGCTGGTGGTCTTGCCGGCATCGTCGGTCTCGGTCTCGTTGGTTGCGGCGGCTCCGGCGCATCCGACGCCGCCGACAAGGGTAGCGCTGCTGCCGAGTCCGTCTCCGGCGAGGTGACCTACGACGGTGCCTCCTCGTTC
>CAUEPS010000055.1 GCA_959019775.1 uncultured Collinsella sp.
GCCAGGTCATGGGCGCTCTGGGCAAGGCCACTGGCGGCAACTTCGATAAGCCGGCAGCAGCAAAGATCGTCGGCGCTAAACTCGCGTAGGGGCCGAGCGGTACATAGTTGATGTTGAGGGGGCGTGACCATTGCGGTCGCGCCCCTTTTGCTGGGCTGGGTACTCATTGGGGACAGGCTTAAATGAGTGCCAATGAGCGGGCACTCATTTAAGTCTGTCCCCAATGAGTGGGTGGAAGGTTGCGGGTTCTTTACGGGAATGTAGTGTGGACTGCGGAAACGTGGTTCTTTCCGTACAATAGTGCAACTCGTGTAAACGCAGGGAAGGGACATTCATGGCAGACATGATCGAGATCAAGCATCTCAACAAGTACTTTGGCGACCTGCATGTGCTCAAAGATATCAATCTCACCGTCAAGCGCGGCGAGAAGCTCGTAATGATCGGGCCTTCCGGCTCGGGTAAGTCGACGCTCATCCGTTGCGTCGATTATCTGGAGGAGCCCACGTCGGGCGAGGTCATCATCGACGGTACGCCGCTCACCAAAAAGAATCACCTGGAGATGGCTCGTAAGTACAGCTCCATGGTGTTTCAGCAGTTCAACCTGTATCCCAACATGACGGTGCTGGGCAACCTGACGCTCGCGCCCATCAAGCTGCAAAAGAAGAGCAAGGAGGAGGCGACCGAGATCGCCATCGCCGCGCTCAAGCGTGTCGGCATGGCGCATAAGGCCGGCGAGTATCCGCAGAATCTCTCGGGCGGTCAGCAGCAGCGCATCGCCATCGCCCGTGCCCTGTGCACCAAGCAGCCCATCATCCTGTTTGACGAGCCGACCTCGGCGCTCGACCCCGAGATGGTCCAGGAGGTTCTGGACGTTATGATTGAGCTCGCGCAGGAGGACATCACCATGATCTGCGTGACGCACGAGATGGGCTTTGCGCGCCAGGTGGCCGACCGCGTCATCTTTATGGAGGACGGCCGCATTCTGGAGGAGGGCACGCCCGAGCACTTCTTCGATAACCCCGAGAACCCGCGCTGCCGCGAGTTCCTGTCCAAGATTCTGCACTAGGCGCGGTGATGGACATGACGGATATGACGAGGGCAGCCGTGTCGCGCCGTTACTTTTTGCAGCTGGCTGGCGCCGGCATGCTTGCGCTGACGGGGACCGCGCTTGCCGGTTGCGGCAACTCCACCAGCGACGAGGGCTCCGATAAGGGGTCCAAGCTTGCGGCCATCAAGTCGCGTGGCCATCTGAATGCCGGCGTTAAGAAGGACGTTCCCGGCTATGGCTATTACGACACCGCCAAGGGCCGCTTTGAGGGCATGGAAGTCGATTTGTGCTACCAGATCGCCGCTGCCGTCTTTGGCGTGAGCTACAAGGAGGCCCGTGCCCAGGAGCTTGTCGAGTTTACCGATGTAACGCCCAAGACACGCGGCCCGCTGATCGATAACGGCCAACTTGACGTAGTCGCGGCGACCTACACCATCACCGACGAGCGCAAGAAGAGCTGGGATTTCTCGACGCCGTACCGCACCGACTACGTGGGACTCATGGTCAAGAAGCGTTCGGGCTTTACCTCGATTGAGGATCTGGACGGTAAGGTTATTGGCGTGAGCCAGGGTGCTACCACGCAGCGCCTGATCGAGCAGATGATCAAGGACAACGGCTTTAGCTGCAAGCCCGAGTTTAGGGCCTTTAGCGGCTACCCCATCATCAAGAGTTCGCTCGATGCCGGCAATATCGATGTCTTTGCCATGGACCGCTCCACGCTGGCCGGTTACATGAACGAGACCGTTGAGCTGCTGCAGCCCGAGGTCAAGTTTGGCGAGCAGGGCTACGGCGTGGCGACCAAGAAGGGCTGCGACCTTTCGGCCGTGGTCGATCAGGTGATTTGCGATCGCCTGGCCGACGGCTGGCTCGACCAAGAGGTCAAGACCTGGGGTCTTGTATAGGCGCATCGTCCAAGGAAGGAATCAAATGCTCGAAGGATTATTTGACGCCGACCGTTGGTCGACGACATTTCAAAACATGGGGCCCTTCTGGGAGGGCTTTGGCGTGACGCTGCAGGTGGTCGTTGCCGGTCTGCTGCTGTCGCTGATGCTGGGCACGCTGCTGGGCGTATTCTCTACCACTCGTTCGCGCGTGCTGCGCGCCATAAGCCGCGTGTACGTGGAGTTTTACCAGAACACCCCGTTGCCCGTGCAGGTGCTCTTTATGTACATGGCCGGTCCGCAGTTTTTGCAGGCCATAACCGGTGCCGACCAGCCGGTGCGCATCGCGCCGTTCGTGCTGGGCTTCTTGGGTGTGGGCCTGTATCACGCGGCCTACATTTCGGAGGTCATCCGCACCGGTATCGAGGCAGTTCCGCGCGGCCAGATGGAGGCGGCCCAGAGCCAGGGCTTCACCCGTGCGCAGGCGTACTGGTACATCGTGCTGCCCCAGACATTCAAGATCATCCTGCCGCCGCTGTGTAACCAGGCGCTCAACCTGGTCAAGAACACGTCGGTGCTGGCACTTGTGGCCGGCGGCGACCTTATGTACCGTTCCGACAACTTTGTGAGTCTGTACGGTTACCTGCAGGGATACATCGTCTGCTGCCTTATGTACTTCATCATCTGCTTTCCGCTCGCCATGCTGGTGCAGTGGCTCGAGCGCCGCTCCAAGGAGCGTCCGCGCGGCGTGAGCCTGGCCGAGCTGGGGCTCGACAACGTAGAGGAGGCCTAGCGCATGGAAATCTTCAACGCGACCAACCTGCTCTACATTTGGGGCGGCTTTGTTAAGACAATCGAGATCTCGGCGCTGTCGATCTTTTTCTCGCTCATCTTTGGCACGGTGCTGGCGCTCGTTAAGAGCTATGCGCCCCGCCCGTTCCGTATTTTGGTGAGCGCCTATATCGAGCTGTTCCGTTGCACGCCAAACTTGCTGTGGATTCTGTTTATCTACTTTACGGTGCAGGGTTTGGACATTGTGATTTCGACCATCGCCTTTACGCTGTTTACCAGCGCTGTTATGGCCGAGATTGTGCGCGGCGGCCTCAACTCGATTCCGCGCGGCCAGTTTGAGGCAGCGCAGAGCCAGGGCTTTGGCTTCTTTGCCACCATGCGCTACATCATTCTGCCGCAGACGTTTAAGACGATCATCCCAGCGCTGTTTAGCCAGTGCACGACCGTCATTAAGGACAGCTCGTATCTTTCGGGCATTAACGTGGCCGAGCTCATGTACACGGCAAATGTCGTGATGGCCCATGCGATCGACCTGTCGCAGGTGCTTATGCTCTACGGCCTGGTGTTTGCGATGTACTTTGTGCTCAACTTTGGTATCTCGTTGCTGGTGAGAGCATATCAGAGGCGAATGGTGGCAGCGTAGAATGTGACAAAGGGACAGCCCCTTTGTCACATAGAGAAAGGAATCGCGATGAGCGATCTGGAGAACAAGAAGAATCCTGTGGTCATTACCATCGCGCGCGACTTTGGCGCCGAGGGCCACGAGATTGGTCGCATGCTTGCCGACGAGTTGGGGATTCCGCTGTACGATAACGAGCTGCTGGTACGTGCTTCGCTGCGCACAGGCGAGTCGCTCGACAAGATGGCCGCTTACGACGAGCGCCTGGCCGTGGAGAACATGGCGTTTCTGCCCGACCGCTACGATGCGCGTTCGTACTCGGACAAGTTGTTCCAAAAGATGAGCCAGGTGATTTTGGATCTGGGCGAGACCGAGAGCTGCATTATCGAAGGCCGCCTGTCCGATTACCTGTTGCGTAACAACCCCAATCACATTGCCGTATTGGTGACCGCTCCCTTTGAGGACCGCGTCGAGAT
>CAUEPS010000056.1 GCA_959019775.1 uncultured Collinsella sp.
CAGCAGGGGCTCTCAATGTTTTTATGTCCTGCTCATATCGTCTGTGCCGGCACTTTGGGACACTCCTTGCACCAGTGTTGCCCTGTGCTTTACCGAGATAAAGTGAACGTGCAGATTCGTAACCCACTTGCAACCGTTCTATGGCACGATATTGAACGAATGTATGCTATGCGCCCGAGCCTTTCGGGCAGAGTGGGAGACAGTATGGTCAAGCTGTACGAGGACGGCATCTACCTGCGCGGCGGCAGCGAGGTTGTGCCTGTGGCCGAGGCTGCCGAGCGCGGTATTACGCAGACGCCCGAGGATGCCAAGCGCGGCACCATCGCGTATTCGATCCTCCAGGCACACAATACGTCCGGAGATCCCGAGGCGCTCAAGATTCGCTTCGACGCCATGGCGAGCCACGACATCACCTTTGTCGGCATCATCCAGACGGCGCGCGCCTCGGGTATGGAGCGGTTCCCGCTGCCCTACGTGCTCACCAACTGCCATAACTCGCTGTGCGCCGTGGGCGGCACCATCAACGAGGACGACCACGTCTTTGGCCTCTCGGCGGCCAAAAAGTACGGCGGCATCTTCGTGCCCCCGCACATCGCGGTCATCCACTCCTTTATGCGCGAAAATTTTGCCGGCTGCGGCAAGATGATCCTGGGTTCCGACTCGCACACCCGCTACGGTGCCCTGGGCACCATGGCCGTGGGTGAGGGCGGCGGCGAGCTGGCCAAGCAGCTGCTGCGCGATACCTACGACGTCGCCTATCCCGGCGTCGTTGCCATCTACCTCACGGGAGCCCCGCGCCCCGGCGTGGGCCCGCACGACGTGGCGCTTGCCATCATCCGCGCCGTCTTTGCCAAGGGCTACGTCAAGAACAAGGTCATGGAGTTCGTGGGCCCCGGCATCGCGAGCATGACGACCGACTACCGTAATGGCGTCGATGTCATGACCACCGAGACCACCTGCCTGTCGAGCATCTGGGCCACCGACGAGGACACGCACGCATTCCTGACCATGCACGGCCGCGGCGACGACTACCGCGAGCTCAAGCCCGCCGATGTTGCCTACTACGACGGCTGCGTCGAGGTCGATCTGTCGAGTATCAAGCCCATGATCGCGCTGCCATTCCATCCTTCCAACGGCTTTGAGATCGACGAGCTCAACGAGAACCTCGAGGACATCCTGCACGAGGTAGAGCTCGAGGCTGCCAAGATCGGCGAGGGCAAGACGCACTTTAGCCTGCTCGACAAGATCGTCGACGGCAAGTTGCACGTGCAGCAGGGCGTTATCGCCGGCTGCTCGGGCGGCAACTACGACTCCGTGGTTCAGGCTGCCCGTGTGCTCAAGGGCGCCAACACCGGCTGCGGCGAGTTCTCGCTGTCGGTCTATCCCACGAGCCAGCCCGTGGCACTCGAGCTTACACGCCGCGGCTACATCTACGACCTCATGGAGGCCGGTGCGATCGTGCGCACGGCGTTCTGCGGCCCGTGCTTCGGCGCCGGCGACACGCCCGCCAACAACGGCCTTTCCATCCGCCACACCACGCGCAACTTCCCCAACCGCGAGGGTTCCAAGCCGGGTAATGGCCAGCTGAGCGCCGTGGCCCTGATGGACGCCCGCTCCATTGCGGCGACGGCTGCCAACGGCGGCGTCCTGACGTCGGCGACCGACCTGCCCGAGGAGACTTGGGACGAGGCCTGCGAGTACGCCTTTGACGACGCGCCGTACAAAAAGCGTGTGTACTGGGGCTTTGGCAAGGCGGAGCCTGCCGACGAGCTGGTCGAGGGTCCCAACATCAAGCCGTGGCCCGCGATGGAGCCTCTCGGCGACGATGTCCTGCTCAAGGTGTGCTCCAAGATCATGGACCCGGTCACCACGACTGACGAGCTCATTCCTTCGGGCGAAACGAGCTCCTTCCGCTCCAACCCGCTGGGTCTGGCCGAGTTTACGCTCAGCCGTCGCGACCCGGCCTACGTGGGTCGCTCCAAGGAGGTCGACGCCGTGGAGAAGCGTCGCGTGGCCGGCGAGTCCGCAGGCGACCTGGCGGCGCTCGATGCCGAGCTTGCTGGTGTGTTTGAGGCACTGGCCGGCGCGGGTGTCGCGGCCGATGCCAAGGTGACCGAGTACGGCTCTATGCTCTATGCCAAGAAGCCCGGTGACGGTTCTGCCCGCGAGCAGGCTGCGAGCTGCCAGCGCGTAATTGGCGGCCTGGCCAACATCGTCCACGAGTACGCCACCAAGCGTTATCGCTCCAACGTGATGAACTGGGGCATGGTGCCCTTCCAGATGGAGGCGGAGCCCAACTTTGAGGTGGGCGACTACGTCTTTGTGCCGGGTATCCGTGCCGCGCTCGATGGCGACCTGCAGAACATCGCCGCGTACGTAGTGCGCGCCGACGGTGCGGTCGAGCAGATTGAGCTCTATATTGCCGATATGACGGCAGAGGAGCGTGCCATCGTCAAGGCCGGCTGCCTGATCAACTACAACAAGTTCAAGACCGCTGCCGAGTAACGCACATAATTGTCCGCCCGGGGCTTACCCTTCCCCGCCCGCTCACGCGCTTCGCGAGGGTCGCGTTCGGGAAAGGGTAAGCCCCGGGCTACATTTCTGCGTTCTCGTTGGGTCTTGAGGGACGCTAATAAATAGACTTGCTTGATGCCGCCTCTGTTAATGGGGCGGCTTCTTTTTGTCGAAAACCGCCACAAAGGTGCCTGTCCCCTTTGTGGCGGTCCGCGGTTTGTCTTGTCCTGTAACAGGTAGACCCTTATTTGCCGAGTAGTTGTTACAGATCTAGATAAACGGGCGCCGCTGAGCATTTCATCTCAATCTGTAACATCTGGGGTCAAAAACGGCAGCTAGATGTTACAGATCGAGATTTTGAGCGCTGGAGCCGAAAATCACCACAAAGGGGACAGGCACCTTTGTGGTGGTGGGGGTGGGCTCGATGTTATTGTGATCGCTGGGCGGCATTTTAATGAGCGTCCCTACAGGATTTCATCCGGGCTGGCGGGTTTGGTTGTTTTGGGGATGCCGAGTTTGGATGACGCGAAATCGTCAACATTGTCCTTAATTCCGTCTTTGGTGTAGACAGTGACCATATAGGTGCTGTGTCCGAATTCGCCCTTGTCGCGTGTTGCCCAGGCATCCCAGTAGGCGGCCCCGTTTCGCCCTTTGATTTTTCCGACACGGCGGAGTTCTGTTCGCTTTAATTTCCGGTTGCTATAGATGGTTCGACCGGCTTCCGCGGTGAGCCCGCACTGTCCAAGCAGCTTGTCGAGGACTTGGTTCATGTGGCGCTCATCGGTGTTTGGTGCGTAGTCGTAGGCGAGGGTGATGGAGTCGAGTGGCTGGTCGTCGATCAGATAGTTTAGCGCCTGAGGTTCAAGGCAGAAATAGGGGGAGCATCCGTCGACCTTGCCGAGCAACGGTAACTTGGACTGCCAACTTCCGGTGGGAATTGCATATTCGTAGAACACGCCACGGCAGACAAAGGAGAGCGAGGTGGCACGCGAGCCGGCGTCGATCATCCCGCAAAGATCGAAGGGCGAGGCGATACCAAAAGAAAAGGGCGTGATGACGATAAGGAAGAGCATCACGATGGGTATGGCGAGAATGGCGATGACGTTGCGACCGGTGGAATGAGACGGCTTCATATGCGCTCCTCGAGACAAAGATCTGTTGAGGATAGGCAGAAATGGATATGTTCAGAGAACAATTCAAGTTTAATCTCATGGCGCGAGATGGATCGCGTGCCGAATGTTGGTGTAAGGGCCGCTTCCCTGGCCGTAGAAAGCAGGA
>CAUEPS010000057.1 GCA_959019775.1 uncultured Collinsella sp.
CAACAATCCCAGTTAAGGCGCATAATTATCTCTATTGGAAAGCGCTCTGATGCCCAGTCGGATAGGGCACGGAAAAGGAATGGAACAGCACAATGACCCAGGGAAAGCACTTCGCTGCCGGTGGCGATCACTTCGCCGCACTGCCAAACAAAAAGATTCACACTCCGAAGGGGATCGCGCGTCTGACCGTCACCGCGGCGACCATGGCCGCCATGACCGGATCGAGCCTCATCTCACCGTTCACGGCATTCGCCCAGACCGGTGACGGGGGCACGCAGCACCCCGCCGTGATGTCGCCGATCGCCGCCCACGCCGGCGCGGCATCCGGTACCGGCGCGAAATCCGCCGCACAGACCATCGCGGACCTGCAGAAGGCGGTCGACGAGGCGAAGGCGAAGGAGGACGCCGCCAAGGCATCCTACGATGAGGCCGCCGGTCCCTACAACGAGGCGGCTTCCGCCCGCGACCAGGCCAAGGCATCCTACGATTCGGCAGTCAGCGCCGGCACGGCAGCCGACCGAGCGGCAATGGACGAGTACGCCCGTCAGGTCGCGGAGGGCAAGGACGCCGCCGATGCCGCCGGCAAGGACCTCGAGCAGGCGAAGGCAGGTCTCGCAGACGCCAAGGCCGATGCGTCCGAGAAGGACGAAGCGTACCAGTCCGCCCTCAAGGCGGCCCAGGATGCCAAGGATGCCCTCGATAAAGCCAAGGCAGATGCCGTAAGCGCCACCCCGGAGGCAATCAGTGCCGCCGAGCAGGCCGTGCGCGACGCCCAGGCTGCCGTGGACAGGGCACAGGCCAATCTCGCCAACGCCAACGCGACGCTTGCCGATGCCCAGTCCAAGCTGGTTGCGGCCCAGTCTGCAAAGGATTCCGCCGATGCCGTCCTCACTGCAGCCCAGCAGAACAAGGACGCGGCGGATGCGAAGGCCGCAGCCGCCAGCGCCGCCTACGAGAAGGCGAAAGCAGACCTCGCCGCAGCGGAGGCAGGCGCGAGCGGCCCGGAGTACAATGCGGCAAAACAGAAGGTCGCGGACGCGGAGGCAGCCCTCGCTGCCGCACAGGCGACACAGTCCCAGTGCGAGTCCGAGCTCGAGCAGGCGCAGTCCGCTGCAGCAACGGCGCAGACCGAGCTGAATGATGCCCAGGCGTCCCTCTCCGCGAAGCAGCAGGCCGCGGCTGATGCCAAATCCGGCGTGAACGCCGCCCAGTCCGCCCTCGATGCCGCGAACGCCGGCCTCGATGCGGCCAAGCAGGCGAATGCCGACGCCGTCGCCAAGCTGGACGCCGCGAAGCAGGCTGTCAAGGACGCCGAGTCCGCCAAGGCAGCCGCAGACGTAGAGCTCGCGAACGCCAAGACCGCAAAGGATACCGCTGACGCGGCCGTGACCGCCGCCCAGCAGAAGGTCGACGAGGCACAAACGAAGGTGGATCTCGCAGACGCGCAGCTCAAGCAGGGAGCCATCGGTTTCTTCAAGGCCATGGGTGCCGATTCAGCCATCGAGATCATCCAGAACTGCACGTACAAGGACTACACCGAGATCGGAAACAGTCTCGACGCAACGGGCCTTGAAAACATGCTTTCGTCCATCACGGTCATGAAGAACGTGAACGCCTACCGTAAGTCCGTCGGCCTTTCCGAGCTTGAGGTAAGCTATAAGCTCATTGCGGCAGCGATTGCAGATGCAAACTATTCGACGAAAAATGTAGAGCATGCCCAGCAGTTCGATGTCGGTGAAAACCTTGCCTGGAGCTATCGCGACCCCTGCAAGGCCTGGATCTATCAGGAAAAGGATCTGTTTGACAAGACTGCAGCTTCCCTTGGTGCGACGAATCTTTCCGGAAAGGACGCCTACGACTTCTGGTATGCCAACCAGGACAAGTTCGATTACTACCGTATCGGTCATTACATGAACATCATCAACCCTGACTATGCTGTCATGGGATGCGGTCTGAACGATGACACCCGTTTGACGTTCTCGCTCACGCTGCAATACGGCGGTTGGGCCGGTTCGGGCTGGAACACGAACCCCATGTCCGTCGACGAGTATGAGCAGAAGCTGACCTCCTATATCAACGGCCTCAAGAACGCCAAGAGCGCACTCGACGCAGCCAAGGCCGATCTCGCATCCAAGAAGCAGGCAGCCGCCGGCGCCGCAGCAACCGTCCAGCAGAAGCAGGATGCCTTCGATGCCGCACAGACAGGTGTCGATGCCGCGAAGCAGGATGTCACCGATGCCCAGCGTGCCGTCGATGTAGCCAAGGCTGATGTCGCCGCCAAGCAGCAGGGCGTCACGGTTGCCCAGACCGAGCTTGATGCGGCGAAATCGGACCTCGATGCCGCCAACGCGGCAGTCGATACGGCAAAGTCGACCGTACAGCAGAAGCAGGTCGCCTTTGATGCCGCCAACGCAGCCGTAACGGCCGCACAGTCTAAGTTGGATTCCGCCAAAGCGGACACCGTATCCAAGCAGCAGGGCATTACGGATGCGAACGCGGACCTCGCGAAGTTCTTCCAGGACGTCGCCGACGCCAAGAAGGCGGTCGATACCGCAAAGAGCGTCCATGACGCGGCGGCAGCCGACCAGGCCGAGAAGGCGGCAGTCCTCGCAGCCGCCAAGCAAAAGGCGAACGGCACCGCACGCGCCCTCGCGGATGCCCAGCGTGCCGTCGATGCCGCAAAGGCCGACACCGGCGTTGCCGCCGACAGGCTCACCGGCTCCCAGACCGATCTTGTGGGCGCACAGTCGAACCTCGACATCCTCACCGGTCTTGCCGCGAAGCTCGCAGAGACACAGCAGCGCGAGCAGGATGCAGTAAAGGCCGTCAATGACACCAAGGCCGCGCTCGATGCCGCGAAGGCGGATGCCATCGCCGCCGAGTCCCTGGTCTCCGCCGCCGAGCAGGCAAAGGCGCAGGCAGACGCCAAGCTGTCGAAGCTGAACTCCATCGATGCCGGCGCGGCGATCGCTTCCGGCCATGATGTGAACGCGGATGACGCCCTCAACGCGCTTTTCGCCGCAGCAGTCGAGGCACGTGCCAAGGTCGCGCCCGCCAAGGCCATCCTGGACGAGAAGCAGGCCGCGGTGGACGAGCTCCAGCCCGGCTATGATGCGGCACTCGCCGCCTACGAGTTGGCGAAGTCCGACCGCATCGCAGCGGAGCAGAAGCTTTCCGATGAGATTGCCCGACAGGATGCGGAGGAGGCCGCAAAGCAGCAGGCGGCATACACCCCGAAGCACCTCGCCGGCACGGATACCGCCCAGCCCGGCAGCCTCGCCCAGACCGGCGACAGCGCGGGGCTCATCGGCGAGACGTTCGCCATCGGCGGCACCGTCCTCGTGGCAGCCGGCGTCTTCCTCGATCAAAAGAAGCGCCGCGAGCAGATGTA
>CAUEPS010000058.1 GCA_959019775.1 uncultured Collinsella sp.
GGGATGCTCTTGGCGCCCTTGGCCGTCACATCGATAAAGTCGGGCGAACGCACGAGCTTATCCTCATCGACGTACTTGCGGACCGCACGAAGCGTCTCTTTGTCGTCGCGCGTCGAAAACGTAAAGTGACCGTTGTCCTTGGTGAAGATGGCAAAACGCGTGATCTTCTTGGTGCCGCGCAAAACCTCGGCGGCAATATAGTCGACCTCGTCCCACGGGATTTGAATATAATCCTCGGGATTGCGCTCGTTATAGTACTCAAACGCCTTATTGCCCACCATCACGTTACCGTGACTGGTAAGCCCCATCAGGCAGGTTGCCGGCGTTGCCAGATCGACCGTGCTGTTCTGAGATTGCGCCATGCGCGCCTCGCCCTCCAAATAAAACAATCGGACCGCATCCAGTGTACCCACCGGGTGCGGTCCGTTTCAATGGCTCAAAAGCCCTTGCCTAGCAACTCTCGGTCTTAAGCCGAAGCGTGCTTACATGAAGCCGCAGACGCGACCGATGATACCGACGGCGAAGAGAGCCAGGATGATGACGATCGGGCTGACCTTCTTCTTGAGGAGCTTGCAGACCAGCAGGGTCAGGCACACGGCAGCAAGGCCGGGGATGAGCTGATCGAGGTTAGCCTGAAGCGTGGTGACCTTCACCTGATCAAGGGCGTTAGCACCGATGGAGTTATACATCGTCAGTGCTTCCTTGACACCCTCAGAACCGGAGGGCAGGTTAGCCCAGTCGATAAAGGCGCCAGCAGACTGCGTGACCTTGGAGACGACCGAGGTGAAGGAGATGGACACCCAGCGCTCGACCAGGGCGCCGATGATGAACATACCCAGGATGGAAGCGCCCTCGGTGACCTTGCCCATCAGACCGCCGGAGAGGTCCTTGGCGATGGAGGAGCCGACCTTGTAGCCAAACTCCTGCGTGTACCACAGGAAGGCGTAACGGATGATGTTCCACGCGAAGAAGAACAGCAGCGGACCGGCGATGCTGCCGGACAGGGCCATGGAAGCGCCCAGAGCGCCCAGAATCGGGCGAAGGGTGAACCAGAAGGCGGGGTCGCCGACGCCGGCGAGCGGGCCCATCATACCGACCTTGACGCCCTGAATGGCGACGTCGTCGATCGGAGCGCCGTTGGCGCGCTCCTCCTCGAGGGCGAGGGTAACGCCAATGACGGGGGCGGAAACATAGGGGTGGGTGTTATAGAACTCCAGGTGGCGCTTAAGAGCGGCAATCTGGTCATCCTTGCTGGTGTAGAGCTTCTTGATCGCAGGGATCATTGCGAAGCACCAGCCGCCGTTCTGCATACGCTCGTAGTTCCACGAGCCCTGAAGGAACTGATGACGGAAGCAAACCTTCTTGCGGTCAGCCTTGGTGAGCTGAATCTTGTTCTCTGCCATATGTATCACTCCCCTCCTACTCGTAATCGTTCAGAATATCGCCGAGCGGGTCGCCGGAGCCACCGCCCATGCCGCCACCCTGCTTGGCCAGATCCTTAAGGCCAAGGTAGATGAGGGCAAGAGAGATGCCGATGAGGCCAAGGGCGATCAGCGTGAGCTGAGGGATGGCAGCAAGGACAAAGCCGAGGATGAAGAACGGCCAGGTCTCCTTGGTGGCCATCATGTTGATGACCATGGCGTAACCGACGGAAGCGACCATGCCGCCGCCGACAGCCATGCCGCCGGACAGCCAGTCGGGCATAGCGTTAAGCGCGTTGGTAACTGCCTCGGCCGGGATGATGCACAGAAGTACTGCCGGAATGGCGATACGAAGGCCCTGCATAAGGATGGCAATGTACTGCCAGCGCTCGATGCCGGCGAAGTCGCCCTTCTCGGCGCAACCGTCCATGGCGTGAGCGATAGCGGTAGCCAGGGTACGGCAGATCATGGTCAGGAACAGACCAGCGACCGACAGCGGGACAGCGACGGCGATAGCGGCGGTAACGGCCTTGCCCGAATCGGTAGCGCCGCCGTTGAGGGCGAGCACCATGATGATCGAAGAGGCGACCGAGGCCAGAGCGGCGTCAGGCGCGACGGCGGCGCCGACGTTAGCCCAGCCAAGGGCCATCATCTGGAGCGAACCGCCCAGGAGGATGCCCTCCTGAAGGTGACCGGTTACGAGACCGATAAGCGTGCATGCCACGAGCGGCTGATGGAACTGGAACTCATCCAGAATGCCTTCCATACCGGCAAGCAACGCGACAATCGCAACAAGCAGAATAGTGATTGCAGACATGTATCGGACCCTCCTTTACTATGCTTGAGCGGCCAGTTCGGCCTTAGCTTTCTTCAACATGGCGTCGAGATCCTCGGAGGAATCCGAAGGAACCTTGCGGACCTCGAACTTGACGCCCTTGGCCTTGAGGGCCTCGAGAGTCTTGACGTCATCATCGCCCATAGCGACGGCGTTGGTGACGACGACCTTGCCCTTGGAGTGAGCCATGGAGCCGATGTTGACTTCCTTGATGTCGACGCCGGCCTCGATGGCCTTGAGCAGATCCTGCGGGTTCTCGAAGAGCAGCATGGCCTTGGTGTCACCAAAGCGCGTGTCCTTGACGACCTCGGCCATCTTCTTGATGGGCACGACGTTGGCATGGACTCCCGGAGGGGCAGCCTGCTCGATCATGGTCTTGCGGAGCTCGTCGTGAGCAACTCCGTCGGAAACCACGATGATGCGGTTGGGGTTGATCTGCTTGGTCCACGTGGTGGCCACCTGACCATGCAGCAGACGGGTGTCGATACGGACGTGGGCAATCTTGATGTGCCCGTCGCCGATGACCGTTCCCGGAGGAATGGCGCCTGCAGGAGCAGCGGCGGCCGTAGCCGGCTTCTTCTCCTCGGGCTCCAGAGACTCAGGCTTGACGCGCACGCCAGCCTTAGCCTCAGTCACGAGATGTTTTGCGATCGCATGTGCAGTGTTCTTTGCGTCAAAGCGCTGCGAATATGCCTCGATGAGCATAGGCAGGTTGACACCGGTGACGATAGCCCAGGAATCGTGGCCCTCGATGAGCCCGCTGATCTGGTTGAACGGCGTGCCGCCCCACAGATCAACGAGGAAGAGCACCTGCTCCTGGTCCTCGAAGGAAGCGATTGCTTCCTCGACCTTGGCACGGAAGTCGTCGGGGCCCATGCTCGGCTCGAGCGAGACCACGGCTACAGACGGCTGATCGCCAAAGACCATCGAGCCCGTCTGCTTGATTCCAGCTGCCAAGTCCCCGTGGCTAGCAAGAACAATACTTACCATCACATAACCTCCTTTTTGTCTACGTATTTCCTACACGACAT
>CAUEPS010000059.1 GCA_959019775.1 uncultured Collinsella sp.
GAGATGCGCAACAGAATCGTGCCATTTGGATAAATACGCTTGTGGTTTCTTTAAAGACACCTTAAACGCTGCTGAATATCTTTGGAAAGAAATGCCTGCTCGGTATCATGCTGCTCGTATATAAACGGTAGCAGTCAGGAGACCACGTGCGAAACATCGCATCGCGGGACGAGTATGTGCCGCAGCATGGCAGCAGATATAAGACGAAGGGCACGTCTTCGCGTGGCCTTGCCGGCGCTCGCATCCGCGTGAGGAAGATTGCCGCTATTGGGATGCTAACGTCGGCGGTTATTATCCTCGGAATTACCGTTAAAACCTACGCCTCGGAGCGAACGGGGCGCCCAGATGCGTCAACGGTACAGCTGCAAAACGAGAAGGTTTCAAAGTCCAAAGCGTCGGCAGATCAAGCTCTGTCGACGGCAGATCTCAAGACGAGACTTTCGAAGGCGAACTTCAACGATATCCCTTCGGGTGATACCGTTCGGACCTTCTCGTTGGTGGATAACAAGACTCCTGCCTTGGAGGATGAGAGCCTTGCCTCGCTCCAGGATGCCCTGTGTCGGGCGCAGGAGCTGGGCGACGTGGGTGTAGTGTTCTACGACCTATCGAGTGGTAGGGGCGTGACGTATAACGCCGATGTTGAGGTGTATGGAGCGAGCAGTTATAAGGCGCTGTATGCACTCTATATTTGCGAGATGTTGGTCGAATCGGGGCAGGTGTCGCTCGATTGGCCTTTAGCCACGTATGGTGGTTACAGCATGGGCTGGCAGACGGTGCGCGACCTTATCGAGAATGCCGTCGTCAACTCAGACAACGATTCGTTTATCGCGTTACGCGCGGCGTTTGACCATGATGGCTATGAGGATTGGATTGCCAATCTGGGCGTTGATGACGAAACGGCACTGAATCCGATGAGTGATTTTCCGACCTACTGCCCGCGCACTTCTGCGAGGTTATGGCGCGAGATGAGCGAGTATCTGAGCATGGATACCGAGACTTCACAGTGGTTGTCGGGCCTTCTGGCATCAACATCGCGCTCGTTTATTCGCGATGGCATTGCGGACGAGCAGGTTTTGGTGCGCAACAAGGCAGGCTGGATTAGCGAGGATGGTTACTATTCGACATGCGATGCGGGCCTCATCGACATCGATGGCCGTACCTATGTCATGAGTGTCATGACATCGATGCCATGGAGTGACCGTTCGAGCGAGGTTACGGCCGCGATTGCAAAGGCTCTGTTTGATACGCGAGCTGCACTGGCTTAGCGTGTTCGTTTGGCGAGGTCAAACAAAATGCTGGTACCATACCTTGGTTGAGAATTTCGTATAGGTTTGGGGAATGGTATGGCTACCATCGCGATTATCGGTGCGCTCGAAAAAGAGATCATGCAGATTAAGGAAGAGCTGAGCGACGTTTGCGAGGCACGGGAGGCGGGCTTGACCGTTGTGAGCGGTGAGCTCGACGGCCTGACAGTTGTCGCCACAACGGCGGGCATGGGCACGGTGAACGCCGCCGCTGCAACACAGCACCTCATTAGCAAGTATGCTCCGCAGGCTGTTGTGTTTTCGGGCATTGCGGGCGGTTTGAACCCCAAGCTCCATATCGACGACGTGGTCATTGGCAAACGCCTACGCTATCTGGATACCGATACCGCGCTTATCGCCGAGTCCGCACCGGGGCTCGAGGAGTTTGGCTCGACGCCCGCGCTGGTCGATATTGCCGCCGACGTGCTTGCTGAGCGTGGGTTTGTTGACGCTTCGAAAAATGCAGTCGCTTCGAACGAGGGCACCAAGCAGTTCCTGGTCGGCACGATTGCCACGGGTAACCGCTTTGTGACGGGCGCTACCATGCGCAACGACGCTATCGAGGCGACGCATGCCGATTGTGTCGGCATGGAGGGCGCGGCAATTGCCCATGTCGCAACCAAAAATGGTGTCGATTGCCTGGTGTTGCGCGCTATCAGCGATAATTGTGACGAGGCGTACGATGCAATTTGCGAGCGCGAGTTCGATCTGTTCGAGTACGCGCGTGTCGCAAGTGACATCACGCTCGATATCGTCCGCCGCATTGCCGCTGCGCAATAGCGCGTCTATTTGTAAGAACCTACGACCAAGGAGTGTCCATGGCCGATTCCATTAACTATCAGCTTGCCAAGTTCGTCGCCAGCTACGGCAAGGTTTCGCAGATCCCCGAGTCAACCTGTCCCGAGGTGAGCTTCGTCGGCCGCTCCAACGTGGGCAAGTCGTCGATTATGAACAAGCTCTTTGGCCGCAAGAACCTGGTCAAGGTTTCCAGCACGCCGGGCAAGACGAGCAACATCAACTTCTTTGAGGCCGACGACGTGCATTTCGTGGACCTGCCGGGTTACGGTTTCGCCCGTCGTTCCAAGGCCGAGCGCGACCGTTGGGCCGAGCTCATTGGCGATTTCTTTGACTCCGAGCGCAGCTTTAACTTGGTCGTCTCTCTGGTGGATATCCGCCACGACCCCAGCAAGCTCGACCACGACATGATCGACTACCTACAGGGCAACGAGTTCAACTTTATCGTCTGCCTCACCAAGGCCGACAA